>CP016269.1:2383639-2728924 GCA_001880285.1 Flavobacteriaceae bacterium UJ101 | reverse complement strand
TTTTAATAAAAGAAGGAATTGTTTTTAAAACCCAAGTTGAAGTTGGTAAAAACTATGCGGTAGGTGATTTAGATGAGTTTGATGCTATAGTCTTAGCTGGTGGTTCAACACAACGAAGATCTTTACCTATTGAAGGTATCGAAATTAATGGTGTACATCAAGCTATGTCTTTCTTAAAACAACAAAACAAACGTAATCATCATAATCAAGATTATTCCTACGAAAGTGAAGAAAAAGATCAAGTAGAACTTTCTGCAAAAGGTAAAAATGTAATTGTAATCGGAGGTGGTGACACCGGTTCTGATTGTATTGGAACTTCTAACCGCCATGGAGCAAAAACCATTACTAATTTTGAATTATTAAGCAAACCCACAACACATCGCCCTCAAAATCAACCTTGGCCTTTTTTTCCTAGAAGATTAAAAACCACAACTTCACATGAAGAAGGGACTGACAGGGAATGGAATATTAATACAAAAGAGTTTATAGCAGATGAAAAAGGAAATCTAAAAGCAATAAAAACAGTTCGTGTGGAATGGCAAAAAGATAAAACTGGACGCTTTTCTTTCCAAGAAATTGAAGGAAGTGAAGAAGAATGGCCTTGCGAATTAGCCTTACTAGCTCTAGGATTTACAGGACCTGAAAATACATTAGCTCAGCAATTCGATATCAAAACGGATGATAGAAGCAACTATATTACGAATGAACAATACCAAACTTCTAAAAAACATATTTTTGTTGCAGGTGATATGCGTAGAGGGCAATCTCTAATTGTATGGGCCATATCAGAAGGACGTGAATGTGCTTACCATGTAGATCATTTTCTAATGGGTATGTCTAATTTACCTTCAAAAGGTGAAGGTGATTTACCTCGAATTTAAACTTTTTATAACAATATTTACCTGACTGCTTATCAACGTCAGGTAAATATTTATAATTTCAATGTCAAAACAATTTTAACTGAGAACTTCCATAATCAGCATCATATAATGAAAGATTAAAAGGTGGAACTGACTTATGACTAAAGTACTGGTTTTTTACAAGTTTAACCATATTAGCAATCATATCTGCAATTTTTCCCTCTCCCACTATTCTACTATGAAAATTATTTTTTTGTAGATCTCCTTTTCTTAAATCTTCTATTAAGTGTATTACTTTATCATACCGATCAGGGTACATTTCTAACAACCAATTTTTAAAAATTGATTCTACTTGACCATTTAATCGAATCACATTATAATGAAAACTTAAAGCTCCTGCTTCACTCACTTTCTTCCCTAAAGATAAAATTTCCATACTATTCAAACCGGGTATTATAGGTGCCATAATTACTGAAGTTGGAATCCCCTTTTCTGTAAGTAATTGTATTGCTTTTATTTTCTTTTCAAAAGTACTGGTTCTAGGTTCTAATTTCTGCTGGAGTTCCTTATTCATGGTCGTCATACTCAATGTTACACGTACCAAACGATCTTTTGCCAATTCAGATAAAATATCTAAATCTCTTAAAATTAAAGTATTCTTTGTGATAATGGATACTGGATGTTTATATTTCAACAATACGGTTAACAATTTTCTTGTAATTTCATAAATTCTCTCACAAGGTTGATAACAGTCTGTGTTACCTGATAGGAAAATAGGTACTACTTTCCATTTTTTATTTTTTAATTTTTCTTCTAATAATCCTGGGGCATTCTTTTTAACTAAAATAGTTCGCTCAAAATCAAGCCCTGCACTGTACCCCCAATATTCATGTGAATTTCGAGCATAACAATACGTACACCCATGCTCACATCCTTGATAAGGATTCATGGAGTATTCAAAAGCAAGATCAGGACTTGTTACTTTATTCAAAATCGTTTTAGGATAGACTTCAATAAATTTCGTTCGATTTGAAGTTTCCTCTTCTTGAAACCATCCGTCATCAAAGTCTTCATGAGTTAATTTTTCAAACCGATTCGTTATATTGATTCTTGCTCCCCTTCCCTTTACATTCCTTTTATTCATTGATACAAATTTAAGGGAAAACTTTAAGGTTGAAGTCTCATATAAATAAGATTTACTACAACTTCTGTTTAACCTAATTAGGTAAATTTATCAATTAAGTCTATTTTTGCGCATAGAAAACAATCAACATGATTCATTGGGTAAAAGCAGCACGGTTACGAACACTTCCTCTATCATTATCAGGAATTGTTTTAGGAGGATTTATTGCAAAGTATGAAGGTTACTGGAATTGGTCTATTTTTGCATTAGCTTGCTTAACTACCATACTTTTTCAAATATTATCCAATTTTGCTAATGATTATGGTGATGGTGTTAAAGGAACAGACAATGAAGAGCGCATTGGACCTAAACGCATGATTCAAAGTGGTGCTATCACTCAAAAAGAAATGAAAAATGCCATACTTTTTCTTTCTTCTTTGTCTATTATTTCAGCAATTTATTTAATTTATTTAGCTTTTGGTGAAGAAAATCTACTTTACTCACTTCTTTTCTTTGGATTAGGAATTGCAAGTATTATAGCCGCTATTAAGTACACTGTAGGAAATTCAGCTTATGGATATCGTGGTTTAGGAGATATTTTTGTTTTTCTTTTTTTTGGATTACTAGCTGTTTTAGGGACGTATTTTTTATTTCATCATCACTTTAATGGATTGCTTTTATTACCTGCTACAGCCATTGGTTTATTAAGCACAGCTGTTTTAAACCTAAACAATATGCGCGATCTAAATTCCGATCGAAATGCAGGTAAAAATACTTTAGTAGTTAAAATGGGCTTTCAAAAAGCCAAACGATACCATACTTTTTTAATTATCACACCCTTTTTATTATTAACAATTTATTGTTTACTCATCAACCGAATGGATGCGTTAGCTTTTAATATTTTCTTAATTCCTATGTTGATTCATTTAAAAAAGGTAATGAAAACAACAGAACCAAAAGAATTGGATTCAGAGCTAAAAAAAGTAGCACTAACCACTTTCTTTGTAAGTATTCTTCTTGGAGTAAGCCTTAATATATTGTAAATTGTTATTGATCAAAACTATCTCAAGTTAATCTTAATACTTATTCATTAATAATTATTAATTCTTACTTATTAATTACTAATTATTTTCTATTTTTAAACATTCAAACCCATCATTAAAACATAGATTTATGAAAATTACATACTACGGTCACGCATGCTTTGGTATCGAAATTAATAACATACAACTTATCGTTGACCCTTTCATCACAGGAAATCCTTTAGCTGAACATATTGATATTAATACAATTAAAGCAGACTATATTTTAGTTACACATGCTCATCAAGATCATATTTTAGATGTAGAAACCATTGCAAAAAATAATGATGCTACCATTATTTCTAATTATGAAATTTATATGCACTATACTAATTTAGGCTTAAAAGCACATCCATTAAATCATGGTGGAACTTTTAAAGCAGAAGATTTTTCTGCTAAATATACAACAGCTGCCCATACAAGTTCTTTTCCTGATGGAAGTTATGGCGGAGAACCTGGAGGATTTCTATTAACGACTAAAGATGATTCAATCTATATTGCAGGTGATACTGCATTAACTTATGACATGAAATTGATTCCATTATGGGCTCAATTAGATTTGGCTATTTTGCCTATTGGAGATAATTTTACAATGGGTTATAAAGATGCAATTATTGCTTCTGATTTTATTGAATGTAGCAAAGTTATAGGTTGTCATTATGATACATTCCCTCCTATTGAAATCTCTAAACAAAAAGCTCAAAAGGCATTCATGGATAAGAAAAAGGAATTGATTTTGCTTAATATTGGAGATTCCTATACGATATAAAACAAAACACTGTATATCAGTATATTATGAAATATTAAAAAAACAAGCTTGTTTACGATTGAAAACAAGCTTGTTTTTGGATAAAAGTAGGCTAGAAATAGTATTCTATAAAACTTAAAGTTTTACTAAGTCTCATAATATCTTCACTTTGGTAACTTATGAAACCAAATTCTTTTAAGTGTATTCTCTTTTTTTTGAATTAAATGAATTAAGAATCCCACCACATGAAATATTAATAATAAAAATATAAACTTAGCAACTATATGATGTGAAAGCATAATAGGATGGAAACCATCTGCATTAATTTCTGGTAAATCTACCCAATCTCCTGATCGTAATGCAGGTAAAATTCCTTCAAGTGATAAAGATGCTATACCAGATATACACATCCACAATATTGTAATGTAAAAACCTTTGTAAACTCCATTTCTAAATTTTTCTCTAAAGGATGTTTTAGGGTACAAATTAACAGGTTTCGGATCTTTAAATAGAAATAAAACACGAATTATAGTTAACACGAATGTAACAACTCCTAATAAAAAATGTATTTTATATAATGAAAATTTACTTTCACTAACAGCTTGATGCTCCATCTTTATCCCTGTAAAGATTAAACCAAAAATGAGTAATGCTGATAACCAATGAATCCAAACTGTTCTATTACTATAATTTTTATACTCCATTTCACACTTTTTATCTATTCTTTATGGATTCTATCATTTCTACTGGTGTTTTGTGAGGTCTTTCTGCCGCTTTCTCAAAATCTGAGGCAGTATTATATATTCCTTTTCGAATCCCTTCATAAATACCCGCTATAATAGTCCCTAAAAAATCGCCTAATGCTTCTTTTCTTTCTTCTTCATATTCTTCAATAGAAACAGCACGATAAGGCAAATGAGTACCGTATACTTGATTTATAATTTCCGCTAATTTACTTTGAGTAATCGGCGTTCCTACTAAATTATAAACCTGACTATTATGCTTTTCACTTAATAACATTTGTGCATAAGCATACCCTAACTCTCCTCTACTTGTATAGGCACATTCTCCTTCTCCTGCACAATTTTTAATTTCGCCATCTTTTACATATTGATCAATATATTCAAGGTCCGGTTCAATATAAATTCCATTTCTACCTATCGCCCATTGAAGTCCTGAAGCCTGAATATCTTTCTCCGTTTGTCGATTACTTTTTACAACCAGATTAAATGCCGTTGCATTTTCATCTCCTATAATACTAGTATAGACTATTTTTTGTACACCATTACTTTTTGCAGCTTCTATTACATTTCTATGTTGCTGAATTCTTTTTTCAGGATCATCCATTCCCGAAACCAAAAGCACTGTATCAATATCTTTTAAAGCATCATCAAAATGTTGACGATTATTGTAATCTCCTTCTCGAATCTCAATCCCTAAATGTTTTGCTTTTTCAGGTGTTCGTGCTATCCCAACTACATTATCTTCACCAATTTCTTTTATCAATTGTTTTGCAATAGCAGACCCTAACTGTCCACTTGCGGATGTTACTGCAATTTTCATGTATTCTATTTTTGATTTGATTTTATCATTTCTAGTTCTTTTTCAAGTTGATTAGCTTTTTCTTGAAATTTAAGCATTGCTTTTTTTATCTGAACTATTTTTTTAAAAGCTTCTTCATCTTGAATTGCTTGATAAGAAACTTCTCCTGCTTTCTCTTTTATTTTGGCTTTACCACCACAGGTTGGACAAATTGATACATCACTCATCTTTTTTATAAACTATTTGTTAAAAAAGAATCTCAATATAATTTGAGATTCTTTCTTTATATTAATTATTTTTTTAAGGAATCTAATGTTTGATAACGTCCCATGTTTATAGAAGATTGATCCATCATCCCCATAAATTCTTTAGAAATAGGATTATTCATAAAGGGTTGTAAAGCAGTATCTGAATCACTTTTGTTATCCCAATATACAGCAACAACTTGTTCTCCTTTTTCATTTACTCCAGTTATTCGTTGTAAAAACCCTTTTTGTTTCGCCGAAAAACCAGTTTCTACTTTTTTGTTGATTTTATCAAAGACCTCCCTATTTACACCTTCTTTGGTATTAAACGACATTACCTCAACAAACTGGCTATTATTAGCTTTAAATTGGTCTTTTGTACTATAACGAGCCATTTTCATAGTCGAACCATCAATCATCGATGCAAAATCGGCTACAGACGAATCTCCCATGAACTTTTGCATAGATGCTTTTGCATCTTCAAGTGTTTTCCAATACACTAATACAACATATTCCCCTTTCTCATTTACACCACTTTGACGCTTAATAAAACCAGGTTGTTTACTTGTATAATTACTTTCTACTTCGCCATCTAATTTATTAAATATAGATGTGTCAGCAGTTGGTTTTAATTGGTAACTTGTAACTTCTAATACTGATTTACTACTGCTACAACTTGTAACAAATAACCCTATCATTGAGAGTACTAATAATTTAATTTTTTTCATTTATTTCGTAATATTATTTGATAGTATAAAATTAGAATTATTTTATCATTACATTATAATCAAAATGAATAAAAAAACAGTAAAAATGTAACCAGCTATAATTGTTTTCTAAATTTAAATGGTGTTATGTGGGTATTTTTTTTAAAAAATTTGACCATATTAGCTGGTTCTTCAAAGCCCGTTTTATAACTTATTTCTTTTACTGATAAAGAAGTTGAGACCAAGTAACGTTTAATTTCAGTAACTACGAAATCATCGATAAAAGCTTTGACTGTTTTTCCTGTAAGCTTTTTCACAATTTCATTTAAAAATTTATATGAAATTAATAATTCTGATGCGTAAACTCTTGAATTTCTAGTTCTTGCATATTCTTTTTCAAGTAAATCTTTAAATTGGTTAAAAATCTCCAACCAATGTACCTTAACTCCTTTTATAGACTGAAATTCTTTTGCTCTTTCACCTTTTAATAATAAATAATGAAGTAAGGCATGTAAAATATCAACTTTAGCAAAGTCATTTGGAAAAATGAATTCATCATACAATTTAGATGCAATACCAATAAAGCTATCTTCTCCCATTTCTTTTTGATGAATTACAGGAGTCTCAATATGGTAATTAAATAACCTGTTCAATTTAAGGTTATCAGGTAAGAAATAATTTTCACCAATAAAGTAACGATTAAAGACTATACAATATCCATCAGAAGTAGACAATTCTTTAGTAAAATGATGTATTTGATTTTTAGCAATAAAAAGAGCACTTCCTTCTTCTAGTGTGTAAGATTTAAAATCAACATAATGTGTATATGATTTTTGGGATACAATTAAAATAAAGAAAAATTCTATTTTATGTACTGCAAAAGGATCGTGTGTATTGGACTGAGTTAATTTTTCAAAAAGTTCAGAGAAAGTCATCACTTCAATACCAAGGTCATGACTACTGTTAAAATCTATTCTAGGTATTTCTTGTTCCATTTGACTATTTTATAGAGATCTCCACCATTCTTTTTTAGGTAGTTCTTTATTTAGTTGAACCTTTTCCCCAAGTTGAGGCGTAATATAAGTTACGTTTAATTCTTGAGCTTTTTGTTTAACACGTTCAATGGGTTCTATCCACGGATGATAAGCTAATGGAAACTTTGCCCAATGAACTGGCATCATAATTTTACCTTTTAAATCAATATGTGCTTTTACCGCATCTTCAGGCATACTATGAATATCATACCATAACTTGTTGTATTGACCTGTTTCCATAAAGGTCAAATCAAAAGGACCGTATTGTTCTCCAATTTCTTTAAAATGTTCCCCATAACCTGAATCACCTCCTAGAAAAAGATTTTTAGAAGTTGTTTTTAACGCAAAAGCACTCCACAAAGTTGAAAAACGATTGGTTAAACCTCTTCCAGTAAAATGTCTAGCAGGAAGTGCTGTAAATTGAAAATCACCTACCTTCGCTTCTTCATGCCAGTCCAATTCTATAATTTTTTCAGAAGCCACTCCCCATTTTTCTAAATGAGCTCCAACACCCAATGAAGTTACAAAAGTCGTGACTTTATCTTTTAACTTTTTGATTACTAGATAATCCAAATGATCGTAGTGATCGTGTGTAATTAAAATAATATCAAGTTTTGGAAAATCATCTATATTAATAAAATTCGTTCCATTAAATGCTTTAGGTCCCATAAATTCAAAAGGTGAAGTTCTTTCACTAAACACAGGATCAACTAAAATATTTTTTCCTTCTATTTGGATCAAATATGATGAATGACCAAACCAAGTAAATTCTATTTCTTCAGAAGAATTTTCTATAAAATTAGGATTTACTGTTTTTATAGGATTGGAAGGTATTCTATCTTGAACTTTTTTAAAGAATAATTGAAAAAACTTCAGCATATCTTTTCCTTCAGCTACAACAATAGGTTTCCCTGGAAAATTCAATTTTCCATTTGTAAATTGTTTGGATTGTTTAATACGTTCTAGACGTTTTCCTTTAGGATTTGCACCAAAAGCAGGGTGATTTAATACTACAATAGCTATGACTCCTACTAACAATAAGATACTTATAAAATAAACCATTTTATTCTTCAATAATTAATTTTCCTTTATAACGTTCTTCCACTTCTATGGTTCCTGGACGATTTTTAGAAACCACATCTCCTACACTATAAATTGTACCTCTCAATGAAGTTTGTGGGTTAACAATCATATCATTTGAACTTTTATGACTCACTTGAACTTGATCTACTATAAAATCACCTCCTTCAAAACGACAATCGTTGGCAGCAAAATTAAGACTTAATTGTTGGGCTTTTCCTGAAATCTTAAAAATAGAAACTCCATTAGCTACAACTGATACTTTTTCAGAATCTAAAATTAATTCTACATCTCCAGAGGCTAAATAATCACTATTATAATTTTCTGATAAAATAGTTAAATTAGGATACGTTAATGTTCCTTCTGACTTAATGTAACGATTAGTGGCACAACGTATTTCCGTAAGATTAGGAGATGTTATGTAGATTTTTGTCAGTTCATAATCACGTACATAATTACAACTGTTTTCATTTTTTAAAATTAACTGACCGTTTTCTACATAGGCTTTTACATCATTCAATAAATTTTCACCTGTTTCTATTACTACTTTTTGTTGATCTCCTTGTTTTAAAATTACAATAACTTCCTCTTCTGCTACTATTTTTGAAAACGTTTCTAATTCAATTTCTTCTTGAATGGTTGTTCCTGCTGTTTGAAAACAATCTATTGCATCTTTACTATCACATGAAAATAATGTAATAACATAAAGACTGATTATAATAATATTAAATTTATTTTTCATTATTTATTCCTTTCTAATTACTTATCTATATGAACATTAAAAGTTTTATTCATTTAATTCTTCAACATAGATCCCGAATCAAGTTCGGGATGACAAATCGCGCAACCAACAACCAACAACCAAACTCAAAGCCTTGCTCCAATTCCAAATTCTACTGCTTCAGCTCTAGCGGCATGAGCTTTTAAAGAAATAGTTCCAAACATTTTTTTACCAAAGTATCGTTTTAAACCAATTCGTTCATAAATAGCACTTTCGAAACCAACGGGATCATATAGATACACACCCAATTGTGTTAAAAGAGATAATTTATTAATAAACAATTCATGTCCAGCTACAATTCCCACGCGAACATATTCATTAGGATTATTATTTTCATTGTCTACAGAGTTTTTATACTTAACATATTCTTTTAAAAACTCTGAAACAAATACATCAGCACCTAATTGAACCGCACTTAAATGACTTAAACGTTTATCTGCATAAAAAGATGCTGTAAAGAAAGGATATAATCCACTATTCACAACATCAGCCTCATTAGCTCCTCCTCGTAGTACAATATTATATTTAATAGGCTCTTTAAAAATAGTTCTTTCTCTATGTTGATATTCTTTTTCTACTGAATTCAACTCATAATTTAACCCTACGTTTAAGCCTAAAAGATTTACTCCATTATTGGGTGCTTTGGTATTACCATTGGAGTAATGAATAAATGTAAGTCCTGTTTGAGCACTAATGTTTTTAGTAATTTTTCGTTTATAATTTGCCATGGCATAAATACTAGCTGTAATATGAGAACCAAAAGCCGTATTTTTACTATTTTCTACTTTATCATAAGGATTGGTATTGTAGGCTAGTCCTACTCCTAAACGTAGTAAAAAATCATTTTTATCTCTTGTACGATCTCCAAAATAGAAGTTATAATGACCGTATAATCCATAATCTTCTCCTAAAACATCATTTTTAAAGTCTTGATAAATAAAAGATACTCCAAAATCAGGATAGTTCAATCGTTCTTCCCATTCATTTTCTCCAGTAGTTTCTTTATTCCAACTTAAAATAATACCTGACGGATGACCTTTTACTAAGTGTGCGACATCTGGGTTATGCTTTACTAAATTTCCATGAAAATAATCCACTTGAAGTGTTGAATACTCTTTAATTTGAGCTATCAATATAATATTTACAATCAAAAAAAGTAAGGTAAGACCTCTTCTGAGATAATTCATAATTAATTTAACTATGAAGCAAATGTAAACTTAATATTAGAATTATACAATCTGTAAAATTTTAGTATTTTGATTTATAAAATAAAAAAAGTGGAATTTAAAAAATTCCACTTAATACTAAACTATTACAATCACCACTTTAATTCAATATCTAATTTTATATCATCATAGACAATAGCATCTTTGACTGAATTCTTCATTTTCACATCAAACTCTTGACGGTCAAACTTAAAAGATGAGTGTGCTTTTTTTTCTTCTACAGTCAATTTAAAACTTAAATCATTCGACTTTCCTTTTATAGTAAAACTTCCTGTTACTTTATAATGCCCATCACCCAAATCATCAACCGATTTAAAATCTAATTCAGCAGTTGGATAATTTTCTACATCAAAAAAATCATCTGATTTTATATGAGCTAATAACTTCTTACTTGAAGTATCTTTTACTTCAAGTGATTTCATATCTACCACAAAATGACCACCTTTTAAAACATTATCATCAAAAACTAATTCTCCTGAATCAAATCTTAAATAACCCCAATGGGTTCCTATGGCCTTTTCTCCTGTCCATTTAATCTTGCTATCAGATGTGATCTGAACCGTTTGTCCATATAAAATAACGGTCATTAAAAATACTGCTAATGTAATTCCAAATTTTTTCATATTTAACTTTATATTAGTTTAGACGTAATTTTCTCTTTTTTATTACACATTAATTCATTAAATCCAAAAATTGCTGCTCTGAAAGCACCTCCACAGTTCCTAATTTTTCTGCTTTTGCTAATTTTGATCCCGCTTTTTCTCCTGCAACCAGATAATTCAATTTTTTTGTCACTCCACTTAAATTCGTCCCACCATGTTTTTCAACCATGATTTGGGCTTCATTACGAGTAAATAAAGTTAATTTTCCAGTAAACAGAAAAGTTTTCCCTTCTAAGGCTGTACTTTCTAGTGTAGGTAAGTCTTCTTCATTTAATTTAAATTGTAAACCATAATTTTGGAGTCTATTTAAAAGTGTCTGATGTTTTTCATCTTCAAAATATTCTATCAAACTTTCTGCAATACGCGTCCCAATATCATCTACTTCAATCAGTTCATCGTAAGTTGCTTTTTGTATCGCATCAATTGTTTTAAAATGTTTCACCAATTTTTTAGCTACTGTTTCCCCTACAAACCGAATTCCTAATCCATACAACACTTTTTCAAATGGAATCTTTTTTGAGGCTTTTACTCCTTCTATAATATTTTGTGCAGACTTTTCTGCCATCCGCTCTAAAGGAATAATTTGTTCAGCTTTTAATTCATACAAATCAGCAACATTATGAATTAAATTATTTTTATATAATAACTCAATGGTTTCACCACCAAGTCCATCAATGTCTAACGCCTTTCTCGAAATAAAATGTTCCACTTTTCCTACTATTTGAGGAGCACAACCTTCTTCATTTGGACAATAATGAGCGGCTTCCCCTTCCTTTCTCATCAATTCTGTTCCACATTCAGGACAATGGGTAGCATATTCCAATTCAATTGAATTCTTAGGACGTTTCTCTAAATTAACACCTACAATTTTAGGTATAATTTCACCTCCTTTCTCTACATAAACAGCGTCCCCTATTCGAACACCTAATTTGTCAATAATATCAGCATTATGTAGTGAAGCTCTTCGAACAGTAGTCCCTGCAATTTGAACAGCTTGTAAGTTGGCTACAGGTGTGATCGCTCCTGTTCTACCTACTTGATAGGTAACAGATTCTAAAATCGTTTCTACTTGTTCAGCTTTAAATTTATACGCTACAGCCCAACGAGGTGCTTTTGAGGTATACCCTAATTCTTCTTGCTGTTGATAACTATTTACTTTAATTACAACACCATCTGTTTCATAAGGTAATTCAAATCGTTTTGTATCCCATTCATTTACAAACTTGAGAACTTCTGAAATAGTTTTAAATTTTGCAGAAATTTTTGGGACTTTAAATCCCCAACTTCGTGCTTTTTCAAGTGATTCAAATTGTGTTTCTACCCCCAAATAATCTCCTGCTAAAAAATACAATAAACATTCTAAAGGACGTTTGGCAACTTCTGCACTATCTTGTAATTTTAAGGAACCTGAAGCTGTATTTCTAGGGTTTGCATAAGGTTCTTCTCCATTAGCAATTTTCTCCTCATTCATCTTTTGGAAACCTTCAAAAGGCAATATAATCTCGCCTCTAATATCAAATTTATCAGGATAATTCCCTTTTAATTTTAAAGGGACTGATTTAATGGTTTTAATATTCGTTGTAACATCGTCTCCTTGAAATCCATCTCCACGGGTAATAGCTTGCTTTAATACTCCATTTTCATATCGTATTGAAATTGATGCTCCATCATATTTTAACTCACATACGTACTCAATATCAGCCTCTTCCCCTAAAACTTTATACAAACGTTTTTCCCAATCTTCTAATTCTTCTTTATTGTAAGTATTATCAAGAGAATACATACGAAATTCATGTCGAACCGTATTAAATTTATCAGTTACCGCACCTCCAACTCGTAAAGTAGGCGAATTCTCATCATAAAATTCTGGATGGTCTTCTTCTAGCTGCTGTAATTCTTTTAACTTGATGTCAAATTCAAAATCAGAAATCAAAGGATTATCTAACACATAATAGTTGTAATTATGTTCTTGTAATTCTTTCCTTAAATTTTGAATTTTTTTTTCAATTTCAATACTCATTAACTCTTTTTCTTCTATTGGAAAGTGAAATTACAAAAACTATGTGAATCTACTAATCAAGTCATCGATTTTCTTTTGTTTTTCGGCTTTATAATAAAACACATTTAACGTTAAATTAATTTGATTCTGCTTTTTTTTATTAGATTGTACTTGATAAAATAAACGTGATATGATAAAAAATGTACTCTATCTTTCTGTAGCCTTTTTTACTTTTTCAATTTATGCTCAGGAAAAACCAACGAACCAAGATTTACTCAATAAAAAAAAGGATTCACAAAAAGAAATTCTAATAAAAAAAGAGGTAGGTGATAACGGTAATGATACACTTACAACCTCAAAACTCAAAGAGGACACTTCAATTAAACGGTTGAAGCCTAAAAACGATTTCTTGTTGGAACGTAATCGATAGCTAAAAATAAAGACTCTGAAAATCAGAGTCTTTTTACTTTAATCTATATGCATTTTCTATTTCAACTAAAACAGAGTCTTGATAGTTTTTATTTTTATTTAATATAGAAGTAAATATGGCTTCTACTCCTTCTTTTGAAAGGAAAATTAAATCTTTGATTTTGTACAAGTTTTTATTATAACTTCCTTTAAACTCAACTATTTTTATTCCAAAATCACTTTCTCTTTCTACAATAGAATCAAATTGAATGTTCTGATAAAGTAAACTATCCTTTTTATATGAAACTACTAGCTTTTCTAAAACAGACTGGTAATCAGATCTATAATCACCTTTCGCAATAAATTGACTCGAAAGGTTCATTTCCAATGTATCTAAATAATAATTTTTATTTTCATAAACCCAATCATCTCCTTCAGGCAAATAAATTTCTCCAAAATAAGTTGAATCAATTTTCCAATTGGATATAAAAGGAAGTTTTTGAATTTGATATTTTGGTATTACTTTTTCATTTGAAGTCTTTTTTTCTTGCTTACACGCAAACAACAAACTCAGTATACCTATTACGTAATATAATTTCATCTTCCTGAATCTTTTACCAATTGATGTATTTTCTTATTAAAATTTTTCTCTTTTATCAAATCTTCTAAATTTAGATGTAATCGATAATTCCAAAAATGAGGAATAATAGCAGGAACATTAATACGTTCTTCATTTATTTCCAGATAACGTAATTTTTCATCAATACCTAAATAATCTTGTATTGGAAAAATAGCTAACATGGCATTACTATAGAAATGATGTTTAATGACTTCTTCTACAATCCTTCCACTCATAACTTTAGGTGCTTTACCAAACCCTTTTAAGATCCCGGTGAAAAAATCTTGTGTTTGCTCTTCATCTTCTTCCCACCAACCACGCAAGGTAGAAGTATCATGAGAAGATGGTGAAACTACACTCAAATAAGGAGCTGAAGCAGGATTAAAAAAACGTGTTTCAGGATTTTTAGGCATCCTTTGTACTTCTAAACTTAAAATTCCTAATTCTTTCATCACTTTTGGAACACAAGCAGGAACCATTCCTAAATCTTCACCGCAAATAAGCATATTGGTTGCACTTTTTATTGCGGGTAATTTTCGAAATCCTTTTTCTTCCCAGAAACCTTCATGACGATGGTAAAAATAATCATGATATACTACTTCCAATAATTCTTTTTGAACCTCTTCTAAAAATCGAAACGAGAGCGTCTTTATCAAACCATATCGTGGGTGGTATCCTTTTTTATCTTTAATAAACAACACATTCGCAATTAAATCATATAAGCCTTGTTTACATTTTTTTTCATCTTCATGTTCTTCAAAAAAAGCTTCTACTTTTCGTTGTGTATCAAATTTTCTTTTTAATTTATAATTCCCATTCGATTCTATCAGAAAATTTTTCTTTATAAAATCTTTATGCTCACCGAAAAGCTCTTTTAAAATAACTTCATTAATAAAGGGTTTACAAAATCGTTCTTCATCAAAATCAATATTTCTTTTTGTAAGCTCTTCTTTAGAAAAAGGTAAAGCAGGTTCAAAAAAGCCTAAGATTCCCTCAACGGCATGCAAAGGAATTTGCCAAATTCTAAAGAACCCTAAAATATGATCAATTCTAAAGCTATCAAAATACTGTGCTAATTGTGTAAAACGATTTTTCCACCATTTGAAATCATTGGCTTCCATCTTTTCCCAATCATACGTTGGAAATCCCCAGTTTTGACCTTTTATAGCAAAATCATCAGGTGGGGCACCCGCTTGCATATTCATATTGTACAATTCAGGTTCTACCCATGCATCACAACTGTAACGGTAAATTCCAATTGGGATATCGCCTTTCAATACCAATCCTTTCTTATGTAAATAAGCTACAGCTTCCGTTAGCTGTTGATGTAAATAATACTGAACAAAATAATGAATTTGAACTTTGGCATTATCTTTAGCAAATTGCTGAACTGCTTTTTTTGAGTATTTTTTTAATGTATTCCATTTTGAAAAATCAGGTGTTCCATTTTCATCTCTCAATACACAAAAAGAGGCATATGACACCAACCAATGTTCATTTTCTTTAAAAAATTGAACAAAATCGGGGTCCTTTAAAAAACTTTTAGCATGTTTTTCAAAAATTTCTTGAATGAATCCCCATTTGGCCTCCATCATTTCTTCATAAGGAACTTTAAAACTTTCATTTAGTTCTTTTACTTTTCTTAGAACCTTTGTTTGAAATGTTTTAGGCATTTTATAAGGTAGTGCCTGAATATTTAAATATTGAGGATGCATAGCAAATACTGATACTGCTGCATAAGGGTAAGAATCAATCCAATTATGTTGTGCTGTGGTATCATTTACAGGTAAGATTTGTAACAAACGTATTCCTGCTTTTACTCCCCAATCGGCTAATTGTTTTAAATCTAAAAATTCTCCAACGCCCATTCCATTCTTTGAACGTAAAGAAAATACAGGAATAGCTACACCTGCTCCTTTCCAATACTCCTTTTCAGAACGATTAAAATGTTCATCATGAATATAGAAAACATGATTTTCTTCTACAGGAAATGCATGGCGATTACCTCCTTCTTCATATTGAACAAATTCTTTCTCTTTTATATTGTAAATACCATATTTATATTCAAAAGGATGTTTTATTTTAGATAAATCTAGTTGTACAACAAAACGATTCTTATCCACTCGCTTCATAGGAATACTTTCTTTAGTGTTCCAATTTCCCAGTGGTTCACAATTTCCTATCAAAGCAATGGTTTCGTTTTCTTTTAAAAGAGGAACTTGGATGTCAAATTGATGGGTAAATTTCTTCTTTGTTAAACGTTGTTTTTTATAGTCTGGTAAAAATCGATTAAACATAGAGGTCTCAAAACTATAATCCACAGTTCCTGCACTACTCCAAGTGTCAAATAAATCCATCTTTTTAATTGGGGATTTTGGATCAATAGTAAAAGAACGTTTTTTCCACTCTTTCAAAATCACACCGGTTCGATCATCTTTCAAAACATATTGATAATCAACTGCTTTTTTAGATTTCACATGTATTTCTACCTGAGTTCCCCATCCTTCTAAATTGATGAAATTTAATGGTAATGCTCTATCTACCTTTAAATTGCCTAATTTTGAATGGTTTCCTATTACATAAAGAGATTGTCCAAAAACAGTACTGTATTTAACTCTAAAATTAATTTTCATCCTTCCATTATTTTGACGATTTAAAATTAATTAAACATATTGATTCTAATAGAAAAAGGTGTGAAAATTTTTATCATGATTTCCCCTTTTTTTATCTTCATCATTATTTTTAGATTTCCTCACTGCTTAACTTTTTACTCCAAACTTTTTAGTAATTCTTAATAGATTTAGTATTTTTGCTTTTATCTATATAGAATAAATGAAAAAACAAGCAAAAAAAAAGACTACTACCACTCCTTCTAAACAAACCAAACTTATTTTAGGAATTATCCTAATAGGAATAGGAATCTTTTTATTCATTTCTTTCTTTTCCTTTATGATGAATTGGAAAGTAGACCAAAGTCAATTACAACTAAGTAATCTTTTCAATAAAGATATTATAGCACAAAATGCTTTAGGAAAAGTTGGAAATTTCTTTGGACAATGGTTCGTAGGTTTAGGAATTGGAATTACTGCTTTTTTATTTCCTATTTTGTTGATTTTAGCAGGAATTCGTATCGGTTTTAATATAAAACTTGTTTCTTTAAAAAAATATTTTGCTCATAGTGTTTTCTTTCTTTTTTGGTTACCTGTATTGTTAGCTTTAATTGTTCCCACTCAATATGCTCTATATGGTGTTACTGGATTTGAATTTACCGAAACACTAAAATCTATGCTAGGAGTTATCGGAATTGCGATTCTTCTTTTTATTTCTATTATTATTTACGGTGTTGTTTCTTTTAAACCTGTTTTTGAATTATTTTCTACTAAATTTATTCAATCCTCAAAAGAAAAATTAAACAATTTACAAGAAACCTTACAAAATGAGTCATTAGATGAAGAAACACAGGAAAAAGAAGAAACGCTTCCAACTGAAAAAAATACTTCAAAACCACTTGCTCAAGAAACCATAACGGATGAAGAAATGGAACCTACTCTTGTACAAAAGCCTCAAGAAGTACAAACCGTTGATTTATCTTCATCTCCTGAGGAACCTCAAGAGCCTGAATATTTAGATGATTTATTAGAAAGTATTGACTTAAAAGAAGATACCATTGATTTAAGTACAGATAACACATCAAAACCAACATCTTCTTCTCCTTCTATGGAAATTGAAACTCCAAAAGAGGAAGTATCCATGAGTGTTGAAACGGTAAAAGAAGAAGTTACTATTGAAAAAAATCTTGCCAATCAATTGGTTTCTGAATATGGAGAATATGATCCTACGTTAGACTTATCAAAATACCAATTTCCAACTATTGACATGTTGAAACGTTATGATAATGAAGATATCATGATTGATCAAAATGAATTGGAAGCCAATAAAAATAAAATTGTTGAAACCCTTAGCAACTATAAAATTGCTATTGCTAAAATAAAAGCAACAGTAGGTCCTACTATTACTTTATATGAAATTGTACCTGAGGCAGGTGTTCGTATTTCTAAAATTAAGAACTTAGAAGATGATATCGCACTAAGTTTATCTGCTTTAGGAATTCGTATTATAGCTCCTATCCCAGGAAAAGGAACTATTGGTATTGAGGTTCCAAATAAAAATGCCCGAATTGTTTCTATGCATTCGGTTATTGCATCAGAAAAGTTTCAAAACGATAAAAAAATGGCTTTACCTGTTGCTTTTGGTAAAACCATTTCAAATGAAACATTTGTTGTCGATTTAGCTAAAATGCCACATCTATTAATGGCTGGGGCTACTGGACAAGGAAAATCGGTAGGTTTAAATGCTATTTTAGCTTCTTTACTCTACAAAAAACATCCTTCTGAATTAAAATTTGTTTTAGTCGATCCTAAAAAGGTAGAATTAACGCTTTATTCCAAAATAGAACGTCATTATTTAGCTAAATTACCCGATTCAGAAGAAGCTATCATTACAGATAACACCAAAGTAATCAACACATTAAATTCATTGTGTATCGAAATGGATAATCGTTACGAGTTATTAAAGAATGCTATGGTTCGTAATATTATTGAGTATAATGAAAAATTTAAGCAACGAAAGTTAAACCCTGCTGATGGACATCGTTTCTTACCGTATATTGTTTTAGTGGTAGATGAATTTGCTGATTTAATTATGACAGCAGGTAAAGAAGTAGAAACACCCGTTGCACGTTTGGCACAGTTAGCCCGTGCTATTGGAATTCACTTAATTGTAGCCACACAAAGACCTTCGGTAAATGTTATTACGGGTATTATTAAAGCCAATTTCCCGGCTCGTGTTGCATTTCGTGTAACTTCAAAAATTGATTCAAGAACCATTTTGGATGCAGGAGGTGCTGATCAATTGATTGGGCGTGGAGATATGCTCTATTCCACAGGTAACGAACTAGTACGTTTACAATGTGCTTTTGTTGACACTCCTGAAGTAGAAGAAATTTGTGACTTTATTGGAAATCAAAAAGGATATCCTAATGCACTACTTTTACCAGAATATGTTGGAGAAGAATCCAGTGCAGTTGATGTAGATTTAGACGATCGAGATAAGCTATTTGAAGATGCAGCTCGATTAATCGTTATGGCACAACAAGGATCTGCTTCTTTATTACAGAGAAAATTAAAATTAGGATACAATCGAGCAGGTCGAATTATTGATCAATTGGAGGCTGCAGGTATTGTTGGACAATTTGAAGGAAGTAAAGCACGACAAGTTTTAATTCAAGATGAAAACAGTTTGGAACAGTTATTGGATAGTCTAAAATAAATCAAGAAATTATGAAGAAAATTGTTTTAGTATTCGCATTTGTATTTGGTGTTTTTATTAATGCACAAACATCAGGAAAAGATTTATTAAATAAAGCTACAGAAAAAATGAAAAGCTATACCAGCTTGTATTCAACTTTCGATTACAGTCTGGATAATGCTAAAGAAAATATACATGACAAACAACATGGTTACATTTACCTTAAAGGTGAACAATATAATTTAAGTCTTTTAGGTATTAAACAAATTTTTGATGGTAAAAAAATCTATACCATTTCTGAAGAAGATGAAGAAGTAACCATTTCAAAAGGAGAAAACGAAGATGCTTTACTAACTCCTACTAAAGTTTTAAATGCTTATAAAAAAGGATTTAATATTGTAATGGGAGAAAAGAAAGACCATATTCAATATGTCGTTTTAACTCCTGAAAAAAAATCAAATACTAAGAAAGTAGTTATTGGAATTAATTCAAAAACGGATGATTTATATAGTGTTATGGAAGAAAATAACGAAGGAACACAAACTACCTTAACATTAAACAAGTTCATACCTAATTTTCCAGTTCCTTTAATGCTTTTACAATATGATACTAATAAGTATAAAGACTATTTAATAACGGAAATTGACTAATGATAAAAAAACTTGATATTTACATCCTGAAAGCCTTTATAGGACGCTTTATAGTGGTTTTCGGGATTCTTTTTTTCTTATTTTTATTAAGTTTTGTTTGGCAAAAACTAGCTGAATACACTGGTCGTGGTGTAAGTTTTTTAATTATTGCCAAAGCTATTTTTTATTTAGGGGTTTCCATCGTTCGGATGGTTTTACCTCTCTCCATTTTATTAACCACAATTATGGCTTTTGGAGGCTTAGGAGAACATTATGAACTTGCTGCTATTCGTTCTACTGGAACTTCCTTATGGAGAATTATGCGACCTCTCTTTATCTTTAGTATTATCTGTGCTGTTGTTTCCTTTGTCTTTTCTGATAATATCGCAACCGATGCTTATAAAAAAGCACGAAACTTGCAAACCAGTATCTTAGAATCACAAGCAGCTTTGGCTTTAAAACCAGGTGTTTTTTCTGATATCAACGGCTACCCTATTCGAATAGAAAGCAAAGAAGGAGAAAATCTTAAACAGGTTTACCTTTTTATGCAAGAAAATTCTAATAGTGATCAGCAAATTATTATTGCTGACTATGGAACTCTAATCAACCACGATTCTTTACCTATCGTTGAATTAACTTTGTATGATGGTTATATTTATGAAGAAGAAATCAAAGGGCTTTCTTCTGTCAAACTAAAAAAACAACCCGGAAATAAAGTTGCTTTTGATTCTTTAATTTACCGCTTTGATATAAAAGACTTACTCAGTCAAGAAATTTCCGAAGAGGGCGATTTTAATAACCATTACCAAATGCTTACTACTTCTGAACTAAGCAAACAAGTTGATACACTAAAAGTTCAAATAACTAACTATTACAATACTTTTGAGAACAATACAGCAAAAGAACTCTTTGCTATCACGCCAAAAATTGATTCTCTTAATTCTAACGATTTAGCTAATTCCGATAAACTTCTTTATGAAAGTTATAATCTAGATCGTAAAAAAAGAATTACCAACTTAGAACAAACCATTCAGCAATTTGATCGAATTGAAAAGACACATTTTAAAAATCGAGAAGATCAAATTGAAAGTAAAGAAAAATTAGAAAACAAATACATTCTAGAACAATATAACCGATTTGTTTATGCTTTTGAATGTATTATGATGTTTTTAATTGCAGCTCCGTTAGGTGCTATTATTCGAAAAGGAGGTCTTGGAATGCCTTTGGTTGTAGGAATTACCGTATTTATTGTTTTCTTTTTATTAGAAAATGGAGGACGTAACTGGGCTGTTGACAGTGTTTTACCACCTTTTGTTGGTGCATTATTACCTGTTATTGTATTATTCCCTTTAAGTATTTATTTAACAGTTCAGGCAAATAATGATTCTGAAGTATTCAATCAAGACAAATATTTTGAACCATTTCGAAAATTATACCGTAAATTTAAACCCGAAAAGGTGCATAAGCGCTATCAATAATCAAATTATAATACACAAATTCAACTCATTATAACAAGTAATAACGTGGAAAACATTCAATTAGATAAAATAGAAGATGCCATTGAAGATATTAAAAATGGTAAAATTGTCATTGTGGTAGATGATGAAGATCGTGAAAACGAAGGAGACTTTATTGCAGCTGCAGAAAAAGTAACTCCTGAGATGATTAACTTCATGGCTACCAACGGTAGAGGGCTTATTTGCGCACCTTTAACTGAAAAAAGATGTGATGAATTAGATCTTCATATGATGGTAGAAAACAATACGGTTCTTCATCATACTCAATTTACTGTATCGGTGGATTTAATTGGTCATGGATGTACAACAGGTATTTCAGCTCATGATCGTGCAAAAACAATTGAGTTTTTAGTAAAAGATGAAACCCAACCACATGAATTAGGAAGACCAGGTCATATTTTTCCTTTAAAAGCTAAAAACGGAGGAGTACTTCGTAGAACGGGACATACGGAAGCTGCTGTAGATTTGGCCCGATTAGCAGGGTTAAAACCGGCAGGGATCTTAGTAGAAATTTTAAATGAAGATGGTTCTATGGCACGTCTACCTCAGTTAGTAGAAGTTGCTAAGAAATTTGATTTAAAACTTATTTCTATTGAGGATTTAGTTGCATACCGTATGCAAAAAGATTCTTTAGTTGAGAAAGTAGAAGAATTTCCAGTAAAAACTATTTTTGGGGATTTTACCTTAACTACTTTCAAGCAAACCAACAATGATCAAATTCATTTTGCTATCACCAAAGGAGAATGGGATGAAAATGAAAGTGTTCCAGTACGAGTTCAATCTTCTAATAATTATTATGATCTTTTTGCTTCTTTATCCAAAGGGGAATTCCCTATTATGGATAAAGTAACCCAAATTATGAATCAAGAAGAAAAAGGGGCTTTAATTTTAATTAATAATGTAGCCAATCCTGATTTGGTTCTAAATAAACTACAGCAATTTAAACAATTCCAACAAGGGAAAAGTAATACGCCAACTCTTCCTATGGATGGTAAAGATTACGGAATTGGGGCTCAAATCATTAAACAATTAGGAATTCATAATATTCGTTTAATCAGTAACACAACTAAGGTATTAAAAGCTATTGAAGGTTACGGGATTCATATTGTAGATTATATTCGCTTTTAATTTAGAAAATAATATATAAATGCTCGCATAGTAAACTAATATACTATGCGAGCGTAGAAAAATAATGTAACCTTTGAATCCCCTTAAATTCAGAATAAGTTCTACTCTATTTTAATAAGATTTAATTATAAAAGTGATTTATAAATATTCTTTAATTTGGTTATATTTTTTTAGTACTCCACCTAAACTTATTATAATACCTAATCATATTGTAATGAAATACGAGTAATACTTTCTATAACAATTTCTTTCATTGGATCATCTGCTCCTATTTCAAATCGATATCCCTTAGAATTTGGATTACTCTCATTGGGTATACTTAACTCATCTCCTATTGTTACAACATTAAAAGTTAGATTTCCTTTAGTGTGTTCTGGTGAAATATGTATTAACTTTTCCTCATCAAACGATGAATCTGGATTTGGATTATATAATCTAAATAAAAGACCTGTGGCTCCTGACACCTTTTTATATGATAATATGATACGCCAAATCGTAACCTGCCCGAAAACTGGGTTCTCTAAAAAAGTATCATTTTCAAAATCATAAACTGTTTCTTGTAATTGTTCATTTGTTAATTCAGAAGAAAGATTATCAGGCCATGAAGTTGTAGGACTTGAGGAAATTAATAATTCTCCTGCTGTTACTTTATCTTCCGATTCATCGGTATCTAAAATAATTGGATCTAAACTAAAATTACCTTCTGAATCTGGATTTCCACCAATATTTTTAAAAGAAATTTTTTGTGATCCACTTCCATCATTATTATATCCATTTATTTTTACTTGTCCTGAATTACGATTATGAGCAAAAGGTTGTGTAGAAAAATTAATATAGTGCCATTCAATTCCATCATAATAAGTAAAAGCCTTATTTGTTGAATCATAATAAATCATTCCCTCTTGAGGAGAAGTAATATTCTCAACGCTTGTTATCCTTGGTAATAAAACTCCTGAATTATTACTTTCTATATCTAATATTGCCTTTGGAGTATTTGTACCAATCCCAACTTGGGCATAACATAACCCAGTAAAAAATGTAATAGCAATAAAAGTCCTTCTCAAATACATCATATTATCCTTACCATTCTTGATCTATACAAAAATACATCACAAAAAAGATACTAAAATAAAAATATTATACTATTATATAAAATAAAATATATTTATACTTGTAATTATTGATCGATATAATCATAAAAGTCATATTATAAACTATGATCTAAATCAAAATAGTATCTTTGTTCCCATGCAAAATCCATTAACAACGCGTGATAAACTCGCTATTGAAAGAACTCACCTAGCCAATGAGCGTACTTTTTTAGCCTATACAAGAACTGCTATTGTACTCTTTGCTTCTGCAATAGGAATTATAAAAATTGATTTCTTTGCTCAAATAGAAGGGTTAGGATTCATTCTAGGATGTCTATCTCCTATTTTTCTTATTATAGGAATTGTACGATTTATACAGGTAAAGCAAAAAATTAAAAAGATGTATTAGTTTTTCTACCACTATTCCAATTCTCTTTATAACAGTTTTAAAGGATTTAATATATTTGCTCACATGAAATGGATTAAAGCCTTTTTTTATGGAGAAATTATTCCTTTTGATAAGATGCTACACTTTTTTGTAGGATTCTTTATCTCAACCGTATGTTCCTTTCTTAGTATTGAAATCAATTTAATCATTTTAACTATTTTTTCAATCGGAAAAGAATATTATGATCAATACATTAAGAAAACCCATTTTGATATACAAGATGCATTGGCTACATTTTTAGGTGGTATAGCAGCTATCTTGGTACTGTATTTTTTAATTCCCTACCTGAAGTAATCTCTTTCTCATATCCTTATACAATAACAACAATTGTTCTCTTTAATTGATTTTTTAAAAACTAGTTCATACTCTTCTAAAAGTAGGCTTCAAACCCGCTTCTATAATACATTTAAAAAACATCAAGACAAAAATATTTTTTGTCTTGACAAAGCACTCGTTACATCAAGACAAAAAAAAATTATATCAAGACGTTTTTAAAGTCCCGTCTTGATATAATCTATTTTTATTCTTTTTAAGTTATTTTTTAACGAAACACAAAAAATAGTCTAACTGAAAAGCTAGACTATTTTTCTTTATATTCTTATTCTTCGTTTAAACCATACTTCTTTTCAATTTCTTTTAGCTCTTTTATTCTTTCTTCTCTTACTCTTTTAGGATCAGTATTTTCTACTCCAAATTGGATTTGAAAATAATCTTTCTTCTTAAAACCAGATGATTTTGCTATAATAAAATTAGGAAATGTTAAATAAAACGTATTATAACTCCTAACACTTAAATTATATTGATCAATAACTTTATTTAACTTTTCTATATTATTTTGAATATTATTAATTGAGGTCTTTGATTTCAAATCGAGTAATTGATTTTTTTCTGAATAAAACTTCATAATCGGTAACATATATTTATTAGATAAATATTGCTCATAAACAAACTTTGGATTACATTCCTTTAGTTCGTTCCTATTTTTATTATATTCTATCAAGCTCATATTCAAACTATCAACATATTGAATATCCAATAAACTATCATGTATTAATTCTTTTAGAAGATTATTTTTTTCGTCCTGTAATTCTAACAATTCAATCCAATTATTATGTACTGTTTCTAGTCTATTTTCTAAATTATTCTCTGTTATACCTTTATACGCAAAGGATAACCCTACAAACAACAAGGCTATAATTAAAAATACTAATCCACAACCTATTACTATTTTCTTCATATTTATTTATAAAAAATCATCAATAAATCCATTACAAAATACAGTCATACTTCCCAACTAAGCTTTTTTCTTTTTCATTCTTCCACTCCATATACATTTAAGATATCTATCTTACTTTCCTAAAATATATTGTATCCCATTTGTTATTTGATTTAAAAGCATATTCTATTCTATCAGGAATGTCTTCAAAGGATACACGTAAATAACCATGAGCAAATCCCCCTCCCGATACTTTCTTTTTATTTAAACATTTAATGTGATCTTTAAAATCAATATAGTCTTCAAAATTATAAAGATCTTTCCCTTGAACACCTTCTTCCATTGTATTTTTATCCTTTAACATTAAATAAAAAACTTTTGCATTTTTATTAATTTTTGTTGTCTCAAATATTAAACCCTGTTCCACCCAATTATACTCAAGAAATGCTCTGTCAATTAAATATTCTTTTTCTCTAATTTTCATTTCTTTTCTTATTGAAGCATATTCTGCTATAAAAGCTTCTCTTTCTTTTGATTCATTTATACTCTTACTTGGAGAAACTTCATCAGGTAAAAATGGAATACAGTTGACGAAGAAGAATACACAAATAATCCATAATTTTCCCATACTATAATTCATTTACGGTAGTTATATTGAAATAAATTAATTATCGCAATAACGATTTATTTTCCAATTATTTGCTATTTTTATAAATTCAGCACAATAAACTTTTTCTTCTAAATTCATTGTAAACTTTACAATTGCTTTATCATTTTGTAATTGATCGATTGATATAACTTTTATTATCAATTCTTCTGACTTCATTGCTTCCTTAACTCTTTTTGGAATTTTATATCGAGACTTCTTTCCTAGTACATTATTCATACTATCATTAATTTCTAAAACTTTCAATATTCCAGGAGATAATTCATTTTTCACAAAATTATCTGTACTATAATTAAATACTTTGTTTTTGTCCATTTTATACATTCCCTCAGAGAACGTTATAAGAGAATTCTTAATTTCACCTTGTTCCTGAGAATCTGTAGAACAAGAGATTAGTATACATAATACTATATATTTTAATTGATTCTTCATTTTATATATTCTAGACTATAGAATACAAGATATAAAAAATAGCCTAGTTGAGGAACTAAACTATTTTTTATTCTTTCGTTATATCATAAAAAAAGTAGATTAGATATTAAATTTATTGGATAATAATTTGCTTTGTCTTGATACCTTTAGATGTCTGCACTTTAACAAAATAAGTATCAGGAAGTAATTTATTAACATTTAAAGTTATAGTATGTTTTCCTTTCTCATATACTCTACTTATATTTTGTTTGAAAACCCTTCTTCCTCTCATATCAATAATTTCAATATTTAATCTACTCTTCTCTACAAGATTCATCAATATATTAAGTTCTCCATTTGTTACTGGATTTGGATAAATTTGAATATCATTTTCTTCTTCTGTAATTGAAGTATTATCAATTAACAATCTAGATGACTTTAAAACTTCTTTTTCAATCGTTCCATAAGAAGGTCTTGCAACTTTTAAACTTGTCACCGTATTTACATTATCATAAATACCACTTGGATCTAAAATATCATTGAAAGTAAATGTATTTTCAGGATAATTTTCATTTTTTAAAGCAACTGCTTTAAACTCTCCCCCTTTTTGAGTTTTAAATCCAGGTTTTAAAATTATTGAATGATCAGCATATAGTGTTAAATTTACTTTTTCATCAATAATATCATCAAAATATTCACCTAGTACAATCGTTTTTACTGGAGAATATTCCTCTTCAAAAGTACTATTAAACCTATGCTTCATCTGATTTGTATTAGAATAGAATAGTCTATCTCCTTCCTTTTTTTGAAAGAATACATTTTGAGTTAATGTTTTCGGATATATAGTACCTAAAGGAGTTTTTTCATTTAAATTAATTTTAGAATCATTTAAATATTTCATTTCTCTAATATTTCCATTCATCATGAAATGTTTCCATCCATATCTTTGATGAGAAAAAACTGAATTAGTATATACAAAATAATCTTTATTAAAATCATATCCTCTGTTCCCTTCAGTATAATTAATTCCATTACTATTTAAAAAATCTGTATTTATTTTAATTATTTCATTAGACCATTTACCATTTATTTTATCTAATTTAGATAAAGACCATTTATTATTACTTATATTCCTAAATATTAAAGAGTTATCCTTTATCTTAAATAAACTTGATGATTCAGATGAAAAAATTCTACTTACTTCATTTTTTACTACCTCACCACTATTATTATACTTTATAGTTTGAATAAAAAATTCATTCTTATTTTTGTTTAGAAAAAATAACTCAAATTCATTTTCGTCTATATTAGCACCTGAATAGCTTTCTATTAATTTAAATTCATTATTTTTTATAAGTTTATCTACCATTCTATTTTTAACTAACTCATTATTAATTATTCTTCTAGAATCAATAAAGTGTTCGGCTATACTAAACCAGGTATTCTTTATTCTAACACGGTTATATATATCAAAATTAAATTCTTTTGAATGCATATTCCATCTTCCACTTGAATATTTAATTATAAAATGTTTATTAAAATCTTCAATTATAATTTCATTAGTTGTATTAAAAAATATTCTATCAAATCTACTATCTTTTCTTTCAAATTCTAAATTCCATTTATCATTAACAAATCTATAAACTAGAAAAACATTTTCATAATTAGGATACCATGAATCTATTGTAATAGCTATAACATTATTTTTAATATCATGTATTTTTATTCTAGATTTTTCTCCATACTTATTAACTCGTAATGGAATTGGTGTTAAAATTTTATCATCATTAATTTTAAAAATAGGAATATCAAATGTATAATTCCAAGTATGATCTATTTCCGAAGCACCAATAAGAAAATCACCTTCTACTATTGGATCAAAATATTTAGCATTTTTATAATTAGAACTTGAAATATCATATTTAGCTGAACTTAATGAAAAAGTTTTTCCCCAAGTAGAAGATGCATTATTTGTAACTAATACATCTGCTGTAAATAATCTGTCCTTTCCTAACATTGTCGTTTCTCCATCTCCATCTCCATCCCCATCCCCATCAGGATCTATATAATCACCAACTGTATCTGGACCTAAATGTAAATCATCATCTGGACAATAAGCCCCAAGCGATGTATAACTTAATTTGTTTTCAGCTATGATATGTCGAATTTGGGCTATAGGAAATTTTGAATGATTTACTAAATAAAGATTCTCTCGATATAGATTAGGAGCACTACAACCTTGAAAACGAACAGGGTTTCCATTCTCATCTCTTTCTACTTCTACTTTTCCAGTCCATAATAAATTATACCTTGGACCTTTTGATAAAACACCAACTAACTTTCCACTTGGATTTACTAGTGGAGATCCTGATGATCCAGGTTCAAGAATCCCACTTTTCCAATTTGAAATCCATTCAGAAGCTGTTGCACCAGTATTTTTTAATTTTGAAAGCTTTTTATCAGATCCTTCTGGATGATGTATACCATAATAATCATCACTTGATTTAAGTTCACTAGTATCCCAACCAATATAGCAAACCTTATAATCAGCTAATGTATTATCATCTGTGTCTAATTCAAGTAATGCATAATCATATGCTGAACTCTTATCTAAAAATTTAGCTCCTAAAACAGAATTATTATTACTACTTAAACCAGAATTATCATTTGCAGATCTTTTTTCATCATTAAAAATGATTAACATTTCTTCAGGAAATGTATAAATATCATTACTTGTATTAAAACAATGATTAGCTGTTAAAAAATAGGGAGTTCCATCTTGTTTTGTATTATTAATAAGACTTCCTGTACATGTACCCATATAATTTTGATTATTAGTCCTCAAAGGAAATAATATCAATCCAACTGATTTAATAGCTTTTTTATGTTCAGTATTTTTCCATTGATCATATATTGGATCATAACAATGTTCACTCCTAGATGAATCCGAATTATTATTAAAATTTTTAAAAATATGTACAATATGGTTAAATTTTATGGTTGGTTCTTCTTTTACTTTCTTTGGAATTGATAATTCAATATATACTTCTTTTGAAAAAATTGGTTGTGTACCAAACATTGAACGACTCTCTTTACTTAGTTTAGTCAAATCAGGATTATTATCAGAAGTATATCCACCTAAAATTTTTAAAGAGTCTTCATTGTAAATATATAATTGAGCCCCTTTTGGTAAATAAAAATCAGCAAAATAAAATTGTAATCCTATAGCTGATTCGGAAGTAAATCTAGCTAAATAAATAAATTCATCTTGTGTTTCAAACTTTTTAGCCTTATCAAAGTAATTAATTTTAAAATCTAATACTTTGCCATATACATTATCTTCAATATCAGGACTTTCAATGACTTTCTGTTGGATTTGTTGATTACCTATTGAAGGTAGTAAAACATTATTAATTCCATTTAAATATTTATTTTCATCATAAATAAAATTATCATCTTCATCAATTGATTTATTATTAATAATTTTATCTTTATTATTTATCAAATTATCTATTAGTTTAGGCTTACCTCCTATACTTTTTTGTGAGTGTCCTAATATTGAACAAAATATTAGGATAATGTAAACTATTTTCTTCATAAATTTCATTTTTTGGTTACTCTCAAAGATACTTTCCTATCAATATTCAAAACAATCCCTGAAAACCGGTATTTTTTAAATTATAAGTATAAATTCATGAATCTTAAATATTACTTTTATACAAACACTTTCTATACAATATTTATTATAATTTCAATAAAAACAAAAATCCCCAACCTTTTAAAAGGTTGGGGATTTTTGTTTTTATAAAATATAGCTTACGCTAATACTTCTTTTACTTTATTTCCAATATCAGCAGGAGAAGCAACTACATGTAATCCACATTCCTCCATAATAGCCATTTTAGCTTGTGCTGTATCGTCTGCACCACCTACAATAGCACCTGCATGTCCCATTGTACGTCCTTTAGGAGCTGTTTGCCCAGCAATGAATCCAACTACTGGTTTTGGATTTCCTTGTGCTTTAATCCACTTAGCAGCATCAGCTTCTAATTGTCCTCCAATTTCACCAATCATTACAATTGCTTCAGTTTCAGGATCATTCATTAATAATTCAACCGCTTCTTTAGTCGTGGTTCCAATAATAGGATCTCCTCCAATTCCAATAGCTGTAGAAACTCCAAATCCTGCTTTTACTACCTGATCGGCTGCTTCATAAGTCAAAGTACCTGATTTTGATACAATTCCTACTTTTCCTTTTTTGAAGATGAATCCTGGCATAATTCCTACTTTTGCTTCTTCAGCTGTAATAACACCTGGGCAATTTGGTCCAATTAACGTAACATCCTTATCTTGAATGTATTCTTTTACTTTTACCATATCTTGTACAGGAATTCCTTCTGTAATACAAATAATCACTTTAATTCCAGCATCGGCAGCTTCCATAACAGCATCTGCAGCAAATGCAGGTGGAACAAAAATTAAAGAAGTATCAGCTCCAGCTTTTGCAACAGCATCTTCTACTGTATTAAATACTGGACGACCTAAGTGCTCTTGACCTCCTTTACCAGGTGTTACACCTCCTACTACGTTCGTTCCATATTCGATCATTTGTTCAGCATGGAAAGTTCCTTCTTTTCCAGTGAATCCTTGTACAATTATTTTTGAATCTTTATTAACTAAAACACTCATGTTTTTACTTTGTTTCTTTTGAATGATTAAAGATAAAATGTTTTTTTGAAATAGGTCTTAATATTAAGAAAAAGTTTTTAGTCTATTTGTTATACCATTTAGCAAAAAAACGGTTTGTTCTGTATTTCAACGTTATTTTTGCTATATCAATAACAATTTATAACTTTTCGATACTCCTTGAAAGCTTTCGGAAAATTCAAAATGACAAGAAAGGTATTATTTTAACTTCTTCAATAATTCGGGTAATTTTCTTATTGCGGCTAACTCTCTTAATTTGGTTCGCATTTCATCTGCTGGATAACCAAAATAAACTTTCCCTCCTTCTAAAGACTTAGAAACACCTGACTGGGCCTGTATCACTGCCTTTTTCCCGATAGTTATACCACTGGCCATTCCTACTTGTCCCCAAAGAGTTACTTCATCTTCAATAATACAACAACCGGCAATTCCAACATGAGAGGCAATTAAACAACGTTCTCCAATAATGGTATCATGTCCAATTTGGATTTGATTATCCAGTTTGGTATGTTTTTTTATAGTTGTGGAAGCTGTAACTCCTCGATCAATTGTACAACTGGCTCCTATTTCCACAAAGTCTTGAATTACCACATTCCCTGCACTCTTCAAACGTTCAAAATGATCCGTTCTATTTTTATAATAAAATGCATCAGAACCTATAACGGTATTAGCGTGTATAATAACATGATCTCCTATAACGGTATTATCGTATAGGGTCACATTTGGATGAATAATACAATTCTTTCCAATTTTCACATTATTCCCAATAAATACATTCGGTTGAATAATAGTTCCTTCACCTATTTGAGCAGAGTCAGCCTGTAATTGATTTGATGTTTGAAAAGGATTGAAATGTTCAATCAATTTATTAAAATCTGAAAAAGGATTTTCTGAAATAAGCAATGCTTTTCCTTCTGGGCAATCTACTTTTTTATTAATTAAAACAATAGTTGCCTCAGATTCTAATGCTTTATCATAGTATTTGGGATGATCTACAAAAACAATATCACCTTCTGTTACAACATGAATTTCATTCAATCCTTTTACAGGAAATTCATCATTTCCTACATAATCAACTTCTAATAGCGAAGCAATTTCTTTTAATTGATAAATACGGTTAAATTTCATGGGTATATACAAAAATACTCCTTCAAAAGTGTAAGGAGCATTTTATTTATTCGTTAAATATTATTCTTTTACTCTTTCAATATACGAGCGCTCGTCTACATTTACTTTAATCTTTTCACCTTCATTAATAAACAATGGAACTTGTAATTCTGCTCCTGTTTCTAGTTTTGCAGGTTTTGTAGCATTCGTTGCGGTATTTCCTTTTACTCCTGGTGCGGATTCTACCACTTCTAAAATAACGGTTTGAGGCATTTCTACTGAAAGTGGTGTGTCATCATCTGCTTTTGTTAAAATGAAAACTTGTTCACCTTCTTTCATCAAATCAGCATTATCTACTAATCCTTTGTCAATATATACTTGTGAATAATCATCGTTATTCATAAAATGAAAACCATTATCATCATCATATAAATATTGAAATTTATTGGTATTAACTTCTACTACATCAATTTTATGCCCTGCAGAGAATGTATTATCTACCACTTTACCTGTAGTAACACTTTTTAATTTTGTACGTACAAATGCTGGACCTTTACCTGGCTTTACATGTTGAAACCCTACAATTTTATAAACATCATTACTATAATTGATGCACAATCCTCTTTTTATATCTGCTGTTGTAGCCATTCTTGTAATTATTTCTTATTCGTTATAGTATCCTTTCATAATTCCTCGATCTGAATTTTCAACAAAGTTTAAAATAACTTCACGTTCTTCTGATTCAGGAATTTCTAATTTTATTTTTTCTACTGCTTTGGTATTCGATAAACCTTCTTGGAAAAGAATCCGGTAAACATTTTGAATTGTTTCAATTTGTTCATTATCAAAACCTCTTCTTCTTAACCCTAAAGCGTTTACTCCAGCGTAAGACATTGGTTCTCGAGCTGCTTTAACATAAGGTGGAACATCTTTACGTACTAAAGTAGCTCCCGCAATTAAAGTATGAGCTCCTATCTTAGTAAATTGATGAACAGGCACCATTCCTCCAACAATGGCATAATCGTCAATTTCAATATGACCGGCTAACCCTACTCCATTTACCAAAATTACATGATTCCCAATCACACAATCATGTGCTACATGTACTGTTGCCATGATCAAGCAATCATCTCCTATTTTGGTATAGCCTAAGGCAGTTGTTCCTCTATTAATGGTTACGGCTTCACGAATGGTTGTTCGATCACCAATATATGTTAAGGTTTTTTCTCCTTTATATTTTAAGTCTTGAGGTTCGGCAGAAATTACGGCTCCAGGGAAAATTTTACAATCTTTTCCTATTCGTGCACCTTCCATTATGGTTACATTAGGTCCAATCCAAGTTCCTTCTCCTATCTCTACGTCCTTTTCTATTGTTGTAAAAGGACTTACTGTTACATTTTTCCCTATAATTGCTTCTGGGTGAATGTTCACCATATTATTCATACGTCGGATGGTCTATTTATTTTTTACAATTTGAGCCATTAATTCAGCTTCTGCTACTATAGAATCACGAACGTATGCATATCCCTGCATATGTACAATTCCTCTTCTAATAGGCTCTAATAATTCCATTTTAAAAATAACGGTATCTCCTGGAACTACTTTTCTTTTAAATCGTACTTTATCTATTTTCATAAAATACGTAGAATATTTTTCAGGCTCATCTACACTTCCTAAAACTAAAATACCTCCTACTTGTGCCATAGCTTCTACTTGTAAAACACCTGGCATCACAGGTTCTTCAGGAAAATGCCCTACAAAGAATGGTTCGTTATAGGTTATATTTTTCACTCCTACTACATGATTATCAGTTTGCTCAATAATTTTATCCACTAATAAGAAGGGATAGCGATGTGGTAACATCTTTTTTATACTGTTGATATCATGAATTGGAGGGTCCATATCGATGTTAAACTCAGGCACTTTCTTACGTTTTGCTATTTTAATATGCTTAGCTAATTTTTTAGCAAATTGTGTATTAATAGAATGTCCTGGTTTACTTGCAAAAATTCTACCTTTAATTCGTGTTCCAATTAATGCCAAATCGCCTACTACATCTAATAATTTATGACGTGCAGCTTCATTTGGATAATGTAGATCAATATTATCTAATGTACCGTTAGGTTTTATGGTTACTCTATCTTTATTAAATATCTTTTTTAATTTTTCTTGAGTTTCATCTGAAATCTCTTTATCAACATAAACTATTGCATTGTTTATATCACCTCCTTTTATCAATCCTGCATCAATTAATTGTTCTAATTCATGAAGAAAAACAAAGGTTCTAGCATCGGAAATCTCTTTTTTGAAATCTTTTAAATTTTTAAGTGTTGCATTTTGAGTTCCCACTACTTTAGTACCAAAATCAACCATAGTAACGATTTGATACTCATCTGAAGGTGTTGCTATGATTTCACTTCCAGTTTCAGAGTCTGTTACACTTATGGTATCTTTAATTACAAAATATTCTCTTTTAGCATCCTGTTCTTGAACACCTGCTTTTTCTAATGCTTCTATAAAATACTTTGAAGATCCATCCATAATAGGAGGTTCTGGACCTGTCATTTCAATATAGCAGTTATCAATATCTAATCCCACCAAAGCAGCTAATACATGTTCACATGTATACACTTTAACGCCTTTTTTCTCCAATGTTGTTCCTCTATCGGTACTCACAACATATAAGGCATCAGCTTCAATTTGTGGCGCTCCTTCTAAATCAGTTCTAACAAAGATAAACCCTGTATTTTCGGGTGCAGGTTTAAACGTCAGATCAGAAACGGCTCCTGTATGAAGTCCATGACCTGAAAGTTTAATTTCTTTCTCAATTGTTTTCTGCTTATCTTCTGCTATAATTTTATCCATTTAACTTTTTCTCTAATTCGTTAATACGTTTTACTAGATCAGGTAATTTTTTAAAGTATACATAAGATCGTTTATAATCTCCAACACTATAGGCTGGTGATCCTTGAACAATCGCCTCATTAGGTAAATCACTTCCAACGCCACTCTGAGCAGCTATTTTCACATCATCACCTAGTTTTAAATGCCCAATAACACCTACTTGACCACCCATCATCGCTCTTTTTCCAATTTTTGAAGATCCTGCAATTCCTGTTTGAGAAGCAATAACGGTATCTTCTCCTATTTCAACATTATGGGCTATTTGAACATGGTTATCTAATTTAACACCTTTTCTAATTATAGTAGATCCTAGTGTAGCTCGATCTACAGTTGTATTCGCTCCTATTTCAACATTATCTTCTAAAATAACATTTCCAATTTGAGGAACTTTACTGTACTCATTATTTGAATTGGGTGCAAAGCCAAATCCATCAGCTCCAATTACAGAACCTGAATGAATGGTACAATGCTTTCCTATTTGTGTATCTGAATATATTTTAACTCCTGCATTGATCGTTGTTCCTTCTCCTATTTTAGAATTATCTCCAATATAAGAGTTTGGATAGATCTTTACATTATCTTCGATTATTACATCTTCTCCAATATAAGAAAATGCTCCGATATAAACATTTTCACTTACTTTCGCTGTCTTTGAAATAAATGAAGGTTCTTCGATTCCTACTTTCAAACTTTTACGGTATTCATCATAGTATTGTAATAGCTTCGTAAAGGCTAAATAGGCATCATCTACCTTAATTAAAGTGGATGAAATTTCTTTTTCAGCTACAAAGCTTTTATTTACAATAACAATAGATGCTTCTGTATCATATATATAAGGTGTATATTTTGGGTTTGCTAGAAAAGTCAAACCTCCTTTTTTTCCTTCTTCTATTTTAGTTAATGTAGCAACCGTTTCTTCTGGATTTCCTTGAATCTCTCCTTCTAAAATTTCTGCTATTTGCGATGCTTTAAATTCCATATTTTGACAAAAGTAATAAAAATTATCAGTAGCTTAAAATTTATTATGATTCCTTTTTAAATAACAAAAATAGTGTTTTTTAACAGGTTTTGACAAAACTTTAAAATCTAATTGCTTTGAAACCTCTTCCAACCTAATTATACGACCGTTTTTCATTAATAATTTTATAGGATTTTCTTTATCATAAGCTAAGTTTTTAACTGGAATAATTCCTGAAAAGTATTCATTTTTAATTATTTCAGGACTTAAATTTAATTCTTCTAAGAAATAATCTTTCAACTGCTCTTTTTCAGTTTCTTCTACCTTATACAAATTTCGATTAAGTAACATTTTTGAAATTTTCGCTAAAATCTCATCTTTTGATTTACTCCATTGTTTTATACAAATCCATATATCTGCATCCGAAAGCATCAAAAAATGTTTCATCACCTCTTCATTTAGATCATCAAATTTTATTTTTCTTTTAAAGAAAAATTCTAACTCAGGGGTAGTCCAAATTTCAAAATTATTATGATATAATTCATGAGCTCTTTTTAATATCTTCGTTAATAAATATTCTGCTCCCACTCCTGTTTTGTGTAAATAAACTTGCCAATACATAAACATCCGGGCTATAATAAATTTTTCAACAGAATAGATTCCTTTAGCTTCAATTACAATTTCATCATCTACTACATTCATCATAGAGATCAAACGATCTATACTAATCGTTCCTTCAGCAACTCCAGTATAAAAGCTATCACGCATCAAATAATCCAATCGATCCACATCTAACTGACTTGAAATTAACTGCTTAAAAAAACCTCTATGATATTCTCCTTTAAAAATTTGAATAGCTAAATCTAATGCTCCATTAAACTCTTTATTCAACTGATTAAATAAGTATAACGATATTTCTTCATGATGTACTTCTATTATACTGTGTTCTAGTGCATGAGAAAAAGGTCCATGTCCAATATCATGCAATAATATAGCTATACAAGCACCTTCTTCTTCTTCTTGACTAATTTCAACACCTTTTTGTTTTAATGTATTCAACGCTTTTTGCATCAAATACATACAACCTAATGAATGATGAAAACGTGTATGATGAGCACCTGGATAAACTAAATAAGACAATCCCGTTTGTGAAATATGACGTAATCTTTGAAAAATAGGATGTTCTATTAAATCAAATAATAAAGGGGAAGAAATTGTAATAAATCCGTACAAAGGATCGTTAATTATTTTTTGTTTGGTATTTTTATAGGAAGCCAAATTTTTAATTTTTACATTTACAAAAAATAAATATAGTAAAATATGAACAATGAACAAATCAAAATCATTTGGATTGATGATGAAATCGATTTATTAAAACCTCATATTCTATTTTTAGAAAAAAAAGGATACACCGTATTTCCTATTAATAATGGTTATGACGCTTTAGAGGAAATTCAAAATCAAACGTTTGATTTAGTCCTTTTGGATGAAAATATGCCAGGTCTTTCAGGACTTGAAACTTTACAAGGAATTAAAAAAATAAAATCTAGTATTCCAGTAGTAATGGTTACAAAAAATGAAACCGAGGATATTATGGAAGAAGCTATCGGAGCTCATATTACAGATTATTTAATCAAACCCGTCAATCCTAATCAAATTTTACTTACTTTAAAAAGATTGTTACATGGTAAAAATATTGTAAAAGAAAAGACCACTATCAATTATCAACAAGAATTTCGAAATATTGCTTTTGATATTTCCCAAGCGAGAGATCATCAAGATTGGGCTGAATTATATAAAAAATTAGTACAATGGGAAATTGAATTAGAAAAAATTGATAATTCAGACTTATTAAACATTTTACAAAGTCAGAAAACAGAAGCCAATGGACAGTTTTTTAAATTCATTCAACGAAATTATACGGATTGGTTTACAGATGATGACAAACCTATTTTATCACATACAGCTTTTGACCAATTAGTTAAACCTACTCTTAATGGGAAAAAGACTGTTTTACTCATGATCGATAATTTACGTTACGATCAATGGCAAGTAATAAAGCCTCTTATTACACCTTATTATAACGTTAAAGAAGAACATAGTTATTACAGTATTTTACCTACCGCAACACAATATGCTCGAAATAGTTTCTTTGCTGGCATGATGCCTCTAGAAATTGAAAAACGTTATCCTCAGTATTGGAAAAATGATACAGATGATGGTAAGAAGAATGATTTTGAACATGAATTATTCAATGCTCATTTAAAACATATAGGACAAGGGAATTTGAATACAAGTTATCATAAAATTCTAAATGTCAGAGGTGAAAAAAAATTGGTAGATGATTTTCATAGTATTAAACAAAAAGATATTGCTGTTATTGTTTACAACTTCATTGATATTCTATCGCATGCTAGAACAGATAATAAAATCATCAAACAAATGATCCGTGGTGATAAAACTTACCGTTCTGTTACCTACAATTGGTTTGAAAACTCTCATTTGTTAGAATTCATAAAAATGTGTGCTCAAGAAAAACTCAATTTAGTTATTACAACTGATCATGGAACCATTTTTGTAAAAGATCCTTCTAAAGTAATTGGAGATCGTGAGACAAGTACAAACCTTCGTTATAAACTAGGTCGAAATCTTCAATATGATAAAAAAGATGTTTTGGTTGCTGATTATCCAGAAGATTTTCACTTACCTAAAGTGAATATAAGCTCTAAATATATTTTTGCTAAAGAGGACTTATTTTTAGCTTATCCAAACAACTATAACCATTTTGTAAATTATTATAAAAACACCTATCAACATGGAGGAATTTCTTTAGAAGAAATGATTATTCCTTTAACCCTTTTAGAGGCTAAATAAAACCAATTTTCAAATTATTTTATATGAATTTTGTTGCAAAAAGCACCGAGGATTTATCCAAAATAGCTTCTGAAATCATTCAAAATGCTACTTATAAAATCTTTATTTTAAAAGGCGAAATGGGAGTAGGAAAGACAACTTTATCAAAAGAATTGATTAAACAACTTGGTTCTCAAGATGAAGTTCAAAGCCCTACTTTTTCAATTGTAAACGAATATCGGGCTTCAAATGGGCAAGCAATTTATCATTTTGATTTTTATAGAATTAAAAATGAAGAAGAAGCTTTAGACATGGGATATGAAGATTATTTTTATAATAATTCTTATTGTTTTATTGAATGGGCAGAAAAAATTCCATCGCTAATTCCTGAAAAATTTCACGAAATTAGTTTAAATTTGGATTTAGATCAAAATCGAGAAATAACATTTACATAATCATGGGAGACGGATTTTTCACACCTTTTGGAAAGCATGAGTTAATTCCACAAGAAGAAGCACTAGAAATCATGCATAAAAAAGGAAGCCTTAAAATAGGAATTCCAAAGGAAACACATTTTCAAGAGAAACGTGTATGCCTTACTCCTGATGCCGTCTCTGTGCTTGTTGCTAATGGGCATCAAATTATTGTTGAATCTGGTGCAGGTGATGGTGCTAATTTTTTAGATAATGAATACTCTGAAGCTGGAGCACAAATTTCTTATAATACTCAAGAAGTTTTTTCTCAACATATTATTTTAAAAGTAGCCCCCCCTTCGTTAGAAGAAATTGAATATATGAAGTCAAAATCTTATTTGATTTCGGCATTACAACTGAGTGTTCAACACAAAGAATATTTCAATTTACTAATGTCTAAAAAAATTACAGCATTAAGTTTTGATGATATTACAGATGAATCTAATAATCACCCTGTTGTTAAAATTTTAAGCGAAATAGCAGGTACTTCTTCTATTTTAATTGCTTCTGAACTCATGAGTACGACCAATCAAGGTACCGGTTTAATCATGGGAGGAATTGCGGGGGTACGCCCTACTGAAATTGTAATTTTAGGAGCGGGAACAGTTGGACAATACGCTACTAAAGCTGCTCTTGGATTAGGAGCTTCTGTAAAAGTATTTGATTCTTCTGTATCTAAATTACGAAATTTACAAAATCATATTGGACAACGTGTTTTTACTTCTATCATCCAACCTAAAGAACTAGGAAAAGCCATTATGCGCTGTGATGTATTGATTGGTGCTATTAGAGGAACAGGAAGAACTCCTACGATTGTAACTGAAGATATGGTTAAAAACATGAAAACAGGTGCCGTTATTGTAGATGTTAGTATTGATTTGGGAGGATGTATCGAAACGAGTGAAATTACCACTCATAATCATCCTACTTTTGAAAAACATGGTGTCATTCATTATGGTGTCACCAATATTTCTTCACGTGTATCTAGAACTGCTACTAAAGCTTTAAGTAATTTCTTTTTACAAAATTTAATTGAAATAGCCGATTATGGAGGTATTGAAACCTTTATCAAACGTGAAAAAGGTTTTCGAAATGGAATCTATATTTATAAAGGAATCTTAACTAAAAAAATCATAAGCGATTGGTTTGGACTCCCATTTAACGATATTAACTTATTAATTTTTTAATGGATACTAAAAGCAAATTTTTACGATTTGGATTTGGGTTTTTATTGGGAATCTTCTTATTACTCATCATGTTTGGAAATCGTGATTTTTCTTGTGTGGGAAATTATTTTCCTGAAGGGCGTGTTTTAGAAGACATCAAAGAAAAAGAACTTATTTTTTCTACTCAAATACCTTCAAACTATAACAAAATAACAGACACTGTTTATTTCAAACATGTTTTTTTAAAAAATGCATCAGTAGACTTTTCTAAAAGTGAGCCTAGAAAAAAGCCTTGTGGAGAATATTTAATTTCAAATGACACATTGGAACTTTTAATTAAAAATTGTGAAAAAAGAGCAGAAGTATTACAGCTTAATATAAAGTAATGATTTTTTAATCATTAATTAATAAACTTTAAAAAATAAAAAAGTCAGAACGTAAATGTTCTGACTTTTTTTGCGGAGAAAGAGGGATTCGAACCCCCGGACCTGTGACAGTCAATGGTTTTCAAGACCACCGCATTCGACCACTCTGCCATTTCTCCGTTGCGGTTGCAAATATAAATCTTTTTTTACATCCGCAAAATGCTTTTGATTATTTTTTATGGATTTATTGTTTCTTGTCTAAATTCAGATCCATCATCTAAAAATAAACTTCCTGATACTTTCACATCACCTGTTCTAAAAAAACGTCCCTTATCTAATTTAAATTCTACTCCTGATTTTATTTCTAAACTTGATTGAGGCCCATCAAAATCTTGATCAAAAACAGTATCACATGCTACAATTAAAGTATCTGTATTCCCTGATTTTGGTAATCCTTTTGACCAACGACAACCCGTTCCATCTTCAGCTAATTGGAATGTATTATTTGTTGTTTCCTGAAAATTAGTCAAAATCATCACTTCATTGGGCTGTAAATAATATGTATCTGTTTTATTATTAACTGTAAATGAACTTCCATCTACTGCTGTATCTCCATTATATTTATACCAAGTACCTGTATAATAATATCCTGGTGCAACATTCTGTCCATTTTCAGTATCAGGATTTCCAATCACTATCACAATTTTACCATTTCCATCATTCAGAATCATCTTTCTAGGGGAATTTATATTACCTGAGTCTCCTATATTTCCATAATCAGGTGTAATAGCATATAAATCATATGTATCTCTCAAATTTAAAATAAAAGACATTAAACGGTGTAATTCTGCACGATTAGTATCTTTTAAATATTCCCAATGTTGTGGTTTACGTCCAGTTCTTCCATTATAATTTATTGAGATATCATATCCCATTTCTTCCCACATCCAAATCATACGAGGCCCTGGAAAAAATAAATTAAAAGCACTAGCTAATTTTAAACGATCTACTGCAAAGGATGTTTTATCAGGCTCTGTTGATGGTATATTATTTGCGTATTCTAAAATTGCATACCCCTGACGCTCTTCATCATGACTTTCCATATAACTCATCCAATTAGCATTATTAAAGCCTTGTGCTGTATAAATTCCTGAGGAATACAAATCTATATTGTCACTACTATATCCTTTGGAAAAATTTTCAATTTGTTTATGGTGTGTCGATCCTGACCATTGTAAAATACCTAAAGTTGCTAATTCAGCATTCTCATTACTTTGTGCTAAATGTTCAAATACTACAATAGGATTTTTTGGAGCCACATTGGTCCGCATATTGGTTACCATTCGTTCTAATAATCCAATTCGATTTGCATTATAACTAGAAGCCCATACATCACCGTCTCCACCTATTTTTTCCATATGACTAAAACCTTTTGTAAAATCAAAACGAAATCCATCAAATTTAAATTCATTCATCCAATACACTAGTATATCATCCACTAATTTTTGTGTATGCTCAGAGGTGTGATTAAAATCGGAGCCCCAATAACCATCTGGAGTACTTACAGCCCAATGGTCTGCAAAAAACCAAGGATTATCTGCTGTTGGTTTGTTCTTTAATTCATCCCAATATAATCGAGCCATTGAATTTTGTCCAAAAGCATGGTTAAGTACCATATCATTAATTACAGCAATACCTCGTTTATGCGCCTCATCAATAAATTCTTTTAAATCATTTTCTGTCCCATAGGCTTTATCTGCAGCAAAATAAAATGAAGGATTATATCCCCAACTATCATTTCCTTCAAATTCACTTACGGGCATTACATGAATAGTATTAATTCCCATCTCTTTTAAATAATCAAGCTTAGCTGTTGCTGCTTTATAGGTCCCCTCAGCTGTAAAATCTCTAAAATGTAATTCATAAATATTCAATCGATCATGGCGATTATTATGAATAAATTCAAAATTGGGTACTTGCCAATTATAATCCGATTTATTTGTCTGCAATACTGCTGCTATATGATTTGTATTGGGATTTGATATTAAGCTAGGATAGATTGTTTCATTAATATATTGATCATTCCAAGGATCTGAAACTTTTGTAGCATAAGGATCTGCAATATTTAAGTTTCCATCTACTAAAAATTGATACACATATTCTTTTCCTTCTTCTAATTCGGTTAATTCTTGCCACCAAACTTCACAATCACCAGTATTGGTTTTCTTTCCACATTTCATCATTGATTGACTTGAAATTTTCCAATTATTAAAATCTCCGAGCAAATGAACTGTTTTCTTGGTTTGAGTAGTTCCTTTTCCTAATTCATATCTAACATTTGTATCTTTATTAAATCCATAATAAGTTGTATTAATTGGGGTATGGAACACTATCGTTGCTTTGGTCTTATCAGCTGTATTATAATTTACTCCATATTCCATGTTATCAGGTAAAGCTTCAAATACTACACTAGAATAACCTTGTAATGAGAATGTTTTCACTTTTTGTTCTGATCCAAAGTCATACACTATTTTATAATAATGAACAATATCAACATCGGTTAAGGTAATGTTTTGTCTAATATTCTGACCTGTTCCAGAAGCTATTGTACTCTTATTATTGGTATAATCTTCATTCGTTTCATAAACAGTCCAATTTGCTGTACCACTCGCCTCAGTTGTCACAGTATAAGGTTTATCTTTCTCCACCAAAAAAGGACTATTTGAAGCCAAATCATCATTTAATAAAAAATAATTTCCTGGATCTAAATCAACATGATAATTACCCCCATTACGATCTTCTTTTAAAGATCCCTCTGTATTTCTAAACAAAAAGTTAAGTCCAAATGCATCTTCGGAATTTTGTAAATTGTAATAGTCATTAATTGAATTTAATGTTATCTTCCATATAGTTCCCGAAGTATTGGTCATTTTACCTACACCATCATCTTGTCCCCAGTTTCCTTTGGATACAGTAAACGCTGTTGAACCTATTTCATCAGTCCCTACTCCTGAGTGAAAATAAACTGTGGAAGCATTTTCTAAAGGTGTTCCAGTAACATCTAATTCAATAGTAATTAATTCATCCCTCGTTGGTTTTGCTGGTGTAACTTTTACATTTCCAATAATTGTATTATCAGACTCAACTTCAGCATCAACTAAATCTACTGATAAATTAGCGGTTTCATTATTACCTCCTCCACAATATTGATTATAATATTTAAATTGAAATGATTTTACGTTTAACCCTGAATTTAATTCTAATAACTCACTTATTTTAAATGTAGTTTTATAACTATTTCCTTCCTTAGTTACCGTTCTCTTTGCATTATCGGTTACACAAAAGGTGGAAAATGTATGTTGCCAAGTTCCTGCATCGGTCTCAACCCCTGCATAAATATAGATAGCCTCTTGTCCATCAGTATAAAAATTATTTACAGCATCTACATCTGTAAAAACTAAGGTTATTTCATCATTAACCGTAGCTGAACTTGCTGTTAAATTTTGTTCCCCTCCGTTGTAATTAATTGTGAAAGTTTCTTGCGCAACAATTCTTAGCATACATAGTTGCACTATGATGCTCCATAATAAAAGTTTCTTCATTGTGTATTAATTAAGTAGTTTTATATGGTATACAATATACATATTCAAACACATAATAACAACTCACAAACACATAATTATATATGATTTATTTCATATGATAAGAAACGAAGGTTTTACTACTTTTTTATCATTTATAGTGTAATTTCTATTTGATTTTTTATTAAATCTTCAAAATCCTGGCGCTTTCGAATTAGATGTGCTTCTCCCTTTAAAATCAGTACTTCCGCAGGAATTAATCTTGAGTTATAATTTGATGCCATAGAAAAACAATAAGCTCCTGCATTTTTAAAACATAAAATATCATCTTCACGTACTTCTGTAATTTTTCGATTGATTCCAAAAGTATCGGTTTCACAGATATAGCCTACTACAGTATAAAAACGATTTCTTCCTTCTGGATTGGAAATATTTACAATATGATGGTACGCATCATAAAACATTGGACGGATTAAATGATTAAAACCAGAATTTATTCCTGCAAAAACAGTTGATGTTGTTTGTTTTACCACATTGGTTTTAGCTAAAAAATAACCTGATTGACTTACCAAAAATTTACCTGGTTCAAACATCAAAGTCAATTCTTTTCCGTATTCTTTACAAAATTCATTAAATCGAGAACCTAATTCTTCTCCTAATTCTTCAATATTAGTCTCTATATCACCTTCTTTATATGGAACTTTAAATCCACTTCCAAAATCTAAATATTTTAAATCTTTAAACTCTTTGGCAACATCAAACAAAATTTCAGCTCCATTTAAAAATACTTCAATATCTAAAATATCAGAACCCGTATGCATGTGAATCCCTTCTATCTTCATTTTTGTATTCTCAACAACACGCTTTACATGTGGCAATTGATAATATGAAATTCCAAACTTTGAATCAATATGCCCAACCGATATTTTAGCGTTCCCTCCTGCCATAATATGAGGATTGATTCGTATACAAACAGGGTAATTAGGCAAATCATGTCCAAATTGTTCTAAAATAGATAAGTTATCAATATTAATTTTAACACCTAACTCAGCTGCATCTTCTAACTCTTTTAAAGAAACACCATTGGGTGTAAAAATAATTTCTTGTGGTTCAAAACCTGCTTTTAAACCCAATTTCACTTCTTCTATTGAAACCGTATCTAAACCAGATCCCAATGATTTAAAATATTTTAAAACACTAATATTAGATAATGCTTTACAAGCATAATTTAATTGTAAACTTTTAACTCCTTCAAAAGCATGATTTAAACGATCAAACTGCTTTTTCATTACTTCAGCATCGTATACATATAAAGGATCTCCAAAATCTTCTACTAGATTGATTAACGATACTCCTTGGATGGTATATTGATTGTTTTCTAATTCCATTTTAAACTATTTGTCACGAAAATAGAAGCATTCTTATAAATAAACTAACTTTTTTTAGTTTTCATACGTATTTTCACATATTGTTAAATAATTAACTATAGTTATTTTATAAATCATTGCGTACATTTACTGAGTAAATAGTATTTATATATGATCGATCCTTCATTATTAAAAATATACAATGCTTCAGCTGGTTCTGGTAAAACGTATACCTTGGTAAAAGAATATTTATCTATTATTCTTAGATCAAACGATTATTATAGTTTTTCAAGAATCTTAGCCATCACGTTTACCAATAAGGCTGCTGCAGAGATGAAAGATCGTATTATTTTAGCTCTAAAAGAATTCGCTTCTGAAAATCCTTCTGATTGGGAAACGGATTTGTTTAAAACCTTGTGTCGTGATTTACAAATACAGCCCATACAATTAAATGAAAGAGCTAAAAAAACCTTGTCAAGAATTATACATCAATATTCTAATTTTTCTGTTAGTACCATTGATAAATTTACACATCGTTTAATTCGTAATTTCTCACAAGATCTAGGACTATCGTCTAATTTTGAAGTGGAAATGGATGCTGATAAAATTTTAAATGAATCGGTTGAAGTTTTACTTTCAAAATTAGGGCAAGACCCTAAAGTTACAGCTTCATTAGTCAATTTCTCTTTAGCAAAATTAGATGAAGACAAAAGTTGGAATATTAGTTTAGACTTGGCTAATACAGCCAAAATACTATTAAAAGAAGATCATCAAGGATTTATTAAACAATTAAAAAATCATTCTATTGAAGATTTTACTCAACTTAAAAAATCCATTACGAAACAACAAAAGGAAATCAAACAACAATTGGTTGCTTATGCAAATTCGTTTTCCTCTATTTTAAATAACCATGGTATTCTTACAAAATCATTTGCCTATCAAGATTTACCTAATTATTTTAAAAAATTCAATCAATCGGATTTATCAAAAATCATAATTGGCACACGGTTACAAAAGCAATTAGACACACAGCAACTCTATTCCAAAACAACCGATGCCGAACAAACAGTAAAAATAGATGCTGTTATTACCCAAATTGAAAAATTGATTCAAGAATCCTCCCATTTTTTAGAAAAAAACAAAGGAATTTTTCTTCTTAATCAATTGATACTCCGCACCATTTCTTCTTTAACAGTTATAAATGAAATTGAAAAAGAATTAACCTATTTAAAAGAGGAAAATAATATCTTGTTAAATTCTGAATTCAATAAAATTATTAGTGAAGAAATAAAAAATCAACCGGCTCCTTATATTTATGAAAGAATTGGTGAAAAATACCATCATTATTTTATTGATGAATTTCAAGATACTTCTGTTTTACAATGGGAAAATTTAAAACCTCTTGTTGAAAATCAATTAGCTCAAAGTGGAAATGCTTTAATTGTAGGAGATTCAAAACAATCTATTTACCGATGGCGCGGTGGGGATCCTGAACAATTTATGATCCTTTCTGAAACGGGGGATCATCTTCCTTTCAAAACAGAAAACTTGGATACCAATTACCGTAGTTTCAAAGAAATTATTGAATTTAACAATCATTTTTATCAAAACGCTTCTAAAAGCTTTAAAAATGAGCAGTATAAAAAACTTTATTCAGAAACAACTACTCAAAAAACAAATGCGAAAGAAAACGGTTTTGTTGAAATCAATTTAATTGAAAAAACACGTGATTTAGATTATAACGAAGTTCAATTGAGTTACATATACAACACCATTCAGTCCTTGATTGAAGAAGGTTTTGCATATGAAGAAATAACCATTTTAGTTCGAAATAATAAACATGGAATTCAAATCGCTCAACATCTTATTGAAAATCAGATTCCTATTATATCAAAAGAGTCGTTACTTTTAAAAAATGCTATTGAAATTCAATTAATTGAAAAAATTTTACGAATTATTCATGTCGAAAATGATTATAAAACACGAGTTGAGTTTCTAATGCAACTATCTCAAAACAACTTATTTTCTTTAGATACTGATTTACATTCTTTTATTCAAAAAGCAGTTAAACTACCTCTTCATTTATTTTTTAAAGAACTTGAAATTGGAAGTATTTTCTTCGATTTAAAAATGGCTCGTTCAAAATCCTTATACGACTTAGTTGAATATTGTTACAGAGCCTTTCATCTAATTCAAGAAAGGGACAACGGTTACATTCAATATTTTCTTGATTTCATCATTATTTACACCTCAAGAAACTCTAATGATTTACATGATTTCCTACTTTATTGGGATGAAAAAAAAGAGAAGGAAAGCGTCGTTACACCTAATGAAAGTAACGCAGTACAAATTATGACTATTCATAAATCAAAAGGATTACAATTTCCTGTGGTTATTCTTCCATATGCTGATTGGGATGCCTTTTCTGATCGAAATGCTCATATTTGGATTCCTTTAGAAGATCAACAATATGAAAATTTTAATCATTTTTATGTTCCAGCTAGTAAAAATTTAACTGAAAGTCACAAAACAGGAAAAGAAATCATGGATCAAAACAATGATCAAATTCAGTTAGATAATTTGAATATTTTATATGTTGCTACTACACGAGCTGTTGAACGACTTTATATAGCTACTTTACATCAAAAAGAAACGAAACCTTCTTCGATCGCGTATTATTTTAATCATTATTTAGATGAAAAAAATATTCCAAAAACAGAACAATTTTTATATCAAACAGGAAATAAAAATAGAAAAGTAACTTCTAAATTATCCAAATCTATTCTTCCAATTGAATTTTACTCCAATGAATGGCACTCCATTTTAGAAATCAGTAAAACCGCTCCAAAGTTTTGGAATATAGAAAAAACTACCGCTATTGAATATGGAAATATGATCCATCATATTTTATCAAAAATTGAATATGAAGAAGATGTGGACATGGTGTTGAATCATCTTTTACTGACGGGCTTTATACCTAAGTCTTATTTTAATGATGTTCAAGAAAAAATAACACAAATCATTTATTCACAAGACTTAAATCTCTATTTTAAAAAAGATTATCATATTTTTAATGAACGTGATATTTACCATAATCATCGTATTTTTAGACCTGACCGTGTCGTTATAAAAAATAATCAGGCTACTATAATCGATTATAAAACAGGAGAACAGCATAGTCAATATGAAAATCAATTAAATCAATATGCAGAAGCCTTAAAGAATTTAGGTTATCAAATTGAAAAAAAATTATTAGTTTACATCCATCAAACCATAACCATCATAACATTATAAGCTATATATTATGAAACAATACCCTTTATATTCACTAATCATTTTATTTTTCTTTTCATGTCAACCTAAAAAAAATGAAAACTTGAACAATACAACACTTGATAATAAAGCAACCTTAGCCTTTGATCAACCTCCTGAATGGGCCAAAACGGCTATTTGGTATCAAATATTTGTAGAACGCTTTCAAAATGGAGATCCAAATAATGACCCAACTTTACAAAATATAAAAGGGTCTTGGCCTCATAAAAAGCCAGCAAGTTGGGAAATTTCTAATTGGACTTCTGACTGGTATCAACAAACAGATTGGGAAAAAGAAACAGGAAAAGATTTCTATACAACGGTGCAAATGCGACGTTATGGAGGTGATTTACAAGGTGTTCTAAATCAATTAGATTACCTACAATCTTTAGGAATCAATGCTTTATATTTCAATCCTTTAAATGATTCTCCTTCCTTACACAAGTATGATGCAAGAAGTTACCATCACATTGATGTAAATTTTGGACCAGACCCAGAAGGTGATTTACAAATTATAGCTTCCGAAACACCCAATGACCCCAATACTTGGAAATGGACAAGTGCAGACAAACTTTTCTTAAAAGTAATTGAAGAAGCCCATAAACGTAATATAAAAATCGTTCTAGATTATTCTTGGAATCATACAGGTTCTGAATTTTGGGCGTGGCGTGATATTTTAAAAAATCAAGAAAAATCGGAATATAAAGACTGGTATTTGATTGATTCGTTTAAAACAGATTCAACAGAATTTCAATACAAAGGATGGGCAGATGTTAAAGAACTACCCGAATTAACCAAAACCAATGTAGAAAACCGCAAACATGGTCATCCATATGATGGAAACATTCCTACCCCTATTAAAAACCATATTTTTGCAGTAAGTAAACGTTGGTTGGAACCCAATGGGAAGCTTTCTAATGGTGTAGATGGGTTTCGATTGGATGTTGCAGATCAAGTCCCAATGGATTTCTGGAGAGATTACAGAAAATTTGTTCGTTCCGTAAACCCAGAGGCTATTCTTGTAGGCGAAATTTGGTGGGAAGAATGGCCCGATAAATTGATGAATCCACGCCCCTATTTAGGTACTATTTTTGATATTGTAATGCATTATCAACAATATGTTCCTGCACGCGAATTCTTTGCTAAAGCATATGGCTATGGTGGTGCTGAAAAATTTAAATCTTCTATTGAAAAAATACAAGAAGGAATACCTGAGAATGTTTTACAAAGTATGATGGCTATGAGTGCTTCACATGATACACCGCGTTTACTAACTTCTTTTTATAATCACGAAAATCAATATAAAGTAAGTGGTGAACAATATAAAAAAGGAAAGCCTAATCAAGAAACCTACGATCGTGTTAAACTTTATTTAGCTCATCAATTTACTTTTGTGGGTGCTCCTCAAATATGGAATGGAGATGAAATGGGTATGTGGGGTTCTGATGACCCAGACTGTCGTAAACCACTTTGGTGGAAAAACCTTCATTTTGAAGATGAAACAGATCTTTCCCTTCCAGATCATCAATATAAAGTTAATTTTAATCAAGATATACACAGCTTCTATCAAAAATTAATCAAAATTAGAAACGAAAACCCTGTTTTAGCAACAGGCAAATTAGACTTTTTAAAAACTGAAGGTGACCTACTTGCTTATAAACGTTTTAATGATCAAAGTGAAATTATCATCATTTTTAATAATTCTAATCAAGAAATAGAATGGGACAATCCAAAAATACAAGGAACTGATCTATTCAACCAAAAAGAAATTATATTAGATCAAACAGAAAAACTAGCTCCAAAAAGTTTCATAATTATCAAAACATAACGACTATTATAGTGATAAGGGCGAATTTTAATAAGAATCCCTTTTTATTTATAAAAAATATTCTATATTTAAGGAAATTACCAAAACGACTTAAAAATATATGAGTAACGAAATCACAAGGATATTTGACATTCCTTATTATCAACTTAAAAATAATCCACTAGAAAAATCATTAATAACAAAATATAACGGAAAATGGGTAGCTGAATCTACTCAATCTTACTTAGATAAAGCAAATAAAATTAGTAAAGCTTTATTAGAAATTGGTGTTCAAAAAAATGATAAAATTGCTTTAATTTCTTCAACCAATAGAAATGAATGGCATATTATGGATATCGGGATTCAACAAATTGGAGCCGTAGATGTACCTGTTTACCCTACCATTTCTGAATCAGATTACGAATATATTTTTAACAATGCAGGCATTACGTATTGCTTTGTTTCAGATGAAGAATTATTCAAAAAAGTAGATGCTATAAAAGATAAAATCCCTACGTTTAAAGGATTATATTCTTTTGATTCCGTAATAAACTGCTCTAATTGGAAAGAACTTCTAGAATTAGGAGAAAAAAGTACCCGAGACCAAGAAGTCGAGGATATTAAAGCTTCCATTACATCAGAAGATTTAGCTACGATCATTTATACTTCAGGGACAACTGGAAATCCTAAAGGCGTTATGCTTGCTCACAAAAATTTAGTATCCAATGTATTAAATAGTGAAGAAAGAATTCCTCCTGGACTTACAAAGGGACTTAGTTTCTTACCTGTTTGTCATGTATTTGAAAGAATGATTACCTATTTATATCAAAAAAATGGTATTTCAATTTACTTTGCAGAAGCCATTGATAAAATTTCAGATAATGCAAAAGAAGTTAATCCTGATGTGATGACTGTTGTTCCTCGTCTATTAGAAAAAGTATACGACAAAATTATAGCAAAAGGACAAGAACAAACAGGGATTAAATTCAAACTATTCTTTTGGGCTGTTGAATTAGCAGAACAATATACTCCATTTAAAAATCATGGTTTTTTCTATGATTTAAAATTATCCATTGCACGTAAACTTATTTTTACAAAATGGCAAGCTGCCCTAGGTGGTGAAATAAAAGTATTAGTATCAGGAAGTGCTGCTTTACAAGAACGTCTTACTAAAATATTTACTGCAGCAGGATTACCTGTTTTAGAAGGTTATGGACTTTCTGAGACTTCTCCTGTTATCTCTGTAAATAAATTAGAAAAAGGAATGATGTTAGCCGGAACTGTTGGTAAACCAATTAAAGGTGTTGATGTAAAATTTGATACAGATGGCGAAATTCTAGTTAAAGGAGATAATGTGATGATGGGGTATTATAACAACCCTGAAAAAACGGCTGAAGTTTTTACTGATGATGGTTATTTTAGAACAGGTGATATTGGAGAATTTACAGAAGGAGGACTTTTACGTATCACAGATCGTAAAAAAGAAATGTTCAAAACTTCTGGAGGAAAATATGTAGCTCCACAAATCATCGAAAACATGATGAAAGAATCTCGATTTATTGAACAAATTATGGTTGTTGGAGCAGGTGAAAAAATGCCTTGTGCCTTTATTCAACCTGATTTTGATTTCTTAAAAGCTTGGATTAAACTAAAAGGTCATAAAATTGACACCTCTTCTAATGAGGCTATTGTAAACAACGAAATTGTAGTAAAAAGAATTCAAAAAGTTATCAATCAATACAATACTCAATTAGGTAAATGGGAGCAAATTAAAAAAATAACCCTAACACCTAATCAATGGACTATTGAAGATGGTCATTTAACTCCAACAATGAAGTTAAAACGTAAAATAATTAAAGACATTTATCAAAACGAATACGAAAAAATGTACGGAAGAGCATAATACTACATAACTCAATTATACTTCTTAACATCAAAATGCTATAATTTCTTATAGCATTTTTTGTATATTCGACTTTAAATTAAAATATTATGAGAAAAATTGCCCTAATTTTATGCATACTTTCTTTTATAGCATGCAAACAAAGTAATCAAGACCAAACAACAATCACTTCATCTGATACTATGGATTTAAATCAATCATTTGATCAGATTTATAACCATTATATGGAACAATTTCCTGAAAGACTTGCTTATTTAGGTATTAAAAAGGACACCGATAAATGGGACAATCTATCCAAGTCATATAAGAAAGCAACCCACTTAGCTTTAAAAAAAGAATTTGATTCATTAAAACAAACACTTGATCTTTCTAAATTAAATGAAGAAGATCTTTTAAATTTCAAATTATTTGAATCTTCTATCGATCATAAAATAGAAGATGAAAAATGGAGTAATTATAGCTACCCTGTTAATCAGATGTATGGGATTCATAACAAAGTTCCTACTTTATTAATGAACAACCATCCTATCGATACTCAAGAAGATGCAGAAAACTATATTAAACGAATACAAAATATACCTAATCATTTTGATCAATTAATTACCCTATTAAAAGAAAATGAAGCTCATGGAATTTTACCTCCTAAATTTGTTTTTGATTATGTAATTCAAAGTTGTGAAAAAATTATTCAAGGTAAACCCTTTCAAGGAAATCAAGACAATCCTGTTTATAACGATTTTAAAAATAAAATTAAAAAATTAGATATTTCTGATGGTGATAAAGAAATTTTGAAAGAAAGTTGTAGTAAGTCTTTAGATCAATTTTATAAACCTGCTTATGAAAAATTGATTGCTTTTTTAAAAGAACAACAAAAAAGAGCTACCACTGATGCTGGAGTTTGGAAATTTCCACAAGGTGATGAATTCTATAAAAATCGTTTAAAAAGAATCACAACAACCGATTTAACACCCGATCAGATACATGAAATTGGATTAAAAGAAGTTGCTCGAATTCATGAAGAAATGAAAGCAATTATGAATCAAGTTGGTTTTAAAGGTACTTTACATGAGTTTTTCAATTTCATGAGAACTGATCCTCAATTCTACTATCCAACAACTGATGAAGGTCGTCAGGCTTATATTAATCAAGCCAAAGCCTACCAAAAAGGTATGGAAGATCGTTTAGATGAAATTTTTATTACTAAGCCTAAAGCAGCTCTTGAAGTTAGACGTGTAGAAGAATTTAGAGAACAATCAGCAGGAACCGCTTTTTACAACGGACCTTCTCTCGATGGGAAACGTCCTGGTATTTTTTATGCAAACTTATATAACATGAAAAATATGCCAAAGTATCAATTAGAACCTTTAGTATATCATGAAGCTATTCCAGGACATCACATGCAAATTTCGATTGCTCAAGAACTTGAACATATGCCTTTATTTAGAAAGCAAGAAGGTGTTACAGCTTACATTGAAGGATGGGGACTTTACTGCGAATTACTTCCAAAAGAAATGGGCTTCTATCAAGATCCTTATTCTGATTTTGGCCGTTTGGCTATGGAATTGTGGCGTGCATGTCGTTTGGTAGTGGATACAGGAATTCATGCAAAAAAGTGGACACGTGAGCAAGCAATTGAATATTATAAAAATAACACACCCGATAGTGAACGAGATTGTGTTCGCATGGTAGAACGTCATATTGTATTACCAGGACAAGCTACGGCTTATAAAATTGGAATGCTTAAAATTTTAGAACTTCGTGAAAAAGCTAAAGCAGCTTTAGGCTCTAAGTTTGATATACGAGAATTTCATGATGTAATTCTAACCAATGGTGCTGTTCCACTTGATACATTGGAAGATTTAATTGATTCTTATATTGCATCTAAATTAACAACTACATAATCACAAAAATCCCTGAATGAGTTCCTATTCAGGGATTTTTTTAACCACCTAACTATATTTTTTGAATATTATTATTTGTTTTCATATATTAAAGGTCATATAAATATTAAATACATGAAAGGATTAATTTTTGTAGAATTTTTAGAAATGGTTGATGAGAAATTTGGTATGGAAATTACCGAAGAAATAGTTGAGAAAAGTCACTTACCATCGAATGGATATTATACAACTATTGGAACTTATGACGATTCTGAAATGATTTCATTAATTAATGAACTACACAAAAAAACAATGATTCCTTTACCCAAACTATTAAAAACATTTGGTCATTATTTATTTAACCGATTCACAATTCGTTATGCTTCCATGCTTGACCAATTCAGTTCAGGGTTTGAACTTTTAAAAAAAATTGATACCTACATTCATGTTGAAGTTCAAAAACTATACCCTCAAGCTATTCTACCTCATTTTGATTTTGAGCAATTAACTGAAAAAGAATTGAAACTAATTTACAAATCACAAAGGAAAATGCCCGATCTGGCAGAAGGGCTTATTGCTGCAGCTATGGATCATTATAATGAAAAATACCTCATAACGAAAGAAATAATTAATGAAGATTTAAGCTGGGTAAATTTTATTATAAAAAAACAATAATGAATTTTTTAGAAAAAAAACTGAAACGTGAAATTGAAGCACGAAAATTGGCGGAGTCTATTTTAGAAGAAAAATCTGCTGAAATATATTCTAAAAATAAAGAGTTAGAACATCTAAATAAAGAATTAAACACTTTACTATCCTTAAAAAAGAATGAACTACAAGAGTCTGAAAATGAAAGATTTAAATATTTTGAAAATTTTGCAACAGGTATAGGCCTCGTTCTAAATGGTAATTTTTTTAAAGCAAATTCTACTTTATTAAATCTTTTTGGTTATTCAGAAGAAGAAATGATGGATTTAAAAATTGAAGATATCACACATCCTGATGATCTTCAAAAATCACTTCGAAAAATAAAAGATCATATGGAGGGTAATATCGATCATTACATAATTGAAAAACGCTATATTAGAAAAAACCAATCCTATTTTTGGGCAAAATCATATGTTTCAACCATTAAAAATACTAAAGGGGAAAAAAAATACAGTCTCATTTTCATTGAAAATATTCATGAGCAAAAAATCGCACAGAAAAAAACACAACTTTTAATTAAAGAACTTCAAGAGATTAATGAAAAACTCGAAAATTTTGCCCATGTAATATCACATGATTTAAAGGCTCCTTTAACAGGTATTAATACCATTTTAAATTGGATGGAAGATCCAGATTTATCTCAAGAAACACATAAAGAATATCACAATTTAATGAAAGATCGTGTTGAAAAAATGTATAATATGATTGATCACATTATTGAGTATTCAAAAGTTACTCAGGAATCTGAGAATCAAGACATTATCAATATAAATGTATTATTAGATGAAACTCTACAATTCTTAAATATACCCTTACATATATCCATTCAAAAAAGCACTAACTTTCCAACCATTAAAGCCAATTCAATTAAAATTCAACAAATATTTAATAACCTCTTAACTAACGCTATAAAACATATAGAAAAACCCACGGGCATCATTACAATTCATTGGTCTGAAACTCCTCTTCTTTATGTATTTAAAATTCGTGATAATGGAATTGGAATTGAAGAAAAACATTATTCTAAAATTTTTAATTTATTTAATAGTTTATCACCCCAAAAGAAGAGTTCTGGAATTGGACTCAATATTGTACAAAAAATTGTAAATCAATACAAAGGAACTATTACAGTTAACTCAGAAATTGGTCAATTCACAGAATTCACTTTTACTTTAGCAAAAAAAATGGTACATTACTAGTATACTAAAACATATTACAATGGAGAACCCTTACATTTTATACTTAGAAGATGATGAATTAGAAATTCATAAATTTCGTTTAGCATTTGATTCGTTAGGATCAAATTACAAATTAAAATCGTGTAATAACGGCGAAGAAGGACTGTTATTTTTAAATCAAAATAGACATCATTTGCCTTCGTTTATATTATTAGATCTTAATATGCCTATTATGAATGGTTTTGAATTTTTAGAAGAAGTTAAATCCAATGCTTCATACAAAAAGATTCCTATTGTTATTTTTTCTTCTTCTAATAATCAGTCCGATATAATTTATTCTTACGATTTACAAGTTGCTGGATATTTTGTAAAACCATTTAATCCTGAAGATTATAAAAAAGTAATTGAAAAGATCAATCATTATTGGGAACAATGCGAACTTTAAAACAATTTATATGACTATTTTATATATAGAAGATGATGCTCTGGACAAACGTAATATGGAATGGGTTTGCTCTAACATAGAAACGCCTTCTATACATATTATACATACAATGAATTTTCAAGAAGCAGAAAATATTCTACAATCAAATGAAATTGATTTTATTATTACCGATCAATCAATAGATCATGAATACTATACTTCATATGAAAATCTTTTTCAAAATCACACCTATTATGTTTTAACTAATAATATTAACGAAAAACTAAAATCCAATCATAAACCTCAAAAAAAATTCACAAAACCTTTTGTCAAAGAGCATTTGCATGAAATACTTCATCTACCTCAAAAACAAGATAGTATTAATTTAAATTATTTTGAACAATTCTCTGCTTCACCAAAATTACAATTTGAAATGCTGAGTATTATTATAAATGAATTTCAAAACACCTTAAATAAGATCGATACGCTTACTCAACAACCAACAGAATTAGCTTCTTTATTACATAAATTATGTAGTAAATTTTCTGTTTTAGGAATGGAGAAAACCTATCAACTAGTTAAAAAAACTGAAGAATCAATAATCAATACTCAAACTATTGATACCCATAGCATTTCAATTATTAAACAAGAATTAAAAAGTGCTTTACTTTTTCTAAAAAATAATACTAAAAATACAACCTCATGAAAGCTATTATTGTGGATGATGATATCCTATCTTATAAAATCTTAAAGGATTTTTGTGAAAAAACAGGTATTGAAATGATTCAATATTTTGAAAACCCAATCTCTGCTATTCAATTTTTAAAAAATAATGAAGTAGATCTTGTTTTTTTAGATATTCATATGCCTGAATTGAATGGTTTTGAAGTCTTAAAAAACACTCCTAAAACAGCTGTCATCATCACCACAACAGATGAAACTAAAGCTGTTGAAGCTTTTGATTATGAAGTAATTGACTTTTTACTAAAACCTATATCGATTGAACGGTTTATACGCTCTATAAATAGAATCCAAAAAACAGAAAAAGAAGAACTTAATCCAAAAGAATATCTTTATGTAAACATTAACAAACGACTTATAAAAGTAAAAATAAGTGATATTGATTTTGTTCAAGCCAAGGGAAATTATGTTCTTTTTAATTTATTCAAAGGAGATAATCTAATTGTTCATACTACGCTTAAGAAAATTAATGCTAAACTCCCTCAATCATCATTTATTCAAGTTCATCGTTCGTATATCATCAATATAAAACAAATTGTTGATATTGAAGATTCTACTATTGTTATTAATAAAAAAGTCATTCCATTAGGAAAAAATTATAGAGAATCTTTATTTAATAAACTTAACCTTCTAACCTAATTTTGTCAATAGGTATCGCTGATTTATCCTAATTAATGGCAAACTATCTTTCATTTTAAGTTCTTTTACTTAAAAGCATTTAAAATGAAAATTTCGCACATTATAGTATTCATTTTAATGGGATTCTCAATGAAAGGTCAAGTGACATTCGATCACTTAGTAGAGGAAGCAACCCATTATTTAAATTCATTTGATAAAGAATTACTCTCACATTCTACCTCAAATGAGGTACCTAGTTTAGCTATATTTAAAACGTATCATTACGAACAAACTCAATATAAAGATAGTCTATATTCATTAGAAATTGATCTTGCAAAAAAAGATATTGGATTGAATCTTAGAGCAAGTGGAAAATTTGACTTTAGTCATGACTTAATTGATTCACAAAATACGGGTCAATTTTCTAAATATCAAATGAAAGTAGGCATTGAATGGAAAGCTTTTAAAGAAGGATTTAAACATAACTCTTTAAATAAAGATATTTTAAAAAATAAACAGTCTATACACCATCTTAATTCAAAGATAGAAGAAGATCAACTTCAATACTCATTTCGTTATCAATCTATCATTAGAAACTTCAACGTTCTTAAATATAAAGAGCTTTCCATTCATTTAGGACTATTCGAGAAACAATTAAAATTATTCACATCTTTATACTATTACAATCTCATTCCTTATACGAATATCATTGATTTAAAAAAACGTATAACAGAAACAAAAGTACAATTAAACAACATCAAAACATTTAACAATCAGTTCTCAACTGATGAGATCAGTTTTTCTTCATTACCTGCTTTTAACATTAACATAAATGAATTAATTCAAATTTATCAATCTAATAATATTCATGATAGTATTCTTCAATTAAAAAATGATAATCTTAATTATCAACAACAACAAGAGCGATTAATCAAATTAAATTTATTTGCTGAATATCAATTTAAAACCACAACTCAAAATCAAACCCGTTTAAACCCTTTTATTGGAGCTAATTTAGCCATTCCTTTAAACTTTTCTAAAAAACAACAACAATTATCTGCTACCTTACAGAAAAAGATATTAAACGAAGAAGTCTCTTTTATAAAGAACAATAAACTTAAAGAAATTTACAATCATTACTATGAATATCAATACCTTATAACTCAATTAAAAAAATTAAACTATCAACTACAAATTGAAAATGAACATATTAAAACGCAAACTTTTATTAAAAATGAATCCCAACATAACCTACAATTTTTAACATCTTCATTTCATCATCAAAATCGTATTTTAGAAATTCGAAGAGAAATACTTGACCATAAAAGGCTACTCTATTTAAAAGCATTAAAAATTTTCACCCTTACCAACATTTCATCCTATAAATCATCAGAAATAGCTATTATATCTAAAATTCATTGGGAACCTATTCGGAATCATAATATCTATATCATTTTTGATACTGAAAAAAATCTAACTGATATACAATTTTTCATTCAATATTTAAAAAGAAAAAACTTTAAAAATATTTATTTAAAGCATTCAATATCTGATAAATATAATAAAACAAGAAACCTTTTAAAAATGGAAGGATTTAATCTAGCTGATCAATATACTGCTAAAAAACAAATTCGTGTAGATCAATTTCAATCTTCCATACAACTTTATAAAGTCATTGAATCCACAATATCCAATATTGCAATCAATGACCTGCATTCCCTAATAGAATTAGAAAAATTAACCCTTAATAAACAAATAAAATGAAATCATTCAGCTTTAAAAATAAAGGTTCCATTATAAGAACCATTGAGGAACCAAAAGTCAAAAAAAAGGTATGGACATTCGATAGAATCACTTATTGGCTTGTTATTCTAATCATCTCATTTTTCATAAGTCGGTTTGTCTATAATACTGTAAATATCATAAAGGGAAATGGTCAGATTGTTTTTGAAAAACTGGCTATAAACTTTACAGACGATATACGTTTAGAAGAGCTTTACATTCAAGAAGGTGAAAAAATAAATATTGGAGACACTCTATTTAGTTATCTTATTGAAAATAATCAATCTAACCATGAACTCAATATTCAAAAAGCACAAATAAAAAGTAAACTTGCTAAAGATCTTATCTCTATTGAAAAAGAGATTATGATGAAAAAAGCTCTATTAAAAGGTATCCAAACACAATTAAAATTAACCCAGAATTCTTATAACAAATTAATTAAAATGGTATTACTCGAAATTAATTCCTACGAAGAGCTTCAAAACATAAAATCAAAACAAACACTTTTAAAAAGTAAAAAAACAATTCTACAAGAAGAAATAATAGCATTAAAAAAACTTAAAAATGAATATTCTAAAACAAGTGATGACTTAATCACCTATTATTTTCCTCAAAAAAAATTCAATTATTACATAGCAAAACAAATTGGTATTAGTGGAACAACCAATTTTTCTAATGGTGAAGTTTGCTATCGTCAACAAGAAGTCTTAACCATTCATAACCCTAAAAAAGTTCAAATAAGAGCTTATTTTAGTCAAAATTATGCACAATATGTTACAGAAGGGACTATTGTTCAAATTAAATTCCCTAATGGAACCTATAGTAATGGTAAAATTGTACATTCTTATATTTCAACCTATGCCCTCCCCTCTGAGTTTCAAAAAAAGTATGAGCCTACTGAGCGTTCGATTTTAGTAGATATAGAACCTATTAATCAAAATGAAGCTACCACTTGGGGAAAATTCTATTTAATGGATGTTAAATTGGTTATCAAACGTTTTTTTTAGTAATACTAAGTTAGAAATCGTTTATCACAAGATAAGTCTGTTTAGTGTTATTCCCCTCTTTCCAAACCTTAGTTAAAACTAAATTTGAAATAAGAAAATTATTAACCTTAAAATCTATATACAATGAGAGCATTAAATTTATACAACGCATCAAAGCAAATTGATCAAGAACCTTCTATTTTAAAAATTCAATATAAAAAGTCTGAAGATCTTTTTCAACAACTTATTGAAAAAAAAGAATCCATCGCAATTGTAGGATTGGGTTATGTAGGGTTACCTCTAGCACTAGAAGTAGCTTCTAAATTTAAAGTAATTGGATTTGACATTAACACTTCTAAAATTGAACAATTAAAGTTAAGTGTTGACCCATGTGATGAATTAAGTTCTACACACTTTTTAAATAAAGATATTAGATTCACTAACAATACTCACGAAATTGCAAAGGCAAAATTATATATCATAGCTGTTCCAACACCTGTAAACAAAGAAAAAAAGCCTAATTTAAATATCTTAAAATCAGCTACACAATCTGTAGCAAAAAATTTAAAAAAAGGAGATATTGTTGTTTTTGAATCTACCGTTTATCCAGGATGTACTGAAGAAGTATGTATCCCTATTTTAGAAGCTTTTTCTGGTTTAAAATTCAATCAAGATTTTTTTGTAGGTTATTCTCCTGAAAGGATTAATCCTGGTGATACAAAAAATACATTTTCTTCTATTACAAAAATTGTTTCAGGTAGTACTAATCAAACACTAGAAACAATTTCAAAAGTATACAACGAAGTCGTTACAGCTGGGATTCACAAAGCACCTTCTATCAAAGTTGCCGAAGCTGCAAAAATAGTTGAAAACACACAGCGTGATGTAAATATAGCCTTAATGAACGAATTAAAATACATTTTTGATAAAATGAATATATCAACACAAGATGTATTAAAAGCAGCTGGAACAAAATGGAATTTTTTACATTTTTTCCCCGGTCTTGTAGGAGGCCATTGTATTGGTGTTGATCCTTATTATTTAATTCATAAAGCTACTGAATTAGATGTAGAAGTTCCTCTAATTAAAAGTAGTCGCCTACAAAACGAGAACTTAGCTGAATACCTTGCTAGAAAAGTTGCTGTAGAATTATTTTATAATAACAAAGAAAATATTCAGACTCATATTTTAGTACGAGGTATTACTTTCAAAGAAAATGTTAAAGATATTCGTAATTCAAAAGTCGCAAATCTGATTTACCATTTAAAACAATACGGTTATCAAATTACGATAGAAGATCCATACGCTAGCTCTAAAGAAGTTCAAAAAGAATATAACTTCACTTTAACTTCTGAAAAACAGTTGGATAAAAAATTCGATGCGGTCATAATGGCTGTAAACCATGAAACCTATCATACTTTTAACTCCGACTATATGGAATCGTTTCTTACCACTAACGGTTTTGTATTGGATATAAGAGGAACTTTTGATTATCAATTTAGAAATCATCGATATTTAACACTTTAATAAAAAATTATTCATATGAAAACGTCATATTTATACATCATCTTATTTCTGTTTTCTTGTTCTCAAGATTCAGAAGAAATAATTCAGGAGACTCAAAATCTTGTAGAGCAAACAGCACAAGAAGCATTAGACATTAGAATATCTAACTCCATTAATCAAAATAGAGTTGATATCATCAATAGAACAATTATTACAACAGTACCTGAAGATTATTCTAAAGCAACTGCACAAAGAACTAACTTTTCAGCTACCTCTACATCCATTCCTTATGAAAGTAGTGAAGCCAATATTACCAATAATCAAGATCATTACTGGTTTTGGGTAGCTAAAATAAATTCTCCTATTTTAGAAACTGAAACGTTAAGCGCTACCCATATCGCAATAAAAAATACAAGAGCATACGTTTCTTATCACAAACAAGGAACAAAACATTTGGGTATGCTAGAAGTTGTTGATATTTCCAATCCTAACCAACCTCAACTCCTTACTCAAATTGATTTTTTAGAAGCAGACATTAACGCCGTTCATGCTGATGACAATAATCAAACCGTTTGGCTAGCTGCATCTCATAAAAAACATGGTGCAACAGTATATAAAATTGATATTACAGCAACTATTTCAACAGAATCAATTGACCGAATCAATCTATCAAACCTTATGGATAATGGAATATCTGCTTCGGCCAACGGAATTTCAACTACCCAAAATCATGTTATAATTTCTGCTGGTAAAACATTTGGAGGCACCTTTATTTTAGACAAAACAACCTTAGATGGTATTTATTATGATTCATATTCAAATGGTAAATATGTTGCAGTTAATAACTCAACTGATGAGGCCTATTATGCTGCCTTAACTACTGGAGATATTGCTTCTGTAAAAATTGGACAACTAAGCGACCTATCTACTCCAAATGAATTTCAAATTGGTAACATTACTCATGAAAATGTAAAAGAAACGTATAAAGGTAAAAACACACTTTATTTTGCTAACTATAATTCAGATCTTATATATGTTTCTACAGGAAAAAATGGTGTCAAAGTTTATGACATTTTTACAAACCAATTAGTGAATGAGTCTAAAGGAACCATGCTCGTTGCGGGGAATTCAAACGCAGTAACGATGGATGATGATTATATTTATATTGCAAATGGAGCTGACGGTATCTCCATCACAGATTTCCCTAATAGTGGAGATAGAATAGATCCTCTTTTTAATTGGGATATGCAAGAACAACCAGCTTCTGCCAATTATATAACATCAGAAGGAGACTGGATTTTTGTAGCAAAGGGACAAGGTGGATTTAATATTTTAAGAAAACAAACCAAAGAAGGTTACATGACTATTGCTCCATATAACCAATCAGGAACACCTGAAACTATTGAAAACAATGAAGTATGTAATGCTTTATTGCCTAAAATATTTAGTGAAATATTACCTGAAAGAACTAATGCTATAAAAGCACATCCAGAATATTTTGAGAATCCTAGTAAAAACTTATACATAAAGGAAAAAACAGAAATTTCTGTTACTTTTCTTAACGAAGGAGCGGGTTATAAAAATATATTAGGTTACTACGCTTATGATGAAAATAATCCTCCAAACTCTGTAGATGACTTAATCAAAATTGTCATCTTTCCAAATGCTTCTGCTAAAAACTCCGGAGGAGAATTAATCAAAGGGAATTCAATGAAACTCTTAGGTGAATTCGAAGCAGGAACTGTTATTGGATTTTTCTTGATTTCTAATGGATGGAAAGGTAAAATAACTGATGGAAAATATACTCAGTATACACATATCCCTTTCAACCCAAGTCAAAAACAACAAAGTATTATTTTCCATGAATCAGAATGTAATGCTACCGTAATCGCATTTGAAGATATTAAAGTTCCTGATGGAGATAATGATTTTAATGATGCTATTTTTCAAATATCCACCAGTAATCCAAATGCCATTGACACATCAGAATACATAACTTTTGAATAAATCATCCAAACATAAAATAGGTTTATCACTAGTTATAAAAGGTTAAAATAAAAAACACTCCTTCTTATTATGATGCTCACTAATTTTATAATAACACAATAGTAAAAGCAGTATGTTACGCATTATAAAAAATACAACAACCCAACAACTCCTGATCAACGATTATAGTTTATTGTTGATCAGTGATTGGAATGATACGATCATTCATCATGTTGTAAATCATGATGCTTTATTAATTACTACACAACATAAAGATTCTTTTCATACTATTGTCTCTAATATTAGATCTCATAATGATCCTGAATTATTTTTAAAACCCTTATTCTATAAATATGATATTTCAAGTAATTATACTATTCATACCGATGGGAAATTAAATGAATTAACATTTACAAATATCATTGATGGAATCAATCAAAAGTTTTCCGAAATTCAAACAACAATACCTAATAAATCTTTTAAAGAATCAATAACAAATCGTTTCTTACAATATATTTACTCAAGAAACGGTAAAATAGATGCCCATAAAGACCGTAACTCAAAACTAGGTTATCTATTTCCTTTCATCAGTCTTTTTTATGATAAAGAATCTTTTTCAATATTTAATTTGCTCGATTCAATAGAGAAAAGAAATTTAATAACCAGTACAATCAAAGATCAAATTCAACTTTGTAATCCTTGCCATGACAGCTATTTAATTTATAAAGAAACCTGTCCAAAGTGTGGTTCTATTCATATAACACCACAAGATATCATACATCATTTCGTATGTGCCCATGTTGCACCAGAACAAGATTTTAAAAAAGAAAGCACTGATGAAATGGAATGCCCAAAATGTAATAAACATTTACGTCATATCGGAATTGATTATGATAAACCTAGTGCTGTATATCATTGTAACAATTGTTTACATGATTTCCAAAACGCTAAAGTTGTTGCAGAATGCCACACTTGTGATCATCAAAATCATTTAGAAGAATTAATTCAAGTTGCTATAAAAGAATATAGCTTAACCCTTGAAGGAATTCATCATGTACAAAATGGTTCTAGAATGCATTCAGCAAATGATCCTTCGGTATCAGATTCGCTCTTTTATCAACTTGTAAAACGTGAATCAAAAAGAGAAAATCCTGTTCACCCTTCTTGTTTTGTAGGAATCATTTCTATGAATACTATATTACTTGAACGATTGAATGATCACTATAAAAACAAACTGAAGCAAGAAATTAAAACTATTATTAATCAATATATTGAAGATTCAAATTATCAAACAGCAGACAAAGAAAATCACTATATTTTACTTTTAGATCAATCTGAAAGCGAAGCACAAAAAATACTTGAAAAATTAGAAAATAATTTAATTAAATTATTAAGTGATAATTTACATATTACATTAAAAATTAATTCTAAACTACAATCAATTCATAAATTTAAATCTAGCTCAGCATGAAAGAACATCTTCCTGAATATATAAATTATTGGTTTGTTGTAGGTATTGGTAAGTTTATACGTGTTTTCTGGTACTTCGTCATATTCGAATTCACACGCTATGTTATAATTGATTATATTATAGCTTTAATTCATTATATAAAAAGAAACAAGCGATCTCTAAAATGGGATTGTGCTAAAAATAAACTTTTCATTGAAAATCCTTTTGTTTCTATTATTATACCAGGTAAAAATGAAGGAAAACATCTTTATAAATTAACCAAATCATTAGCAGAACAAACCTATCAAAACTTTGAACTCATCATTGTTGATGATGGTTCAGATGACGATACAGCTATTATTGGAAAAAACCTTGAAAAACTAGGACTTATTGATCTATTTCTAAGAAATAAACAACGAGGAGGAAAAGCCTCTGGTGCCAACTTCGCATTGCGCTTTTCCAGAGGAAAATATATCATTCATCTTGATGCAGATTGTTCGTTTGATCGTAGAGCAATTGAAAATATTTTAATACCCTTTTACTTGGATGAGAAAATAGGTGCAGTAGGCGGTAATGTAAAAGTGCGAAATTATAAAAACAGTCTCTGCGCTACTCTCCAAGCCATAGAATACTTAAAAACCGTTTCTGTTGGTCGTATTGTAACTTCAGAACTCGGTATTTATAAAATTATATCTGGAGCATTTGGGGCTTTTAAAACGGAACCATTAAAAAATATTGGTGGTTGGGATATTGGTCCGGGACTTGATGGAGATATTACTGTAAAATTTAGAAAATCAGGTTATAAAATATTTTTTTCTCCTACCTCCATATGTCTAACCAATGCACCTGAAAAATTTAAAAAATTAACCAATCAAAGATTGCGATGGGACAAATCCATCATTCGATTCAGAGTTCGTAAACATAATAATATATTTTTACCTTTAGCCAACTTTAAATGGAATAACTTTTTTGCTATTGGAGAAAATATACTTTACAATTTAATTTTAAATATCACATGGTGGATTTATATTATCGATATACTCTTTAACTTCTCTTCTTCTTTAAAATTCATTATCCCTATGAATTTAACACTTTATGTAACATTTAGTTACATACAAATGTTATCAATTTATATTTTTTCAGAACGTAGAAAAGAAGAACTAACTTTATGGAAATTTGTATGGATAATGCCTTTTTACACGGGTGCCTATTTGCGAATTGTACGATCTATTGCCTATTATAAAGAATATTTTCATAAAGCTTCTTACAAAGATTTGTGGAACCCTGTTAAATCATCTAAAATGGCCAAACAGTATGGTTTATAATTTTTAAATCTAATTTAAAATTGTAATTTCGAAAGATTTTTATTCAAAATTATGCAACAAGAAATACAAAATGCATTAAAAATATTGCAAAATGGAGGTATCATACTCTACCCTACTGATACAATTTGGGGAATCGGATGTGATGCCACTAATGAATCAGCTGTCCAAAAAATTTACGATTTAAAACGTCGTCAAGAATCTAAAAGTATGCTGGTTTTGGTTCATAATGATGTTCAACTGGAACACATTATTAAAGAAGTACCTGATACTGCTTGGGATATTATCGATTTATCAGAAAGACCTACGACATTAGTTTTAGATAATCCACAAAATATAGCTTCTAATCTAATTGCAAAAGACAATTCCTTAGGAGTTCGCGTAACACAAGATTCTTTTTGTAAACGACTGATTCAACAATTAAAAGCACCTTTAGTCTCAACTTCTGCCAATATTTCAGGAGAAAAGTCGCCTCAAAATTTTAACGAAATATCACCTGATATTTTGCAAGGTGTAGATTACATTGTAAATTTGCGCCAGAACGAAAAAGCACAACAAAAAAGCTCTACCGTAATCAAATTAAGAAATAATGGAGAGGTAAAAGTGCTTCGTCAATAAGTGATTTTCTTTATGAATTTAAAACATGCCATACAACATCCTATTTTTGAATATATTAAACAAGCTTCTTCAGAAATTGCTACTGAAAGCTTTGTTATTGGAGGATTTGTACGTGATTTTTTACTCGAAAGAGAATCTAAAAAAGATATTGATATTGTAGCCAAAGACAGTGGAATTGAATTGGCTTTAAAAGTTGCTCATTTGCTTCCTACTCAACCTGAAGTTAAAGTTTTCAAACGATTTGGAACAGCTATGCTTCGTTTTCAAGGAATGGATATTGAATTTGTTGGTGCACGAAAAGAATCCTATCGTAGTGATTCTCGAAACCCAATTGTAGAAGATGGAACCCTAGAAGATGATCAAAACCGCCGAGACTTTACTATTAATGCCATGGCAATATCTTTAAATGAATCTAATTTTGGAACATTAATAGACCCCTTTGGAGGTGTAAAGCATCTTGAAGAAAAATTAATAAAAACACCTTTAGATCCTACCATTACCTATTCTGATGATCCTCTACGAATGATGCGTGCTATTCGCTTTGCAACTCAATTGAATTTTAATATAGAAAAAGATTCATTTGAGGCTATAAAACGTAACCAAGAACGTATCAAAATTATTTCTGTAGAGCGAATTATGGATGAATTCAATAAAATTATGCTTACGGAAAAACCTTCTGTAGGATTAGCTCTATTATTTGAATCTGGTTTATTAGATTACATTTTACCTGAAATTACAGCTTTACAAGGTATTGATGAAATTGAAGGTAAAACTCATAAAGATAACTTTTGGCATACATTAGAAGTTGTCGATAATATTGCTCCTCATACCCAAAATCTTTGGTTACGATGGTCTGCTCTTCTTCATGATGTAGGAAAAGCTCCTACAAAACGTTATGATAAAAAAATTGGTTGGACTTTTCATGGTCATGAATTCGTTGGAAATAAAATGATTCCTAAAATATTCAAACGTTTAAAATTACCTTTAGGAAACGATTTAAAATACGTTCGAAAAATTGTAATGATGAGCTCTCGCCCTATTTCTCTAATTGAAGATGAAGTAACCGACTCTGCTGTTCGTCGTTTGTTATTTGATGCAGGAGATGATATAGAAGATCTTTTTACACTATGTAATGCAGATATCACAACTAAAAACCCTAAAAAACAACGTCGTTATCAAAATAATTTCAAACGAGTTCAAGAAAAAATAAAACAAGTTGAAGAACGAGACCGAATTCGTAATTTTCAACCTCCTATTACAGGGCAAGAAATTATAAAAACTTTCAATATTCAACCTGGAAAAGAAATAGGAATGATTAAAAATTCGATAAAAGATGCTATCTTAGCGGGAACAATTCCCAATGAATATGAAGCTGCAAAAGCTTACATGATACAAAAAGGGAAACAACTAGGTTTGGAAATTGTATATGAATAAAAAGAATCTACATAAATATTTAAGTATTCTTGGAGCTTTGCTCTTATGGATGCAAATTATTATGGTTTCTTTTCATCAAATAGAACATCAACATGATGATACTACCCAACAAAAATGCCATTTATGTGTTTTTCATTCACATCATCATTTTATAGAAAATGATCCTATTTTAGAATTTAAAATTATTGAACCTGCTATTTTTCATGAGGAAATAGCTATTATTCAAGAAAATCTTTATACTTCAAAACAAAAAGAATCTTATTTTTTAAGAGGTCCTCCCTATTTCCATATTTAAATATTTACAGTAAAGAATTTTATATCATTCTATAACATAGAATGATATCTAGTTATTTTTATAAATTGTTGAAGATTCAACATAACCTATTTTTAATTCATTTTAGTAAAGAATCAAACGATTCATATACTATATATCAATATATTATAATATGAAATTATTATTTAATATTATGCTATTTTTTAGCATTCAATTTATTTTTGCACAAAATACACAAACCATAACAGGAGTCATTAAAAATGAAAATGGCTCTACTTTACCTGAAGTTCATCTTTATTCTGATGAATTACATAAAGGAACTGAAACTACTGAAAACGGTCACTTTACTATTTCAATTCCTTCAGGAAATCACTGGTTTACTATCTCTAAAGAAGGATATTCTACCCAAGTGATAGAATTAAATGGTAGTAAAAAAGAATGGACTATTACCCTAAAAGATGATGATGAACATCATATCGATGAAGTTATTTTTACAGGGATTTCTAGTTCTAAGAAAAAACTAAGTCCCCTTTCAGGAGCTACTGTATCAAAAGAACAATTATTAGAAAGTGCTCAACCTAATATTATTGAGACATTAACACAAACACCTGGTATTGAAAACTTTAGTACAGGAACAAGTATTTCAAAACCTATTATTAGAGGATTAGGAAGTAATCGTATCTTAATTTCACAAAATGGAATTCGTCAAGAAGAACAACAATGGGGAGCAGAACATGGAGTACAAATAGATGGGCAATCTATTGAAAAAGTTCAAATTATTAAAGGGCCTGCTAGTCTTATGTACGGTTCTGATGCCTTAGGAGGTGTTATTAATTTTAATACTGAAAAACACTTGCATGAAGGAGAAGTTAAGTGGAATTTAAATACAGCTTACTTTACAAATAATAAACAACGTCAATTTTCATTAGATAATGCAGGAATGCTAAACAATATATTCTGGGATTGGACTATATCAGGAGTTGAAGCAGCTAATTACGAAAATGATTATGATGGACGTGTTTTTAATTCAGGTTTTCGAAATTTAAACTTTAACGGAAGTATTGGAAAAAATTATAATTGGGGTAACACCCACTTCTTTGTAAGTAATTTTCATCAAAATTTAGGTATTATAGAAGGAGAACGAGATGAAAATGGACAGTTTTTACAACATGTTATTCAAGGAGATGAATTAGTAGAAGTTCCCGCAACCAATTTAGATGACTATACTATCCATTTCCCATACCAACGATTAAATCACTTTAAAGCACAATTAAAACAAAATATCTTTCTACCTACCTCTAAATTGGCATTTAATTTTGGTTATCAACAAAATGATCGTAAAGAATTTGAATTACATGATGCTGAAGAAGATCCTAATGAACCTGCATTAAACATGCGTTTACATACTTATAATTATGATATGAAATGGTTTATCAACGAAAAAAATCATTTTAAAACAACATGGGGAATTAATGGAATGTTCCAAGAAAATAAATCTTTAGGAGAAGAGCACCTCATTTCAAATTATAACTTATATGATTTCGGGGCTTTTGCTTATGCTGAAAAAAAATGGAAAAAGACTTTGATTAATGCTGGAATTCGATGGGATTATAGAAGAATTAATAGTAAAGCATTAGAAGTTGAAGAAGATCATCACCATCATGATGATGAAGATGAACATGAAGACGAAGTTTTTGAACCTGGATTTGAAGCTTTAAAAACATCTTTTAATAATTTTAGTGGATCATTAGGTATTAGCCATAATCTCAATAAAAATCTAACATTAAAAGCTACTTTAGGTAAAAGTTTTCGTGCACCTACTGCTTTAGAATTAACAGCTAATGGTGTGCACCATGGAAGTCTTCGTTATGAAAGAGGAAACCCTAATTTAGACATAGAGAATGCCTTACAAGTAGATGGGAGTATTATTTTTACCAATCGTAATTTCAGCATAGAAACAAGTCTATTCTATACTGATTATCAAGATTTTATTTATCTAGAAAAAATGACTGATGAGCAGAATAATCCAATCTTAGTTGATGGGTTTGAAGCTTTTGAATACCAACAACAAGATGCTGAATTCTTTGGAGGAGAATTCTTATTGAATATTCATCCAAGAGTAATAAAATGGTTCCACTGGAAAAATAGTTTTGCCATGGTTAATGCTCAATTTAAAGACTATGAAAGTGAAGCTTCTAAGTATGTTCCTAATATTCCAGCAAATAAATTATTATCAGAAATTGAATTGGTTTTTCACCCAAATAAATTCGTTAAAAAATGGTCATTTAATACAGGGGTCCGTCATTATATGGAACAAGATCATGCTTATACGTTATACGACACCGAAACACCAACAGATGCTTATACATTGGTTCATGCAGGATTTTCAACTGTTTTTCAAAATAAAAAAGGAAAAGAATTGTTTCATTTAACTTTAGCAGGTGAAAACTTATTTGATGAGACTTACCAAAGTCACTTAAGTCGTCTAAAATATCTAGATGAAAACCCAGCAAATGGTAAAACGGGAGTATTCAATATGGGACGAAATTTTGTGGTTAAATTAAATATTCCACTTAGTCTTTAATTTTTTCAAAACTTTGAGAATCTTTAATTACATTTACGATTTAAATAAAAGAAATTATAATGATATTTAAATTTAGAGTTATTCTCGATTCTAAAGAAGACATTTTCAGAGATATCGAAGTTTTAGATTCTCAAAGTTTTGAAGCTTTTCATGAAGGGATCTATAAAGCTTTTGGGTTTAATGGTCAAGAGATGGCCTCTTTCTTTATAAGTGACAATGATTGGGAACAAGGAGATGAAATTTCCCAAATGGATATGGGGGTTCCTAATTCTTATATCATGAATAAAACTTCAATAGAAGAATTGGCAGATGATATTGGTGACAAATTCATCTATGTATATGATTTATTAAACTATTGGACCTTTTTTGTAGAATTAATAGAAATTCGCAACGATCATAATCTTTCTAAAAATTATCCGAAAGTCATTACTTCTGTAGGACAAATGCTCACTAAAGCTCCTGAGAAGAATTTTACTTCTACTTCCATTGAAGATAACTTTGATTTGGATGATGAACTTGATGATGATTTTTCCTCTTTTGAAAATATTGATGATTTTAATTTATAAATCATTGTAAAATGCATCTTAAATTTTTTAGATGCATTTTGTAATTTTAAAGTATCTCATCCGTCTAAAAAAATAAAAGAATGAGAATTATTATCGTTATTTTAGTTTCTTTTAGTTTGCAGTCGTGTGCTCAAACAGCAAAACAAAAGGAAAGCGTAGTGGAAAAAGAATACAACATCCAAAAAACAGAACAGGAATGGAAAAAAGAACTTTCACCTGAGGAGTATTATGTTCTACGAGGAAAAGGAACGGAACGCCCTGGAACAGGTAAATACAATTTACATTTTGAAGAAGGAACCTATCACTGTAATGCATGTGGGGCTCCTTTATTTAAATCTGAAACTAAATTTGATGCGCATTGTGGATGGCCTAGTTTCGATCAAGAAATTGAAGGAAGTGTAACTTATAAAGAAGATCTTTCCCATGGAATGGTTCGAACAGAGATTTTATGCACTAATTGTGGTAGTCACTTAGGTCACGTTTTTGATGATGGACCAACTCAAACAGGAAAACGTTTTTGTGTAAACTCTGTTTCACTTGAATTTGAAGATAAAGATTCCTCTAAAAAATAAAAAAAGACTGCTTAAAAAGCAGTCGTTCTCTATATAGTATAATATATTCTTAAATCATCCTATAATCTCACCATTTTTTATAGTATCATCTGGTGTTACAAAAGATAGTTTACCATCTTCTTTATCGGTTAACAATAACATACCTTGGCTTACAATTCCTTTTATTTTACGTGGAGCTAAATTAACCAAAACCATTACTTGTTTCCCTATTAAATCATCAGGAGAAAAGCTTTCAGCTACACCTGAAACAATCGTACGAACGTCTATTCCCGTATCTACTTGAAATTCTAACAAACGATCTGCTTTTTTTACTTTTTTAGCTTCTAGAATAGTTCCTACACGTAAATCGATTTTTTGAAAATCATCAAAAGTACATTCCTCTTTTTGAGGTTTTGCATTCGGGTTTGTCATTTTATTTTCAGTCTTACTATCTTCTAATTTTTGAATCTGAGCATCAATCACATCGTCATCTATTCTACTAAACAACAATTCTGGTTTATTAATGGTATGCCCAGTAGGTAATAGTTCCACACTTTCTATTTCATCCCAAGAAATAGATTGTATATTTAAAAATGATTGTAATTTCACAGCAGTATATGGTAAAAATGGTTCTGCTAATTGAGCCAATGCAGTAGCCACTTGTAAACCTACATACATAATTGTTTTTGTACGATTTTCATCTATTTTAATTACTTTCCAAGGCTCTTCATCTGCTAAATATTTATTCCCTAAATGGGCTAATTTCATAAAATCAGACAAAGCATCTCTAAAATGATAGGTTTCAATATTTTTTCCAATTTTTTGAGGATATTCTTTAATAGCATTCAAAACCTCCTTATCATAATCAGAAAAATCATCAGGACTAGGAACAATTCCATCGTAATATTTATTAGTTAAAACTAAAATACGATTGATAAAATTCCCTAAAGTATTTACTAACTCTGAATTATTCTTCGTTTGAAAATCTTTCCAAGTAAAGTTATTATCTTTTGTTTCGGGCATATTGGTGGTCAACGTATATCGTAAAACATCTTGTTGTCCCTTAAATTCTTCTAAGTATTCGTGTAACCAAACTGCCCAATTCTTAGAAGTTGAAATTTTATCATTCTCTAAATTTAAAAATTCATTAGCAGGTACATTTGTTGGTAAATGATAGTTTTCACTATGATATTTCAACATTTGGGGAAAAATCAAACAATGAAATACAATATTATCTTTTCCTATGAAATGAACCAATTCAGATTCATTATTCTGCCAATAGGGTTTCCAATCTTTCCCTTCTCTTTCAGCCCACTCTTTTGTTGCCGAAATATAACCAATAGGTGCATCAAACCAAACATATAATACTTTCCCTTCTGCTCCTTCAACAGGTACTTTAATCCCCCAATCCAAATCACGCGTTACAGCTCTTGGGCGTAGTCCAGCGTCAATCCATGACTTTACTTGTCCTAATACATTCGATTTCCAATCATTTTGATGATCTTTCAAAATCCAATTTGATAAAAACGTTTCATCAAATGGTAAATACCAATGCTTCGTTTCTTTTAAAACCGGAATATTTCCTGTTATCGTAGAGCGGACATTCAATAGGTCTTTAGGACTTTGAATCGTAATCCCACAATTCTCACATTGATCTCTATATATATCTTCATTTCCACAATTTGGGCAATTTCCTGTTAAATAGCGATCTGCTAAAAACTGTTCTTCTGCTTCATCATAAAATTGTTCCGAAACTTGCTCTTCAAAAACATCTTGATCATATAAATCTTTGAAAAAATCAGCAGCTGTTTCATGATGAATGGATGCAGAAGTACGTGAATAATTATCAAATGAAATACCAAAATCAGCAAATGATTTTTTTATAATTTCATGGTACTTATCTACAATTTCTTGAGGTGTTACACCTTCATTTTTTGCCTTTAGTGTAATAGGAACTCCATGTTCATCAGATCCACACATAAAAGCAACATCATGTCCTTTCAAACGTAAATAACGTGCGTATATATCAGCAGGGATATAAACTCCTGCTAAATGGCCAATATGAACTGGTCCATTAGTATAAGGTAATGCTGCGGTAACGGTATAGCGTTTTGATTGATTCATTCTTATATTTTTCAATAGTGGCAAATATACTGTATTGATATTAAAATTCAGATACGATTACTTTAGGATTTATATATTTTTATTCAGATTTTTTTCCCACTCCCAAGCGGTTCTTAAAGAATCAATTAAAGGAGTATCTGCTCTCCATCCTAAAACATCCTCTGCTTTTTTAGTATCAGCGTAAGCTGCTTCAATATCTCCAGCTCTACGTGGTGCTATTTTATAATTCAGTTTTTGTTCTGAAGCTGCTTCAAAAGCATGCACTACTTCTAACACAGTACTTCCTGTTCCTGTTCCTAAATTAAATACTTCATAGGATTCTTGATTTTCAGAAGCGATCAACCTCTTCAAAGATTTCACATGTGCTTTTGCTAAATCCGAAACATAAATATAATCTCGAACAGCTGTTCCATCTCGTGTCTCATAATCATCACCAAAAACAGACAAACATTCTCTTTTTCCTATAGCTGTTTGAGTTACATATGGGATTAAATTTTGAGGAACACCTATAGGCAACTCTCCTATTTTTGCTGTTTCATGTGCTCCAATTGGATTAAAATAACGTAATGCTATCACATTTTTTTCGTAAGCTTTTGTATAATCCATCAAAATGTCTTCACACATTTGTTTCGTTTTACCATAAGGAGATTCAGCTGGTTTAAAAGGAGCACTTTCAGTAATTGGTAAAACATCTGCTTGACCATAAACCGTACATGAAGAACTAAATATAAAGCAATCTTTCCCTCTATTTTTAAACTCTTCCAATAAATTCATCAAAGAAATTAAGTTATTTTGATAGTACATTAAAGGTTTTTCCACACTCTCTCCTACTGCTTTTGATGCTGCAAAGTGAATAATTCCTTCAATATCATATTCATCAAAAAGTGATTTTACTTTTTCTTGACTCTTTAAATCAAATTCTTTAAAGTCAGGTTTCACTCCTGTTATGGAAGTAATTCTTTCCAATACGATTTGTTCAGAGTTTGATAAATCGTCTACAATTAAAACCTCGAAACCTTCTTTTTGAAGTTCTACAACAGTATGAGATCCTATATAGCCTAATCCTCCAGTGACTAAAATTTTCTTTTTCATTTCCTTATTTTTTCTAGGTAAAACAATGCTAAAATTAATATAATTCCAATAATAGGTTGTATTAAAAACCTTCTTACATAAAAACCTATCATAAGACTATATTCAAATTGTGTATCTATGAATAGGTAATAAAGAGGTAAAAAAATCAACCAACCTACTAAAAATACAATTCCAGATATTTTAATATATTTCTTTTTCTCAAATAATAAATATATGATTCCTACTGATAAAAACGTGTTAATCCAGTACCGAATACTCACAGAAAATAAATGTTTAGCTACATCTATTTCTAAAAAATTAGTTTTATCATAATTACTTTTAAAATAATGTAATAATGGATCATAAAAAAGAGATTCTTGATTTAGCCTAATCAATACTAATATCATTATTAATATAGCTACTAAGCTATAACGCAACCATTTGTTCATTGTTTTTTTATATTAGAGTTTTCATTTTTAAAAATAAAAAATTTAATCCATACAACACAAATCAAAATAACTGCTCCATAGATGATTCCTGGGAATAACGCATCATGAGCTAACTTTGCATACTCTGAATGTTTAAAAAAAATATCAGAAAGAATACTAATTCTCAAAATATTAACAATATGCACAAAAAATAAACTAAATATTGTATATAAAACCGTTGGAATAACTTTTCTACCAAAAGCAATAATAAAGGAAATCATGATAATCATAACAGAAATAGCATTACATCCTTCATTTATTCGAGCTGCTTTTCTTCCTTCTACAAAAAAATCCATATAAGGATGATTATCATTCTGTTCAACATAAGATTCTCCATACATTAAGTTATACAAGTTTGAAGCCTCTATTGCTACTTCTTTGGTATAGGGATCTGTTTTTGAACTTCCTTCGTTAATAATCTGAGTTTCTTTTAAGTAAAAATCATAACTTAATGTTACGACAAAATAGGTTATAAAAAATTTTACTAAAAAAAATATTAACGGTCTATATTCCTTCATTTATGAATATTTAAGTTGCAAATTTACTAAATTTATGTCGTCTATATAAATTAAAATAAAAAAATGGATTTTATACAACAAGAAATAAGAACAATAATACAATCTAATAGCTCTTTAAATGCTAAGCTTTTACAGATCTGTGAATTTTTGGATAAAAGCTTTGAGTATTATAATTGGACCGGTTTTTACTTTAAAAACGGAGATAAAAATGAATTAAAATTAGGTCCTTATGTAGGGGCTCATACCGATCATGTTATTATTCCTTTTGGAAAAGGTATTTGTGGACAAGTAGCACTTTCAAATGAAACCTTTTTAGTAGATGATGTTTATGAACAAGAAAATTATTTAGCTTGTAGTATTGATACAAAGTCTGAAATTGTAGTTCCAATTTTTAAAAATGGGGAAAATGTTGGCCAAATTGATATCGATAGCCATACAGTCAACGCCTTTTCTGATAAAGATCAACAATTATTAGAATTCATTTGTACAGAAATCGGAAAACTTCTTGAAAAATCATAACTTTGTGTATCAATAACACTTAAAAAATAATCTGATGAATAAAAAAGTATTATTAATGATATTAGATGGTTGGGGTTTTGCAAAAGATAAAAAAGTCTCTGCTGTTGATTTAGCCAATACACCTTTTATAGATTCTTTATATACTCAATATCCCAATTCTCAATTAGAGGCTTCTGGTCTTCAAGTAGGTCTACCTGAAGGGCAAATGGGTAACTCCGAAGTAGGTCATATGAATTTAGGTGCAGGGCGTATCGTTTATCAAAATTTAGTTAAAATTGGAATGGCACTAGAAAATGGTTCCATCAAAGACAACAAAGTATTTAAAGAAACTTTCACATTAGCTAAAAAAGAAAATAAGCGAATTCACTTCATCGGTCTAACATCAGATGGGGGTGTTCATTCTCACATAAATCATTTAAAAGGACTATTAAAAATAGCTTCCGAAGAAAAATTAGAGAATGTTTATATACATGCTTTTACAGATGGACGTGATGTAGATCCCAAATCAGGAAAGCATTTTATTCAAGATTTAATTGACACCACTAATAAAACTACAGGAAAATTAGCTACAATCACAGGACGTTATTATGCTATGGATCGAGACCGAAGATGGAACCGAGTTAAATTAGCGTATGATGCTATGGTAAATGGAATTGGATTAAAAACGGATGATCCTATTTCCGCAATTGAAAACTTCTATCAAGAGGATATTACAGATGAATTTTTAAAACCAATTGTTGTTACCGAAGATCAAAAACCTGTTGCAACTATTCAAGAGGGTGATATTGTTATTAATTTTAATTTTAGAACTGACCGAGGACGTCAAATTTCTATGGCGTTAACTCAAGAAAACTTTCTTAACCCAAAAGAACATAATCAAGATGCTTCTTATCCAAGTGATATGAAAAAATTAGATCTTTATTATGTAACCATGACTGAATATGACCAAAGTTTTAAGAATGTACATGTTATATTTGATAGTTCACTTTTAAAAAATACTTTAGGAGAAGTTTTAGAACAGCATAATAAAAAACAAATTAGAATTGCTGAAACAGAAAAATACCCTCATGTTACATTCTTCTTTTCAGGAGGTCAAGAAGAAGAATTTAAAGGAGAAAAGCGTATTCTTTGTAATTCACCACAAGATGTTGCTACTTATGACTTAAAACCTGAAATGGCTGCTTACGATATTAAAAATGCCATAATTCCAGAATTAGAAAAACAAGAAGTAGATTTTATTTGCCTTAATTTTGCTAATCCTGATATGGTAGGACATACAGGTGTTATGGAAGCTGCAATCAAAGCTTGTGAAGTAGTTGATGAATGTGCTCAACAAGTAACAAAAAGTGCTTTACAAAACAACTATACAACCATTATTATCGCAGATCATGGTAATGCTGATTGTTTAGTTAATCCAGATGGTTCACCTAATACTGCTCACACAACACAACCTGTGCCTTGTATTTTAGTTGATCAGAACTATACCAAATCAATTAAAGATGGTAAATTAGGAGATATTGCACCTACTATCCTTGAATTAATTGGTATTGAGCAACCAGAAGAAATGACAGGTGTAAGTTTATTATAAAGTTATGTTAATTTATTGTAAAATTAGTATAAATTAGTATTTTAGCAATAAGATTAGAAACTCTAAAATTCAAACATACTTTTATGAAATCCAGTAAAATTATTGCAGTCGATTTTGACGGCACCATTGTTGAAGATGCTTATCCTAAAATAGGGAAACCAAGATTATTTGCTTTCGAAACTTTAAAACGCTTTGAAAATGAAGGTTACCGATTAACTTTATGGACCTACAGAAGTGGTAAACCCCTTGAAGAAGCAGTTGATTTTTGCAAAAAAAATGGTATCGAATTTTACGCTGTAAACAATAGTTTTGAAGGAGAAGATTTTGATAAAAATGAACAAAGTAGAAAAATAAATGCAGATTACTTTGTTGATGATCGTAATGTTGGAGGATTCCCTGGATGGGGTGAAGTTTATGAGTGTATTACTAAAAGAAAAACACTTGATTTTGAAAAGGCTGAACGAATCAAGAAAAAGAAAAAGAAAGGATTATTTCGATTTTAATAAAAAAGCATCCCGAACCAATTCAGGATGCTTTTTTTATGTAAAAATGAAAATCTTCTTTATTAAAACCTTAACTTTGCTTTATAATTATATTTCATGAGTAAAATTCATTTAAAATCTACAGAAGAAATTGCTTTAATTAAAGAAAGTGCTCAGTTAGTTTCTAAAACGTTAGGTATGCTAGCTAAAGAAATTAAACCAGGTGTCACTACTTTATATTTAGACAAATTAGCTGAGGAATATATTCGAGATCATGGAGGAATTCCAGGTTTTTTAGGAATGTATGATTTCCCTAATACACTTTGTATGTCTCCAAATGATCAAGTTGTACATGGAATCCCTAATGATACTCCATTAAAAGATGGTGATATTATTTCAATTGATTGTGGTGTATTAATGAATGATTTTTATGGTGACCACGCATATACTTTTGAAGTAGGTGAAGTCTCTACTGAAGTAAAAAAACTTCTAAAGATCACTAAAGAAAGTCTTTATGTTGGAATTGCACAATTTAAAGCGCACAATCGTATTGGAGATGTAGGTTATGCTATTCAACAATATTGTGAAAAAGAAGGATATGGTGTTGTTCGTGAGTTAGTAGGTCATGGTTTAGGTCGTATAATGCACGAAGAGCCACAAATGCCTAATTATGGACGAAGAGGAAAAGGAAAAGTCTTTAAAGAAGGAATGGTAGTTGCAATAGAACCTATGATTAATATGGGAACTGAAAAAATTAAGTTTCATAAAGATGGTTGGACTGTAACTACTCGAGATCAGAAACCTTCTGCTCATTTTGAACATAACGTAGCAATTGTTGATGGAAAACCTAAATTACTTTCAACTTTTCAATATATTTATGAAGCATTAGGTATTCAATCAGATGAAGAAAAACCTTTCTTATAATCTTTATACAAATCCTTTATTATAAATAAAAAAGCAGTATACTTCTTAATATACTGCTTTTTTTGATTAATCTAGTATGGATACGATCGTATAGCTCTCAATTAATTAATCTTTTTCTATTGTAATAATATAACTCTAATCATTATATTTTTTAAACATAAAAAAACATCTCGAAACTAATTTCGAGATGTTATATTCTTAACTTAAGATTTTCCTATCCTCCAAAGTCATCAAAACGTACATTCTCTTTTGGCACTCCAAAATCATCACACATTTTAACTACTGCTTGGTTCATCATAGGTGGTCCACAGAAGTAGAATTCAATATCTTCTGGTTCATCGTGTTTCGATAAATAGTTATCAATTAATGCTTGGTGAACAAATCCTACAAAACCATCCCCTTCTTCATCATTAATATCTTTCTTCTCTTTCCAATTATCTTCTGGTAAAGCATCAGACAATACTAAATAGAATTTAAAGTTCGGGAACTTCTTTTCTAAGTCTCTAAAGTAATGTAAGTAGAACAATTCAGCTTTTGAACGTCCTCCATACCAATACGATACTTTACGACCTGTTTTCATCGTATGGAATAATTCATATAAGTGAGAACGCATTGGTGCCATACCAGCTCCTCCTCCTACATAAACCATTTCAGCATCAGAATCTTCATTGATAAAGAATTCACCATAAGGTCCTGAAATCACACATTTATCACCTGGTTTCAAGTTAAAAATATATGAAGAGGCAACTCCTGGATTCACATCCATCCATCCACCTTTTTGACGATCAAATGGAGGTGTAGCAATACGTACATTCAACATAATTTCACGTCCTTCTGCAGGATAAGAAGCCATTGAATACGCTCTTTCTACTAATTCATCATTTTTCATCTTCAGATCCCATAATCCAAACTTATCCCAATCAGCTTTAAATTTGTCAGGCTCCCCTGGGTGATCTTGAGGATGGGCTGAAATATCCATATTTTTATAATCAATTTCACAAGCCGGTACTTCAATTTGAATGTAACCTCCTGCTTTGTAATTCATATCCTCGGGAATTTCAACTACAAATTCTTTAATAAAGGTTGCTACATTATAATTACGTGCAACGACTGCGTTAAATTTCTTAATTCCAAATACTTCTTCAGGTACACGGATATCCATATCTTGTTTTACTTTAACTTGACATGATAAACGTACTCCATGTTCTAATTCTTTTCTTGTAAAGTGTGGTGTTTCAGTTGGTAGTGCTTCACCTCCACCTGCATCAACGTGGCATTCACATTGTAAACAAGTACCTCCACCTCCACAAGCAGATGGTAAAAAGATTCCTTGTCCTCCAAGAGTTGACAATAAAGTCCCTCCTGAAGCTACTTCTATCTCTTTTTCACCGTTAATTTTAATTTTAACTGGTCCTGTAGAAACTAACTTTGACTTAGCAAATAAGATAATTCCTACTAAAGCTAACAACAATACCATAAAGGCTACTACTGTTGCTCCTATTAAAGCGGGTGTGCTTACTTCTAATATAGTCATCATTACTTTACTTCTTCGGTTTGATTAATATAAACTGTTGCGTTTTCTTCTTCCTTTGAACCATCTGTAGCAACAGATTGCTCTTCTTTAGGTGCCGCTTCATCATCTCCTCCAGTTAACATTCCTCCAAAAGACATAAATCCAATGGCCATTAATCCGGTTAAGATAAAAGTAATTCCTAATCCTCTTAAAGCAGGAGGAACATTTGAATAACGAATCTTTTCACGAATAGCTCCAATTGCCAAAATAGCTAAGAACCATCCAATACCTGAACCTACACCGTAAACAGTTGCTTCAGCAATATTATGAAACTCTTTTTGTTGCATAAATAATGACCCTCCTAAAATAGCACAGTTTACTGCTATTAAAGGTAAGAAGATTCCTAACTGGTTGTATAATTCTGGTGAAAACTTCTCTACAATCATTTCTACTAATTGTACCATAGTTGCAATGGTTGCAATAAATAAAATGAACGTTAAGAAGCTCAAATCATAATCAGCAAATTCTGGTCCTAACCATTTACCTAAAGCTCCTGGTTGCAATATATATTGGTCCAATAAATAATTCATTGGAACAGTTACCAACATCACGAAAATTACGGCTGCACCTAATCCTACAGCTGTAGAAACTTTCTTTGATACAGCAAGGTATGAACACATTCCTAAGAATGTTGCGAATACCATATTATCTATAAAGATTGACTTAAAAAATAATTCTAAATATTCCATTTCTTAATGTGTTTCAATTAAACTTTTGTTTTTTGCTCTTTGAACCCAAATAATTAATCCTACTGTGATTAATGCCATTGGAGCTAATAACATGAATCCATTATTTTCGTACCCTAAAGCATATAAGCCTGTTTTTTCAACAGGATCACCTAATACAGGGAATCCAAATAACGTTCCTGAACCTAATAATTCACGGAAAAACCCTACAATAACTAAGATTAAACCGTATCCCCAAGCATTACCAATACCATCCATAAAAGATTGTAAAGGTGTATTGTTAGGATCTAAAGCAAAGGCTTCAAAACGTCCCATAATAATACAGTTGGTAATAATTAACCCGATAAATACGGACAATGTTTTAGCCAAATCAGGCATAAAAGCCTTTAATGTTAAATCTACAATAATTACCAATGTAGCTACTACCACTAACTGTGCAATAATTCGAATCGAAGAAGGAATCATGTTTTTCATTAAAGAAATGATAACATTCCCTACTCCTAATACAAACATTACAGAAACAGCCATTACAATAGAGGCTTTTAATTCGGCTGTAATTGCTAATGCAGAACAAATACCTAATACTTGAACTGTAATTGGGTTATTATCCCATAAGGGATCTTTTATTAAATCTATATTCTTTTTTGATGCCATAATTCTATTTTTTTAAGGTTTCGAAATACGGTAAATACACTTTAATACCAGATTTTAGCATAGCTGCAACCCCATTACCTGTAATGGTAGCTCCACCAATAGCATCTACTTCGTTATCTTCTTTATCATTATTTGAAGGATCTCCATTAGATTTAGAAACTGCTACCGCTGCATAATTTCCTTTCTGATCATAAATTTTTTCACCTTTAAAATCATCTGTAAAAAAGCTTTGCGTAATATTAGCTCCTAAACCAGGTGTTTCTCCTTTATGATCAAAGAAAACACCATCTATTGTTTGTAAATCATCTTTTAAAGCAATATATCCCCAAATAGCATCCCATAATCCTGCTCCTCGAACTGGAATAATGTATACTTTCTTTCCTTCTTTCTCAGCTATAAATAAAGGTAATCGTTGTGTTTCACCTTTTTTAGCTTTTGCTTGTTCTTTTTTAACATCAACTAAATAAGCTTCAGGATTTTCTGTAGCAGTTGTTCCTTCAATCACATATTGTTCTTTGATGTTTTCAGTAAACTTTTGAGTTGCATTTGAACGATCAGCATCTACTCCAATTGATGATAAAATATCAATCTGAGCTTTTACTTTATCATTATTCTCACGCATTTCTCTAGTCGAACTTGCAAAACCTGCTAATAAAGAACCTACTATTATTACCATTCCTATGGAAAATAGTATTGTATATAAATTTGAATCTGTTTTCTTTGCCATGATTAAGCTGTTTTAGTTTTTAAACGATTCATTCTTCTCTTCACGTTGGCTTGTACTACGTAATGATCAATAGTTGGTGCAAATACATTCATTAACAAGATTGCCATCATCACACCTTCTGGGAAAGCTGGATTGAATACACGGATCATCACACTAATAAATCCGATTAAGAAACCATAAATGATTTTACCTGTATCAGTCTGAGCTGCAGAAACTGGATCTGTTGCCATAAATACAATACCGAAAGCTAAACCTCCAACTAATAAATGTTGCCAGAAAGGGAAACTCATTAATCCAAAGAATTTACTTCCTTCAGGTACTAAATCTGTTCCTGCAACACCATTAAAGATTAATCCCATTATAACAGCTCCAATAACAGCTGATAACATAATACGTAAGCTACCTACTCCTGTTAATAATAATATAAGAGCTCCTATTAAGATAAAGAATACTGAAGTTTCTCCAACTGAACCTGGAATATATCCCATAAACATGTCCATTACGGAGTAGCTTACATTTCCATTTCCTGCAAGAGTACCTAATATTGTTTCACCTGAAATAGCATCTACACCATAATCAGCCGGATTTACACCTCCGTGAACCCATACTTTATCTCCAGACATCCATCCAGCCCAGTTAAAGAATAAAAAGGCACGTATGGTTAATGCTGGATTTAAAATATTCATTCCTGTACCTCCGAAGATTTCTTTTCCTATGATAACTCCAAAAGCAACTGCAACTGCCAACATCCATAAAGGAACATCTACAGGTACAATTAAAGGAACTAACATTCCTGTAACTAAATATCCTTCTTCTACTTCGTGTTTATTGATTGTAGCAAAAATAAATTCAATCCCTAAACCAACTCCATAAGAAACTAATAATAGAGGTATAATTTTAGATGCTCCAACTAAGAAGTTATCCATTGTTAAAAACTCAGCTGCTCCATTTATAGCTAAATGATGCTGATAACCTGCATTGAATATACCGAAAATTAAACATGGTACTAAAGCCATGATTACGGTATTCATAATACGCTTTAAATCTGCCGCATCACGAATGTGAGCTCCAGAATGCGTTGTACTATTTGGTAAATAAAGAAACGTGTGCAAAGCGTTAAACCCTTGCTCCATCTTGGTTCCTTTATATTTTTCTTTTAAATTATGTAAATTTTGTTTTAATCCCATCTTACAATATATAAATTAACCAACTTCATTTATCATGATATCTAATCCCTGACGAACAATTCGCTGATGATCTTGCTTTGAAATACAAATGTATTCTGTTAAAGCAAAATCTTCAGGAGCTACTTCGTAAATACCTAAAGCTTCCATTTCATCAATATCTTTCACTAAGATTGCTTTTAACAACTGCATTGGATAAATATCTAATGGGAATACTTTTTCATATTCACCTGTAACCACAAAAGCTCGATGCTCTCCATTGGTATTCGTATTCAAATCATATTTCTTGTTTGGTGTTAAGAAAGAGAATAATGTAGCTCTTGAAACACTAAACTTATTTGGTTGTGGTTTATTCCACCCAAAGAAATCATAGTCATCTCCTTCTGGAATTACCGTGATTTGATTATCATAATAACCTAAGAAGTTTTCCTTTGATGATAAGGTTCCTGTTAAAACATCACCACTAATAATACGATAATTACCTTCTTTTATATTTCCAGCAACAATGTCTCCTACAGTAGCTCCTTGTTTTACCTTTACATAAGATGGTGTATTAAAACCTGAACCTGCTAAGGCAACTAAACGTTCTGCATTGTATTTACCTGTTAAAAGTAATTCTCCAATAATGGCAACATCTTCTGCTTTTATAACCCAAACTTTTTCTCCTTTATTTATAGGATCAATTTTCGCAATTTGTGTAGAAACTAATCCAACAGGATGTTTACCACTTGCTTTATGTACCTCCACTCCTGCAACTTGAGGGAATGCATTAGATGATTTTCCAATCGTCAAATGAACTTTTCCTTCTGTTAATTTTGTAAGAGCAGTAAATCCAGCTTTTAAAACTTCTTCTTTACCTGCCAATACAAAATCCATATTAGGTGCTAATGGAGCTGAGTTTATTCCTGAGACAAAAATTGCTTTAGGTTGATCATCTGGAGAAGCAATAATATCATATGGACGTTGTTTAATAAACGGCCAACATCCTGAAGATGTCAAATGATCAATTACTTGCTCACGATTCATAGAACTTGGATCTTTCGTTCCAAAATCTTCGTAAACCTGGTCTAAGTCAGCTGAAACCTTAATTTCTAAAATTTTTCGTTTTTCACCTCGCTTCACTTCAATCACTTCTCCACTTACAGGGGAAGGGAATAATACTTTATCGTTTCCTTTAGCAAAAAATAAAGGCGATCCAGCTTTTACTGTATGCCCTTGCTTTGCTATTAACTTTGGAATTACCCCATGAAAATCATCGGGACGTAAAGCATAAACTTTTGAAGCAGGTAAGTCTTTGGTTGTCAATTCAGCCTCACCGACTAATTTGATATCCAACCCTTTTCTTATACTGATGTCTTTTGACATTATGAAAGTTTATTTGTTAAATTATTATTCTACAAAAATGACCACAAATTTAGTTTTAATATTGAACTTTATCAAATTCTTATTTTAAAAAGAGAAGGCATTTTCTTTCGAAAATGCCTTTAAATCGTTAATTTAGAATTATTCTAAATATAAAACATGATATATATTATGTTCTTTTCGTTTATTATACTTTTACACGCCATCCAAAAGGATCTTCTTGAACTCCAGTTTGGATTCCTACTAAACGATTTTTAATTTTTAAAGCAATACTTTCATCATCAGATGGTAAGTTAAGCTTCAATTCTTCATCTTTATAACCTACTGCTTTGTATGGAATTAAAACAACAGCTGTTCCACAACCAAACATTTCTTTAATTTCACCTGATTTAATTCCTGTAACTACTTCTTCAACAGAAACCGGTCTTTCTTCTACCTCTAAACCTAATTCCTTTCCTATTTCAATAACACTACGACGCGTTACACCATTTAAAATAGTCTCTGTGGTAGGTGCTGTAACTAATTTATTCTCATAACGTACAAAAACGTTCATTGTCCCTGATTCTTCAATAAAAGAATGCGTTGCAGCATCAGTCCATAAAACTTGATCAAACCCTTCTTTTCGAGCTTCTTCAGTTGGAAAAAACGAAGCAGCATAATTTCCTGCAGCTTTTGCATAACCAACTCCTCCACTTGCAGCACGTGAATAATGATCCGCTATTTTCACCTTTAATGGTTCACTATAATAAGAACGTGCAGGCGAGCATAAAATCATAAACGTATACTCCATTGAAGTTGTAGCTTTTAACATAGCTTCAGAAGCGAATACAAAAGGACGTAGATATAAAGAAGTTCCTTCACTAGTTGGAATCCAATTACGATCTAAATCTACCAAAGCATTTAATCCTTCTATAAAGGTTTCTTTGGGTAGTTCAGGCATATTTAAACGTTTACAAGACTTATTAATTCGAATAAAATTATCTTCTGGTCTAAATAAAAATACTTCATTATTTTCATTACGGTAAGCTTTCATCCCTTCAAAAACAGCTTGACCATAATGTAAGGCTTGTGCAGCAGGAGAAATAGAAATATTTCCATAAGGTTTAATCACGGGATCGCTCCACTTTCCATCCTTATATTCTGCAATTAACATATGATCGGTAAAATTTTTACCAAATACTAAATCATCAAAAGAAATACCTTCTAATTTAGATTTTTCTGCTTTTTGTATTGTTACACTCATTTTTCAACTGTTTTCTCAAATATACTTTTTTTGATTTAAAATGAATTCATTTCTAAATTTCAAGTTGATAAAAAAAAATGGTTTAAAATTAGAATTTGTTTAAAAAAAGTATTTTTTATGCTTTCTTTTTTATGAAAAAACCATTTTAACCATGATCTATATAAAAATCATTCAAAAATAACCTATTGTTAAAATTCTCATTGTATCTTTGAAAACATGACTCTCAAACGAAAAATCATTACAACAGCTGATGGATCTTCTTCTATTCAAATTGAAGATTGGGATGAACAATACCATTCTAAACATGGTGCTATTCAAGAAGCTCAACATGTCTTTATTCAAAATGGGTTAAATAAAATTCAAAAAAACAAAAATACGCTCTCTATTTTAGAAATAGGTTTTGGAACTGGGTTAAATTGTTTTTTAACTTTGATTGAGGCTCAAAAATATCCTATAAAGATTGAGTATACTGGTATTGAGAAATACCCTGTAACTCAGGAGGAATGGGAAACCTTGAATTATTTAAATCAAATTGAAGATCATTCTATTTTCAAAAAAGAATATGAAATGCTTTTTCATAAAGATTGGGAATCATTTCAGTTCATTACGCCTTCTTTTTCTTTGCTAAAAAAAAGAATGGATTTCTTTGATATACCTTATGACACACAATACGATCTGATTTATTTTGATGCATTTGGATTTCGGGTACAACCTGATTTATGGAATCAACAAATGTTCGATCATATGTATCAATTAACAGCTCAAAATGGAATATTAGTCACTTATGCAGCTAAAGGCTCTGTTAGAAGAGCCATGATTCAAGCAGGTTTTAAAGTAGAACGTTTACCCGGACCGCCTGGAAAACGAGAAATGCTAAGAGCACAAAAAATTACGTTATAATAAGTTATAAATTTTGGGTTTCAATTTATAAGGTATTTTTTGTACAATTATTCCTCTCAACTAACAACATAATGAGGATTTGCATAAATTGTTGCTTTATCATCTCTTGAAAAACCAATCAAACAAATCCCTAATTCTTTGGCATAATCAACTGCCAATGAAGAGCAAGCTGAAACTGCAATAACAAAAGGAATTTTAGCAATAAAAGCTTTAGAAAGAATTTCATAAGAAACACGACCGCTTACTAATAAAATATGTGCTTTTTTTATTTCTTGTTGATTTAAAAGATTTCCTATAACTTTATCTACTGCATTATGACGACCGATATCTTCTTTAAGTATTAAAAATTGATTCTTTTGATCAAAAACAGCAGCGGCATGAGTTCCACCTGTTTTTAAGAATAAATTTTGTTTTTGTTTCATCATAGAAAACAACTTCTGAGCCTCTTTCAAATCAATTAACTGTTCATTCTCTAACGCTCTACCATTAAAGGATAAATCTTCAATTTTTTGTTTCCCACAAATTCCACATGATGAAACCGATAACAGTGTTCTTTTATTTAAAAAACCTTTTCCTAGCTTTTCATTTGAAATTGTAACATTAATAATTGAAAAACCATTTTCAGATTCTTCTATGATTTTATAATCTAAATTTTGTTTTTCTTTATAAATATCTTCAGCATACAACAATCCTCTTATCAATTCATAATCTTGCCCTGGTGTTCGCATCACTACTGTATAAGGCTCATCATTTATATTAATTTGTAATGCTGCTTCTACTGCTAATGTATCTTCAATTTTTTCTGAACTAGTCGAAGAAACCCTAATTCCTTCATAATTTAAAGATTCTTTCATCTTTTATTTCTTCTTTTCACTATAGGTTTTCAAAATTACTACATCTATCGAAAATAACTTCTATTTTGTACAAAGCTTCACAAAGTTATTAGATCTTTTCAAAATCAACAGCTACTACTTTATATTCAGGTGTTAAGGTTTCAGCATCTCCCACTCCACCTGTAATAAGGTTGATAAAAACTTTAGGCTGATGAAATGTAGTTCGTACAATTCCACGTTTTACTTTTTTCGAATATTGAACTGGAATCTCTACACTACCTCTTTCGGAAGAAATACGCACCAATTCCCCATTTTCAATTCCTTTTTTCAAAGCATCTTTAGGGTGAACTTCTAACACATCATCTTCTAAAATAATTTGATTATCGGTTCTTCGTGTCATCGTTCCAGAATTATAATGCTCTAATTCTCTACCTGTAGTGAGAATAAATGGAAAATCATTTGCATGCGTAATAATTTCAGGACTTTCTTCAAAGTCAAAATAATGGAATGTTCCTTTACCTTTTTTAAATTGACCATTAAGATGAATTCGTTTTGTATCGCTACCATCTTCCTTGATTGGCCATTGCAATCCATTATCGCCTAAACGTTCCCAACTCAAACCAGACATAAAAGGTACTACATCCGCAATCTCTTTAATTACTTCTGCTGCATCATAAGTCAAACCAGTAGGTTGATCATACCCTAAATAATGCATCATATCAATTACAATTTGACCATCAGGTTTTGTGTTTCCGATAGGGTCAATCACTTTATTAACTCGTTGCATACGACGTTCTCCATTAGTAAATGTTCCATCTTTTTCAAAATAGGAAGAAGCTGGTAAAATTACATCTGCCATTTCAGAAGTAGCGGTCATAAACAATTCTTGAACTACAATTAAGTCTAAATTTTCAAATGCTTTGATACTATGATTAGTATTAGGATCCGTCATAATAGTATCTTCTCCCATAATATATAGTGCTTTTAACTTCCCTTCTATCGCAGCATCAAGCATTTCAGGGGCTTTTAACCCTTCTTGTTCTGGCATTTTATCAACACCATATTTACCTGCATAATAGGCCTTAATTTCAGGATCGTTTACATTTAAATAACCTGCTCCCTGATGTGGTTGTACTCCCATATCCGCGGCTCCTTGCACATTATTTTGACCACGAAGTGGATTCAATCCAACACCTTGACGTCCTACGTTTCCAGTCATCATTGCTAAATTGGATAATAACATTACCGTTTTACTTCCTTGAAAATGCTCGGTTACACCTAAACCATGAAACTCCATTGCTCGGTCTGCAGAAGCATAAGCTATAGCTGCTTCACTAACCAATTCTTTGGAAACACCTGTAATCTTTTCCAATTCATCCATATTCAGGTCAATCACATGATTTTTAAAATCAAGGTATTTTTCAGTATACGAATCAATAAAATCTTGACTTACCAAATCTTCTTTAATAATATAATGTGCCAGCATGTTTAAAATAGCTACATTGGTTCCTGGTCTAATTTGCAAATGATATTGCGCTAGTTCTGCTAGCTTCGTTTTAATAGGATCAACTACTATAGAAGTTACCCCCTTCATAAAGGCTTGCTTAATTTTAGCTCCCGTTACAGGATGTGCTTTTACAGGATTGGCTCCAAATAGAAATATAGCATCAGTTTTCTTTAAATCTTCAATAGAATTCGTTGCAGCACCTGTTCCAAAAGCCTGTTGCATTCCATGGGCTGTCGGAGCATGACATACTCGTGCACAACCATCTATATTATTCGTTCCAATAGCAACACGAAGCATTTTTTGCATTAAGTAATTTTCTTCATTAGTTGCTCTAGAAGAAGAAATTCCTGCAATAGAATCGGCTCCATATTGCTCTTTTATTTCTAACAATCTCTTTGCTATAAACTGATAAGCTTCTTCCCATGTTACTTTTTCAAACTTGCCCTCTTTTTTAATCATCGGATCACGCAAACGATCAGGATGGTTATAAAATTCAAATGCAAAACGACCTTTCAAACATGTATGCCCCTCATTTACTTCAGCTGTTTCTGGAGCTTGAATTCCCTTAATTTCACCATCAATAACCGATACATCTAATTGGCAACCTACACCACAATACGTACAAGTCGTTCGAACTGTTTGGTCTGCTACTAATGTTTTGGTTTCGTATTTATCCGTTAAAGCCTCTGTAGGACACGTTTGCACGCATGCTCCACATGACACACAAGCTGATTCATTAAAAGTGGTATCAAATCCTTTTATAATATGAGTCGCAAATCCTCTTCCAGACATTCCTAAAATCATTTCTCCCTGAATTTCTTCACATGCTCTTACACAACGGAAACAATTAATACATTGACTCAAATCAGATTTTATATAAGGATGTACTCGATCGGGTTGAATATCCAAATGGTTTTCCCCCTCAGGATAGCGTATATTAGGAATTCCTATCTGTGCTATGGTTTGTTGAAAAGGAGTTGCTTTTTTACCTTCTTTCGGGAATACTTTATCAGAAGGGTAATCGGTTAAAACTAATTCTACTATATTTTTACGTAATCGTTGTATTTTTTCTGTATGAGGATAGATATATAGTCCTTCCGCTACGGGTGTATGACAAGATGCCATCGTACGAGAAGGTCCATCTTTTTCACGTGCGACTTCTACAGAACATACTCTACAGGAACCAAAATTCTCCAATCGATCATCTTGACACATTGTGGGAATCGCTTCTTTATTATTTTCTATTCTTCTAATAAACTCTAGAATCGTTTCTCCTCTTTGAAATTCGTATGCGGTATTGTTTATATATGCTTTCATTCTTTAACTTTCTATTGAAAATATTGATTTAATTCACTATCAAAATATTGCAAGGCATTTTTTACCGGCAATGGAATTCCTCCTCCTAGGGCACAAAGAGATCCAATTTCTAATGTTTCTAATAAATCTTCAAAAAGCTGTCGATCAATTTTATAATCTTCTTTTTGCGCTTTTTGTAATAATTCCATTCCTCTAAAAGAACCTATCCTACAGGGATAACATTTTCCACAAGATTCATCTGCAGTGAATTTCATTAAATGCTCTAAGTATTCCATCATAGGAAAATCAACCGGAATTGAAACAAAACTAGCATGACCTAATAGAAAACCATTATTCCCTAGTGATTCAAAATCTAAACTCAATTCAGTTGTTTTAGACATTGGAACAATTCCTCCTAAAGGACCACCAATTTGTAATGCTTTAACTTCTGATTTAAATCCTCTACCAAATTCATTAAAAATAGTTTGTAATGGAGTTCCCATCTCAATTTCATAAATTCCTGGTTCATTAAAAAAACTATCTAAAGAAACTAATTTTGTTCCTGTAGATTTTTCAGTTCCTAATGAAGCATATGCCTCTCCTGTATTTTCTAAAATCCAATGAATATTAGCAAATGTTTCCACATTACTTAAAACGGTAGGTTTCCCAAATAAACCATATTGTACAGGATATGGTGGACGTACTCGCACTTCAGGACGAAGTCCTTCAATTGAACTTAGCAAAGCGGTTTCTTCTCCACAAACGTAAGAACCTTGTCCACGAATAATTTTAAATCGAAAATCACCGATCAGTTTCTTGTCTTTTAATTCTTCAATTGCAGCATGTATTGTACGAATGGAATCAGGATATTCACCTCTAATATACAAAACACCTGTATCAGCACCCACTGTCAAGCCACTCATATACATTCCAAAGAGTACTTTATGAGGTTGATGCTCCATTAAATACATATCTGAATATGCCCCAGGATCTCCTTCATCTGCATTACAAACAATATATTTTTGTTTATTATCTTCTTTAATTACAGCATCTAATTTAAACCAAAAAGGGAATCCTGCTCCTCCTCTTCCTCTCAAATTAGACGTTTTTAATTCTTCAATTACTTTGTTAGGTATCTCTTTAAATTGTTCCGCTAATTGATAAAAAGAAGCTATATCTTTTATTTCTGAAGTTAAAATAGGTGTTGTATTACATCCTATTGTGTATTCATTCTTCTGCTGTTTCTTATCTTTTATTCGCTCTTTTAATTCTTTCTCATTATCAATCGAGAACGTTTTATCATCATACATAAAAGCGTTATTGGAATGACAACGTCCTACACAAGCAGCGTGTCCAATTTCTTCTTGATTAAAATGTTGCGTTATTTTTTGATTTAACTCAGTTTGTGTCCGAGCGACCATACAAGCTGTTCCATTACAAACATGTATTTTTTGTCCACGATTACCTTCTCTGGTAAAATCATAAAAAGAAGCCGTTCCCACAACGACAGAATCATCAATCATGAAACGTTTTGATAACTCACGAAAATCATCATCTGAGACATTTTCATGAGATAAATCAGCTATATTTTCAAATAAATTATCCTCTAATTCTTTTCTAGATGATAATGTACGTATATTTTTATTCGCCATCTTTAGGTTTATCTTTAATCTTTTGTGACAAACTTAAAGATAGGTAATTCTTTTTGATTTCTTTCTTTTCGTTAGTTATCTAGAATCAGTAAAAATAAAGATATTATAACAATTCATTTGCCAAATTTGCCAACTCTGAACGTTCACCTTTTTGCAATTTTATATGGGTAAATAAGTCTTGTCCTTTTAAACGATCAACTAAGTAAGATAACCCATTGGATTGTTCATCCAAATAAGGAGTATCTATTTGACGAATATCTCCTGTAAAAATAAATTTAGCATTCTCTCCTGCACGTGTAATAATGGTTTTAACTTCGTGTGGTGTTAAATTCTGTGCCTCATCTACTATAAAAATAATATCCGACAAACTTCTTCCTCTAATGTAAGCTAATGGGGAAATCAACAATTTCTCTTCTTCTAACATTTGATTAATCAATTTAAACTGCTTGTCTGTTTCTTTATATTGATGTTGAATAAATTTTAAATTATCCCAAAGTGGTTGCATATAAGGGTCAATTTTTGACTTAATATCACCTGGTAAAAAACCTAAATCTTTATTACTTAAAGGCACAATTGGACGTGCTAAATAAATTTGTTTATAAATTTTTCGTTGCTGTAGAGCTCCAGCTAATGCCAAAAGTGTTTTTCCTGTACCCGCAACACCATAAATAGATACTAATTTTACAGCTGGATTCATTAAAGCATGTAAAGCGAACGCTTGCTCCGCATTTCGAGGCTTTACACCATAAGCAGCATGTTTATTTACTTTTTCCAAAACACGCTCAAAAGGATTATAATATGCTAAACCAGAGGAACCTTCTTCTGTCTGTAAAATATAATAATGGTTTGAGATTAATTCAAATTCTTCAATCTCTTCTGCAGGAATTTTACCTCGTTGGTACAACTTATCTATAAAAGTTTTGGTAGTATGAATTATAGAAATCCCTTTATCTAAACCATCTACATCTTTTACTTTACCTGTTTTAAAATCCTCTGCTAATAAGCCTAATGCTTTTGCTTTTAAGCGCAAGTTCACATCTTTGGTTACCATGATAATCTCTCTCCCTTCTTCCTGTTCTTTTAAGCTTAAAGCAGCATTGAGAATTTTATTATCCATCGATGTTTCATTAAATGCTTCAATAGCGTTTACTTCTTTCACTTCTGCATTTAAAATTACTTTAAAACGACCTTTATTTTCACCTGGTAAAGGAATCCAATCATTAATAGGATATTGATTGGAACATTTATCTAAAAAACGAATAAACTCTCTGGCTTCAAAGTTTTTTGTTTCTGACCCTTTTTTGAAAGTATCTAATTCTTCTAATACTGTAATTGGAATAGCTATATCGTGCTCTTCAAAGCTTGTAATAGATTGATGGTTAAATAATATTACAGATGTATCTAACACAAAAATTTTTGTAGGCATATAAATTTCTTTTCTCTAAATTTAATCAAAACCTTTGATAAATACCTTAAAATAAGGTATTAAAAAATCTTTAAATGATCTTTTATATCATATTTTATCTTTAATTAATTATCAAATGTTAAAATTTTAACATAGTTTTGCACCTAAATTAGAACTTAAAAAATTTAATAAACCAAATCGGGAAATGAAAACCAGTATCTGTTGTTTCAGAGCCACTAGTGTGGTTCTATTTTTCTTTTTTTCTTATTTTCTATTTTCACAAAATCTTTTTGATTATCATGATACAGGCGTAACAGAAAGTCCTGCTGGAACATATAGATTAACTCGTGCAATTAATGGTCAACGTGGGGTTATGACTAGTATTTTTGCCATTGATTTAAGAGAACCTTTTGAATTAAGTTTTGAATTAAACTTTGGTACTAAAAATAGTAGTGGTGCTGATGGTATTGCTTTTATGTTTTATAGTGATTGTCAAAATGATTTTGAGCATGGAGGTAGTCTTGCTATACAAAATATAGAACCTAGTTTGTTTTTTGAGTACGACACATATCAAAATGGAGAACGTGGTGATATTTTTAATGATCATATGGCTTTAATGAAAAACGGTTCAACCGTTCACAGTCAAGGTATTAACCCTTCTAATATTATTGATTTAAAAAATATAGAAGATGGTCGATTTCATGAAGTTACTGTAAAATGGACTCCGAACGCCTCAACACAAACTTTTTCTACTACTTTTAAGGGATCAGATGGCACTCTGTATACTTTATCTGAAACCGAAAATTTTATTAATACTATTTTTAATAACAACCCTATTGTTTTTTGGGGATTTACTTCTTCAACTGGTGCTTTAAACAATCTTCATCAAGTAAGATTAGAAAATAACTTTGAAACTGAAAAATATATTTGCCCTAATGAAACCATTACTCTCGAAGCTCCTGATAAAGGAAGCAATTATAATTGGACTTCAAATCCTTCTTCTACAATTCAAAACAATAACCGAAATATAGTAACCGTTTCTCCTTCTGAAACAACCACTTATACATGTAATTATACTGATTTTTGTAACGAAAACAAATCCATTCAGTATATTATTCACGTTTTTGAATCTTCTACCAGTCATGTAAACCCAACTTGTGATACAAAAGGATCTATCACCTTGTCTGCCAAAGAAGGTCAAATACCTTATACCTACACTTTAAAAGATTCCTCTGGCAATACAATTGGTTCTTTTACAAATAATAATTCAAGTCATATTTTTACTAATTTAGATCCAGGAACCTATACCTACACTGTTAAAGATTCAGGATCTTGTAGTGAAACGACCAATACTATTTTTTTAGAAAATGATTGTTGTGAAAAACCTGAAGCTCCTGAAAGAGAAAAAACACTTTATACCATATGTGATGGTGAAACTCTTCCTATAATAAAAATTACTAATAAGTCTGACTTAGATAACGAAGGAGCTACCATAAAATGGTACTTAAATAATTCTACTCCTCCAGAATTAGTTACTACTGCAACAGGAAATGACCAACTTCAAGTCTTAAATGATCATTTTATAGATACTACTTCAAATAACCAAATAGCTAATTATTTAGTATATAGTGAAAAAGTATGTACAGATGGTACTATAAAAATATCTGATGGGGTACCTATTGCTGTTATTAAATATGCTTTACCCTCTATCTCTATAGTTCAAAACCCTAGTTGTAACGCAGATAGAACCTCTTACAACTTTACTGTAACTTCTGAGCAAAGCAATACCATCACCTCTAATAATACGGGTGCTACCATTACTAACAACAATAATGGAACTTGGGATATCAACGTAAACAACTTAAACGATATTACTTTAAATATTAAAAATGATAATAATTGTTCCATCTCTCAAAATATTGAAGCTCCTGACTCTTGTCCATGTGCCACCGTTGATAAACCACAAGTAAACGGTAACAACTTTGAGTATTGTCCTGGCCAAGACATCCCTTCTATTCAAGTAAAAGATTCTTATAATCCTCAAGGCGTTACTTTTGAATGGTTTAATGCTAGTGACGATTCTTCTATCAACTCAGGAAAAGTTCTTAATTTACCCACTTCTATCACTCAAGGAGAATTCTACGTGATTGCGACTCATACTGAATCCAATTGCTCTTCTGAAAAAACAACCGTAAAACTATCCCGTAATGATTTACCTACATTAACCATTTCCAGTAATCCAACTTGTAACACCAACAGAACCTCTTACAACTTTACTGTAACTTCTGAACAAAACAATACCATCACCTCTAATAATACAGGTGTTACCATTACTAACAACAACAATGGAACTTGGGATATCAACGTAAGCAACTTAAACGATATTACTTTAAATATTAAAAATGATAATTGTGCAATCTCTCAAAATATTGAAGCTCCTGACTCTTGTCCATGTGCCACCGTTGATAAACCACAAGTAAACGATAACAACTTTGAGTATTGTCAAGGGGAAAACATCCCTTCTATCAAAGTAAAAGATTCTTATAATCCTCAAGGCGTTACCTTTGAATGGTTTAATGCTAGTGACGATTCTTCTATCAACTCAGGGAAAGTTCTTAATTTACCCACTTCTATCACTCAAGGAGAATTCTACGTGATTGCGACTCATACTGAATCCAATTGTTCTTCTGAAAAAACAACCGTAAAACTATCCCGTAATGATTTACCTACATTAACCATTTCCAGTAATCCAACTTGTAACACCAACAGAACCTCTTACAACTTTACTGTGACTTCTGAGCAAAATAATACCATCACCTCTAATAATACGGGTGTTACCATTACTAACAACAATAATGGAACTTGGGATATCAACGTAAGCAACTTAAACGATATTACTTTAAACATTAAAAATGATAATAATTGTTCCATCTCTCAAAACATTCAAGCTCCTGACTCTTGTCCATGTGCTACCGTTGATAAACCACAAGTAAACGGTAACAACTTTGAGTATTGTCAAGGGGAAAACATCCCTTCTATCAAAGTAAAAGATTCTTATAATCCTCAAGGCGTTACCTTTCAATGGTTTAATGCTAGTGATGATTCTTCTATCAACTCAGGGAAAGTTCTTAATTTACCCACTTCTATCACCCAAGGAGAATTCTACGTGATTGCTACCCATACTGAATCCAATTGCTCTTCTGAAAAAACAACCGTGAAACTATCCCGTAATGCTTTACCTACTATAGAAGTAACCTCTTCTCTTGTATGTAGTGAAAATAGAAAAACCTATTCTTTTTCAATAATTACAGAAAATAATATCACAATCACCTCTAATGTAACCGAAGCAATTATTGAAAATAAAGGAAGTGGGATTTGGGATATTACAGTACCTACTAATCAAGATATTTTACTTACAGCAAAAAATAATGATACTTCTTGTAGTTTTCAAAAAGAAATAAAAGGAATTGATTGCCCTTGTCCTACAATAGAAAAACCAATTCTTGAAAAAGAAACCTTTGAATATTGTTTTGGAGATCCCATTCCTGACATTACACTAGAATCAATTTCTAACATTATTTATATTTGGTATGATGAGAATCTTAATGAAATAGGGCGTAACATACAATCTCTTCCTTCTCAATATAAAAGTGGAACATTCTATATTGAAGCGTATAACACCCTTAATGAATGTGTTTCAGATAAAACAACCTTTACTTTAATTGAAATTCCTCTACCTGAAATCACTTTAATCAGCTCGGATCAAATTGAATATTGTTCAGGAGAAGATATTCTTCCTATTGAAATTGAATCTAATGCAGATGAACTTACTTGGTTTCTTAATGGTCGATTAATTTCTTTTAAAGGAAAAAAATATGAAGATGTTGTACCTGGAACCTATACCGTTAAAGCTTCTAATTCAAGTAGCTTAACTGAAATAAGTTGTGAAAAACAAGTCACTATTGAAGTTATCGAAAACCCCTTACCTACTCTTTCTAGTAATGGGAACCAAAACTATTGTACAGGTAATGCTATTCCTACTTTATCTGTATCTTCTAATGCAGATCAAATTTCTTGGTATAGTGATTCTGATTTAACTCAACTTATTCATTCTGGAGAAGAATTTTCTGATGCTGTTCCTGGAACATATTATGTAAGAGCAAAGGACACCTCTTTATCATGCGAATCAGAAATTGTTACTATTTCTTTAACTGAAAACCCTCTACCTGAGCTTATTCTAAATTCTAATTATCAATATTTATTTTATGGTCAAGAATTAGAATTATATAGTAATATCGATTCTGAATCCACCATTGAATGGTCTGGACCTAATGGCTTTTATTCTGAAATAGATAGTCCTACTCTTCATATCAATAGACCTGAACAAGAAGGTATCTATTCTGCCTTTACAACCGATTCCAATACTTGTTCCAATCAAAATCAATTGGAAATCTATACCTTTATTGATGTAGAAACCGCTATTGGGAATGATATTTTATTATGTTATGATGAAACTGCACATATTTCATATCCTTACTATGATTTCTTTGAATATTCTTGGGAAGGACCTAATGGATTTACTAGTTCTAATTTTGAAATAGAACCTCAGGAAGAAGGGACTTATACACTAACTGTGACGGCTCCTGACGGAAATCAATCAATTGGTTCCATAGAGCTACAAATAACTGATCTCGGTTTACAAGAAGCCACTTCTTGCTTAAATCAAGTATTTATTCAGCCAACAGGAGGTACCAAACCTTATGAATTTTCATTAGATGGAATTACTTGGCAGTCTTCCCCTCTATTTTTTAATGTTTCACAAGGAAACTATCAAGTTCACATTCGTGATGCTAATCAATGTTCTATCACTTCAAATAATCACTATATCAAAGAATTTAAAGTTTATCAAGCTTTTAGCCCTAATGGTGATGGGATTAACGATACTTGGGATTTAACAGATTTAAAAGATTGTCCAAATATTCAAGTTAAAATATTTGATCGCTTTGGAAGATTTTTACATCAAATGAATCAAAACAACTTAATTTGGGATGGCCGATCGAAAGGGAAACCTCTTCCTTCCAACACCTATTGGTTTGCAATTGATTTCAATGATGGTATTACTTCTACCATTAAATCTCATATTACTATAAAAAGGAAAAAGGATTAATACTAGTTAAATAAGGATAACACATTTAAAATGAGCGATCCTTATTTTTTAAACTATTTTCTGAAATTAATTTATCCTCATAAGTGTATTCAATAAGACATAACTAACCTAATACTCTTTAATAAAATAATACTCCAATAAACTTTTAAGAGTTTACTTAAATTCTAATAAAAAAAGCCATTTTGATTAATCAAAATGGCTTTTTTTTACTTCTATATTATTATTTTTTCTTTCTTGCTGCTGCTTGCTGTGCTTGTTGGCGTTGAGCTTCTTCTAACATTTGAGCAAAACGTCCTTTCTTTTTCTGAGGTTTCTTTTTATTTTCCTGCAATTGAGCATGAATTTTATCTTCATCAATAAAAAACTTCTTGATCACCAATACCAAAATAATCGAAATTGTATTGGAAACAAAATAATACCATGAAAGTCCCGAAGCATAACTGTTAATCCACACCACTAACATAACAGGCATAAAATACATAATGTATCGCATATCAGGCATTCCTGGCTGCGAAGGTTGTTGCATATTACTTGATGATAATCGTGTATAAATAAACATAGAAACGGCATACATTAAGGTAAACAAACTTACATGTGCACCATATAATGGAATATTAAAAGGTAATTCTACAATTGAATCATACGCCGATAAATCATCAGCCCATAAAAATGATTTCCCTCTTAAATTAATTAAATTAGGGAATAAATTGAATAATGCTAAGAATATAGGCATTTGTAACAATGCTGGAATACAACCTGCCATAGGATTTACTCCTGCTTTACGATAGAGTTCCATCGTTGCTTGCTGTTTTTTCATAGCATCTGAATCCTTATGCTTCTCATTAATTTCATCCAGTTCAGGACGTAATACACGCATAATGGCTCCTTGCTTGTACTGTTTGTACATAATCGGTGCTGTAACTAACTTTACAATGATTGTCATAATCATAATCACAATACCTGCACCAAACCATCCTAATCCTGCCAAGAATTTATACATTGGAATAAAGAACCATTTATTCAAAATTCCAAAAATAAACCATCCAAATGGTATTACTTCTTGATAATCACGATCATGAAGCTTCATTATATCCATATCGTTAGGACCTATATACCATTGCATGTTTGCATTTAAAGAATCATCAGCAAAAGTAGATTCCATTTCAAATTGCTTCAAATAAAGAGAGTCGTCTATATTGGTTAATACCATTTTAGAAGAATTAAACGCTTTTTCACTGTCTAGAATAACAGAAAAAAACTGTCCTTTGTAAGCAATCCAATCTACTTTTTCTTCATTAGTATCAGATTGAGTATAATCTACATCTCCTAAATTATCTAGTGCATAATAGAACTCTGTTCTTCGTAATTCTTCTGAACGTCCCTTTTCATGAGCTAAAGCTTTTAAATCAAACTGAATAATAGGTTTCTCTGTAATCGTTAAACCTTCTGTCTGAACATCAAAATCAACTAAATAATTTTCTTTTAGAGTATAAACAATTTTTAATTTACCTCCTGAATTAGTTTGAGTAGAGAAAACAACTTGTTTATCGGTTTGAGTAGTATTGAAAATAAGATCACGTGTATTTACCACCTGACCATTTTCTGTAAACTTGATATTAAAATTAGCATTTTCTTCTGTAATTAGAAGTAATTTTCCATGATGATCTTCTTCTTTTTTCTCATAAGATTGGTATTGTTTAATCTCTGCTGTTTTAATTTTAGCTCCTTTAGATGAGAAAGTCAAATTTAATAAATCATCTTGCAAAACAACTTCTTTTTCAGAAGCTGCTGATGCAAAATTTCCTGTCATTGCAGGAATTGTATTCGCTGATTTATTTTCAACAACTTGTTCTGTTTGTGTCGTTGCTTGTTTCTCAACTGGTTTATCTTCTGGTTTTGGCATGAACCAGTTAAAATAAACAAACATAATCAATCCTATTAAAGCAAATCCGATAATCGAATTGACGTCAAACTTCTTATTTTCTTCCATATTGGGTTTTAATTCTTATTCTTAACAATTGCTTCCACAAATTTCACAAATAATGGATGTGGATTTACAACAGTACTTTTATATTCTGGATGATATTGTACTCCTACATAAAATGGATGATCTTTAATTTCAATCGTTTCCACTAAACCAGTACTAGGATTTGTCCCACTAATAATCAATCCATTTTCTTTAAAATTATTTAGATACTTATTATTAAACTCATAACGATGACGATGACGCTCTGAAATATTTTGTTTTCCATAAGCTTCATAAATCTTCGTTCCTTTTTCTATTTGACAATCCCACGCTCCTAAACGCATCGTTCCACCCATGTTGGTAATTTGTTTTTGTTCTTCCATTAAACTAATTACTGGATAAGGTGTCTGTGTATTCATTTCAAAGCTTTCTGCTTTCTCAAAACCTAATACATTACGAGCAAATTCAATAACAGCCATTTGCATTCCTAAACAAATTCCTAAAAATGGAACTTTATTTTCTCTTGCAAAATTACACGCTTCAATTTTTCCTTGAATCGCACGATCTCCAAACCCTGGTGCTACTAAAATACCATCCACATCTGACAAATATTCTTTTATATTCTCTTTTGTCAAATCTCCTGAATAAACCCATTTTACCTTCACTTTCGTTTTATTTTTTGCTCCTGCATGAATAAAAGCTTCTGTAATAGATTTATAGGAATCTTGTAAACTTACATATTTCCCTACTAAACCAATGGTTATTTCTGCTTCAGGATTATTATGACTATCTAAAAAATTATTCCATTCTGTCAGATCTGGTTTTTTATCCGAATTTAAATCCAACTCATCCAATACCACTTGATCCAACCCTTCTTTTTGAAGAAAATTAGGAACATGATAAATGGTCGGTGCATCTATTGATTCGATTACATTCTCCTTACGAACATTACAAAATAATGCTAATTTTGTTTTTAATTCCTCTGGAATTGTTCTATCGGTACGACAAACCAAAATATCAGCTTGCACTCCACTTTCCATTAGAAAACGTACAGAATGTTGTGTTGGTTTTGTTTTTAATTCTCCAGCTGCTGCCAAATAAGGAATTAACGTTAAGTGGATAACTAACGAATTTGATTTTCCTAATTCTAATTTTAATTGACGAACGGTTTCAACATAAGGTAATGATTCTATATCCCCTACAGTGCCTCCTATTTCAGTAATAACAATATCATATTTCCCAGAATCTCCTAATAATTTGATTCTTCGTTTAATTTCATTGGTAATATGAGGAATTACCTGAACTGTTTTCCCTAAATAATCACCTTTACGTTCTTTATCAATCACTGTTTGATAAATACGTCCTGAAGTTACATTATTTGCTTGTGATGTTGGACGATTCAAAAAACGTTCATAATGCCCCAAATCTAAATCAGTTTCGGCACCATCATCTGTCACAAAACATTCTCCATGCTCATATGGGTTTAATGTTCCAGGGTCGATATTAATGTAAGGATCTAATTTTTGGATGGTTACGCGATAACCTCTACCTTGAAGTAAAGTGGCTAGAGATGCGGATACAATTCCTTTCCCTAAAGAGGAAGTCACACCACCAGTTACGAAAATGTATTTTGTAGTTGACATGTGCTGTTATTACTAATTAAAAACAGATAACAAAAGTAGGAAAGATTAAACGATTTTGGAAAAAAAATTATGGTTTTCTTTTCTAAAAGAAAAAACCACCTTAATAAACTCAAGGTGGTTATATTTGTTTTAGGAATTATTTATTGAGGTAAATCTCGAATAACCATTTCATAATTTAATCTATTATTCTCACTTGATAAATTAGCTTCTCTTATTGTTATTCCTTTTTTCATTAGTTTATTAACCCTAGCACTAGATGTGACAACAAAACTAGGGTCTATTTCTACTAATGCAGCATTTAACATAGGTTCAGTTAACTCCCCAAATTGTGACATAGCTCCAAGTGGTTCTGTAAAATCATCTACTTGAATATCTGGTTGAAAACCACGACTATAATCACTTTCTCCTTTGCTATTAAAATTTTTAGCAACAATAGGTTGCATAGCATATTTATGATCAGGGTTTATATTATTCTTATTAAAAGTACTTGAATCATATAATGTAAATGATGCCACATCTTTACCATATGTAGTATTACCTACTAACACCACATCCATATAGGGGCGCAAACCATTTATAATTAACTCACTTGCAGAAGCTGTATTACCTGTTCCTATTACAAACAAACGAGATAAGTTTAGCTCATTAATACTTTCAGTTGCTATCGGATCATCTTGATTCAAAGAATACACATTTAGCGTATTAACAAAATTATAATTATTAATAAACCCAGATTTTTCATTAAATCTCAATTGAGAGAATAATTTACCATTATTTCCTTCTCCTTTAATCATACTGGCTAAATATGTAGCCATTTCTACATCTCCTCCCCCATTATATCGTAGGTCTAATACTAATTCATTTATACCTTTTGTCTTAAAATCAGCAAATACAGTATTCAACTCATCATTAAATTCCCTTGTGAAAGAATTAAAAAATAAATATCCAATTTTATTTCCATTTTTTTCAATTACACTTGAATAAATTATAGGGTTTTCCTGTTCTTCCGAAGTTTGAACCGTTATACTATCTCCTGCTTGTATTACTGTGCTACCATCATCCTCTATAATAAATTCACCTTTAACTAGTTCAACCGTTGGAGAGGCTAATAAGGTACTAGTATTATCAGATGTGAAATTCTGACCATTTGCACTTAAAAAAACATCTCCTCGTTTTATCCCTGCTTGATAAGCAGATGTTCCTGGCACTACATATACAATAAAAATAAAACTATCCTCAGAATTAGAAAATTTTTGAGTTCCGTATTCAAATCCTGCGGAAACTGATACACCACTCAATCCATTTTCTAAAACAGTATAATCACTTAAAATAAATGAATTACGATCCACAACCCCTTTTTGGTATAATAAACTATTAAATAGTGTCTCAGGTGTATTATTTGTAATTAAGCTATTATAAGCTGTCTCTGTAATATTATCTGATAAATCTGGAATATCGCTTTGCCAATAATACCATGTATTCAATCCTCTCCAAACAAATGCATTGACATCATTTGCATCGCCTCCTGTAGGAGCACTATCATCATCTGAAGAACATGAGGTAAAACTAAGTGCTGTTAGGGTTATGATACTTAATATTAGTTTTTTCATCATAATAGTTTTTTATTAATATCTAAAATATTTTCTTTTGTATACTTTTCAATAAATTCATCTGTAAAATATTCACTACCAATCAACTTATTTTGCTGTAATAATGTTTTTATATCGAGTTCTTTATATTCATCCAACATTAATTTTGCCAAAGGTTGATATGAAAAATGCCATGGTTCATACTTAAATCCTTTTCGGTTAGGATCCTTAGTATATACTTCATAAAATCCAAAATCAGCAGCATTTTCGTTTAACCATTGCTTAAATGTATAATAAATTCCTCCTTTTTCAAAATGTTTTGCATTTAAAGGATTAGAAGGCATCTTTTTATTGGCATCTACAATATCTAAATCGGTTCCCCAATGATGACGTGAAGTTCCTGGAATAGTAGAATATTCAATAATCTTTTCAATTGATTTTTGAGGTGACAATCCTTGCTTTCTATACCGTTTATATTTTCGAGTCCAAATTCCATTTTGACGATCATATGATCGAAAACTGGAAACAGAATAGATATTAAATCCTGCCTTAGCTGCTGCCTTTTTCATAGCAAGAAATTGATCAGAAGCTTCTTTTCTTAAATTATATCCATTTCCTACTAAGGGAATTTTTCCTTTCCCTATTAAATCATTTTTAGAATAAATTGAAAACTCTTGAAAACTCATTAAACTAGAAGTTCCTATGATTCCTAATCCTCCTAAAAAGGTTTTTTGTATAAATTTTTTTCTATTCATGATTTAAATAAAACAAAAATAATGCTAAACTTAATTTTCAATTATTTGAATGGTATCAACTTTTAATTCTACTTTTAACCATTTCATCAATTTATGATGATGATCTTTTTTTACTTCAGAAGATATGCTATCCTTCCATGAAATAATTGCGGTTGGTATATTAGATGCTTTTTGTTTAAAATTAGTTTCATCAAACATAGCATATCCAAAATAATCTAAATCTGGGAATAATGTTTTAGCCTTTTCTGTTACAATTGGAAACTCGTTCTGTTCAACATTTTTATGATTTGATAATTCTTTTCTTAAAGTTTGAATTAAAGAATCTTTTTGAGCAATTGTATGTTTTTGATCAAAAATTAATTCTTGAATCACACCTTCTTTCATTTGACTTAATTGTTGTCTTACATCTTCATCTTGACGAATTAAAAACTGTACATTTTGTTGGTATGGATCTTTTTTTATTTTATTATTCCACATCGTAATTACATCTTCAGAAACTCTTTCTCCAGAGTTCCAAACCGTTACATAACTAACGGAATCTTTATTGTACTGAAAATCTTTATTGGTGTCGTAAATGAAATTACTCTTTGGAAAATTATCAATCATTTCATCATTAATAAACTTTACTGTTTGAGTTTTAAAAGCTCCTTCTCTCAATGCGTTAATAAAAAAGAATGCACTTGGAACAATGGTAACAATAGCTATTAAAGTTATAAAAATATTGGTTCTTCTTCTTTTTACAGCATCTTGATATTTTGCAAGTGGGAATCTTAAAAGTTTCACAATCAACAATGTGGTTAATGCAATAAAAACTGAGTTGATAAAGAATAGATAAATGGCTCCTCCGAAATAAGCATAATTCCCTATTGCCAAACCATAACCTGCCGTACATAAAGGAGGCATCAAAGCTGTTGCTATCGCTACTCCTGGTACTACATTACTTTTTTCCTTTCTAGTTAAGGCTACTGCTCCTGCTAAACCACCAAAAGTTGCAATAAAAACATCTAAAATAGTAGGATACGTTCGTGCCAATAATTCTTTTGTAGGGTTTAGTTCACTAAAAGGATTTAACCAAAAATATATATAAGAAGTAATCAAAGAAATAACAACCATAACGAGCAAATTCATTAAAGATCTTCTCAACGTTTCGAAATCATTAACTCCAATAGAATAACCTACCCCTACAATAGGCCCCATTAAAGGAGATATTAACATGGCTCCGATAACCACAGCAGGCGAATCAGCACTTAATCCAATCGATGCCACCATAATGGAAAATACTAAAATCCAGGCCTGATGACCACGGAAACTAATACTATCTTTAATTTCTTCAACGGCTTTAGGTTTGGAAACCCCCTCTGTAATATCTAAAATTCCTTTAAAAAAATCTTTTAAAAAGTTTTTTGCTTTTTTTGCTTCTGGTTGGACCGTTTTATTATCAAAAAAAGACTTTTTATTTTCATTATTGTTACTTTCCATCTTTACTTTCTAAATTTACACAAAATCTTTTCCAAAATTTTTACGTACATCATTTACATACAATTTAACATCTTGAGCATTTTCTTTTTTACAAATAACCAAAACATCGTCTGTATCCACTATAAAATAATCTTCCAATCCTTCAACTACCGTTACTTTCTTTTCATTTCCTACAATTAATGAATTCTTTGAATTATAAGACAGTACATTCCCTCTTGTTGCATTTTTATTTTCATCTTTCTCCAGATGATCATAAATAGAATTCCATGTTCCCAAATCACTCCACCCAAAAGAAGAAGGAATCACAAAAACTTTATCTGATTTTTCCATTATTGCATAATCAATTGAATCTTTTTCAACTTTTGGATACTCAGTTTCTATATAGTTTTCTTCTTGATCAGTAAAATAAATAGAATGTGCCTTTGAAAATACCTGATGTAGATTAGGTGCAAAAATTTCAAAAGCATTTATAATGGATTTTGTACTCCAAATAAACATACCAGAATTCCATAGATAATCTCCTGAATGTAAAAACTCTTTTGCTTTTTTAAGTTCTGGTTTTTCAGTAAATTGTTTAACCTTCTTAATTCGTTTTTCTGAAAATTCGTATTGAATATAACCAAACCCTGTTTCAGGACGATTGGGCTGTATACCTAAAGTAATCAACCTATCTTCTACTTCTGCTTCCTGTAATGCCATCTTAGCTATTCTTACAAACTCATCTTGAAACATAATTAAATGATCAGAAGGTGCTATAAAAAGCTTTGCTTCAGGATTCTTTGCATGGATTTTATATGAAGCATATGCAATACACGGTGCTGTATTCATTGCTGCAGGCTCCATAATTAGATGCATCTCTGTTGTTTCAGGTATTTGATTTAATACTAAACTTTTATATTTTCTATTGATTACAAAATAAATATTCTCCTTAGGTACTACTTTTGATAGACGATCGTAAGTTTGTTGAAGCAACGTTCGTCCAGTTCCTAAAAAATCATGAAATTGCTTAGGTTGTTCTTCTGTACTAGCTGGCCAAAACCTTGAACCAACTCCTCCTGCCATAATAACTGCGTAATGATTTTCCATTAATTAAATTTTATATTTTTTTACTTGAGCTGCACGACTAACTAAATACTTGCGATTCGATTGATACTCTTCACAAAGATAACGTGTACGCCTCAAATTTCCTTTTCTTAAAATTTTTTGATTTACTATAAACAAAGATCCCTTATTTAAATCGTCAAGATAATAAAAATTTTCTTCTCTATTTTTCATTAAACTTTTTGCTAATTTAGGATGAGAACTTAACGTAGCTTTAGGATTCTTAGCATATTCTGCCAAAGCTTTTTGAACTTCTAAACTATAAAAAGGAAAACTTTGAATTATCAAGTTTTTAAATACATATTTCCATTCTTTACCATGAGGTTGAATTTTCCTTCCATACTTAACAAACGCATGCATATGAGCAATTTCATGTGTTAAAGTAAGTAAAAACAATTCTAATGAAAGATTATTATTCAAGCTTATTTGGTGTCCTCTTGATTTAGGTAAATAACGATAATCACCTAACTTGGTTTTTCTTGGTTTTGTAACAATAATTCTCAATGGAAAATCAGAAATCCATTGTTTAATTAATTGATCAGAACCTTTAGGTAAAAAGTGCGTTAATTGTTTTTCCATGAATACCAAAATAGTAACATTACAAAGTAACGTATTAATATTGTTTAATACAAAAACTATACCTTTGAACGTTTTTAATTACATTTGTAATACTTAAAATAATTGTTTTTTGGAAAAACTTATTTCATTCATAAAAAGAAAATCTTTTACTTATAAGATTTTAAAACATACAGGAGCTTACTTTTTGCTTTTAGGAAAAGTATTCAAAAAGCCTGAAAAAGCACGTATTTATAAAGAACTTATTATAAGAGAAATTCATGATCTAGGTACCAGCTCTTTTGGTTTAGTTTCTTTTGTTGCATTGTTTGTTGGTGCTGTAATTGCATTACAAATGCGTAATCAACTTTCTATTAGCACTTTTTTAGGTGACTATTTAATTGGTTATTCTACTAAGGAAATTTTAATATTAGAATTTGCTCCTACCATGATTTCTATTATTTTAGTTGGAAAAGTAGGGTCTTTTATTTCTTCAAGTATAGGTACTATGCGTGTTACTGAGCAAATTGACGCTCTAGATGTTATGGGTATTAACTCTGCTAGTTTCCTTATCTTACCTAAAATTATAGCTTCTTTGATTTGTTTTCCTATTTTAATTATGTTAAGTATCGTTATTGGTATTGCAGGAGGATGGCTCATTGGAGTTATAACAGGCTATTGGGCAACTGTAGATTATGTTGAAGGAATACAAACAGGTTACAGTAGTTTTAATCTTTTTTACAGTATTTTTAAATCCTTCATCTTTGCTTTTGTTATTGCCACTGTCCCTTCTTATCATGGTTATTTCGTAGATGGAGGTTCTTTAGATGTTGGTAGAGCATCTACTACGGCAGTCGTTTGGACTTCTGTATTGATTATTATTTTAGACTTAGTTATCACTCAAATATTACTCGGATAAATGATTCAGGTTAACAATTTATATAAATCATTTGGTGATGTTCAAATTTTGAACGGAATTTCTGCTGAATTCCAGAAAGGTAAAACCAATTTAATTATTGGACAAAGTGGTTCTGGAAAAACGGTTTTCTTAAAATGTCTTTTAGGCTTATTCAATGTATCTTCAGGCGAAATTTTATATGATGGTATTTCCAGTCAAAACATGTCGTTTAAAGAACAAAAGCAACTTCGTGCTGACATTGGAATGGTTTTTCAAGGAAGCGCCTTGTTTGATTATATGACCGTAGAAGAAAACGTTATGTTCCCTTTAAAAATGTTTGCCAAAATGACTAATGGTGAAATGTTAAATCGTGTAAATGAAGTGTTAGAACGTGTTGAATTAACAAATTCAAACTTAAAATTACCTTCTGAACTATCTGGAGGGATGCAAAAAAGAGTAGCTATTGCACGAGCCATTGTAAACAACCCTAAATATCTTTTTTGTGATGAGCCCAATTCAGGCTTAGATCCTAAAACAGCTATTGTTATTGACAATCTGATTTCTGAAATCACAGATGAATATAATACTACCACTATTATTAATAGTCATGATATGAATTCTGTAATGGAAATAGGTGAAACTATTATCTATTTACGATTTGGTGATAAAGTTTGGGAAGGAACCAAAGAAGATTTGCTAACTACAAATGATGAAAATATCTTAGATTTTGTCTATTCTTCCAACTTAATGAAAAAATTACGCAAATCATTATTTAAATAACGAATATAAATGTATATTTATGTTTTAATTTTTAATCACAAACTTTAAATAAAAAAACAATTATGAAAAAAACAACAATTTCAATGGTATTAGCAGCTGCAATTTTAACTACTAGCTGCTTAGGGTCTTTCAACGCTTTTAACGGATTAAGAGATTGGAACGACGGGTTAACAAATAGCAAATTTGTAGATAACCTTATATTCTGGGGATTAAATATCATTCCTGTATACGGTGTTTTTGCTTTAGGAGATTTATTTATCTTCAACCCTATTGAATTTTGGACAGGTTCAAATCCTATCGGAATGAACGAAGGGGAAATAGAAAAGCAAATTGTTCGTAAAAATGGTAAGAAATACGAGATCACTGCCACTAAAAACAAATTTGCTATAGAAGTTCTAAAAGGAGAAAACAAGGGGGAAAAAATGGAATTAGTATACCAAGAAGAAGATCAATCTTGGAATGCTGTAACTCCTCAAGGTGAAAAAGTAAAACTTTCTTCTTATAAAGATGGATTTATTTATGTTTACACACCACAAGGTGAAGCAATTAAAATTGATGCCAATACAGATAAAGAAACAGGTATTGCTATGATTAACACATTTGTTTATGCAAATAATTTAGCTGTTGCTAAATAATTATCATACAATTAACTAAAAAAGTCCCGAATAATGTTCGGGACTTTTTTAGTTTTTAAGATTTACTCAATTTCCTAATCACCTCAGAAGCAGCATATAAACCAAATAAAGCAGGCATATAACTATTGGTTCCGTAATATGATTGTTTGAAATTTGATCCATCTGTTAAACATAAACTCTCTTCTCTAACTAGTTCTGTTGAAAATACACAGCGAACTCCTTTATCAACTTTACGTTTTTTAAGACGTTTTCTTATATTTTTAGCTAAAGGGCAATCTTTTGTTTTAGATAAATCTCTGATTTTAACTTGAGAAGGATCCATTTTCCCTCCAGCTCCCATTGAAGAAACTATCTTAATTTTATGTCTTTTAGCTATTTCAATTAAATCTACTTTGGGAGAAACACTATCAATGCAATCCATTATATAATCATATTCTTGAGACAACACTACTTCTTTCATCCTACCGGAAGTAAGAAATTCATTAATTTTCGTTAAGTTCAATTCAGCATTAATATCTTTTAAACGATTGCCTACTACCTCTACCTTTGATTTTCCAATAGTTGAAATCAATGCTGGTAATTGACGATTACGATTTGTCGTATCTATTGTATCACCATCTACTATTGTTAAATTCCCAATACCCGATCGAACAACAAATTCGGCTGCAAATGACCCTACTCCTCCTAAGCCCACAATTAAAACATTTGCATTTTTTAAATCATTCAATTTTTCTTGAGTAAGTAACAATGTTGTTCTTTCTAACCAATTATCTGACATTAAAAATTTCTTTTACTTTACTAAATTGTTCTTCTTTTATTTCATTGCTATTTTTTGATAAAACAATCGCAGCTTCCTTGAAGATATTTTCAATCGAAACTTCTTTATCATCTGTTTCAAAAAATATTTTATTGAAATGTATTTTTAATATGTTTTTCAATTCTTCTTTTTCTTGAAAATGTGCTCCTAAAGACAGAAAAAATCCTTCTTTTATTAATTGTTCTCCTAAAAACTGTTTTTTGTTATATCCATGAATAATTAAAGGGATATGATGAAAAGGTTTGCATATTGAAATCAATTCTCCAAAAGCTTTCACACAATGGATGATTACAGGTTTTGAATATTTTTCAGCTAGCTCAAGTTGTTTCAAAAAAACTTCTTTTTGTAAAGAAAATTCAACTTTTGAGTTTTTATCCAAACCACACTCCCCAATAGCAACACAATTACTTTTTTTTATCACTTCTTCTAATATTGACAACTCTTTATCGATATTTTCTTCTTTTATATACCAAGGATGGATTCCTATAGAAAAATAAGATTCTGGTTCAATAAAATCATTTGGATAGGTATTTAATATTTCCAAACCCTCACCATAATAATGATGTGTATGAATATTTGTATACATCTAATTTAATGCTCTTCTTCTAAATACGATACTCCTGCTTCAACTCCAATATCCAATCTATTTTCGCTAGGGGGAATAGGACAAGAGTAACCATCTTCATATGCACAATAAGGATTATATGTCTTATTAAAATCAATTAAGAATTTATCCTTTATATCATCCAAATTCAAATCAATATATCTCCCTCCTCCATATGAGGACACCCCATTAGTTCTATCATTAAAAGGAAGAAATAAATGATTCGGATGATCTGAATCAACAGGTGATTTTTGAAAAAGTGTTAATTCATTGGTTTTTCCATCAAACTCAAAGGCTATTTTCCCATATCTCACATATTTTTTAATCTTACCTGATGATGTTTGAAATTCTAATACTTTTCCATCTTGAATTTTAGTAAAATTTACTTCGACTTGATATTTTTTATCTACAGGAAAAAAAGTGAGTCCTTTAAAATCTTTTCTATTTTCTATCTTTATAGGAGATTGATCACTATTATAAAACGCAATCAAATCACTTTGAAAATTCTTAGCACCTAAAGTAGCATCTTTTTTCATTTCTTTTTGACAAGAGATCATTGTAAAAATGATCAAAAAAATAATTGAAATATTCCTCATAAGTCGAATTTTAATTTAAAAATACAAAAAATACCAAGCTTCCTTACTATTTTGGTCTCATTTTTGAATTGAACATAAAAAAATAATAATTATAAATGAAAAACAACATCGTACAATTTGCTTTAATTGGAGGAATTCTTCTAGGAGCAACAAGCTGTTCTACTATGGGAACTTCTACTGGAACTACATTGGGAAATTCAAATGTAGCATTAAGCACAGTTCAGAATACTTTAAATGGAGGATTAAACAATGCTTTAAATATTTTCGGAGATTCCCAAAATTTTCTATCTAACGCCCTAATTCAAGCAGCAATGCCAAAAGAATTAAAAGATATTAATTCAAAATTAACTGATTTAGGACTTAATCAGATTGTAGATCAAGAAGAAGCTATGATAGGTCAAATAGCCAGTGCTTCTGTTTCTACAGCAAAACCTATTGTTGAAAATGCTATCAATAGTATGACTCCACAGGATGCTATTAACATCATTTCAGGAGGAAAAGGTGCTGCCACACAATTTTTAAAAGATAAATCTTACACACAATTAGTGGATGCTATATCACCTGTTGTATCTTCTCAAATGGATCAATTGGGTGTTAATAATTTATTAGGAAACGCTCTTGGTGGAAACAATGCTTTAAATTCTATCTTAGGATCTGTTTTAGGAGGTAATCAAAGCACTTCTTTAACACAAAATTTAAATGGAGCCGTTACACAACAACTAGTAGATGGTTTATTTAATGTTGTAGAAGATGCTGAAAATACAACTCGAAATAATCCTGCAGGAATTTTAAATTCTGTTCTAGGTGGTTCCTCAAAATAAGTATAAATTAATAAGGTTTAAATAATAAATACACACCTTATAAAAAAGAAAAAGGCGTAAGTAGATTATACTTCCGCCTCTTTTATATATAATGGTTATTTAATTAAAACAAACCATGAATCTCAGCTTCTATTTTATCAACTACTAATCCTAAATCTTCTTTTTTGTCAACAAAATCCAGATTATCGATATCGATAATCAAAAGTTTCCCTTTATTATACCCTTTTATCCACTCTTCATAACGATCATTTAATCGCGACAAGTAATCTATACTAATTGAATTTTCATAATCACGACCCCTTTTATGTATTTGACTAACCAATGTGGAAATAGAACCTCTTAAATAAATTAATAAATCAGGAGCTTCTACAAAACTCTCCATTAATTCAAATAATGATTTATAATTACTAAAATCACGTTCACTCATCAACCCCATTTCATATAGATTAGGTGCGAAAATATGAGAATCTTCGTAGATAGTTCTATCTTGAATTATTTTTTTACCACTCTCACGGATACTTTTTATTTGAGAAAAGCGACTATTCAAAAAATATACTTGCAAATTAAATGACCAACGACTCATATCATCATAAAAATCATTTAAATAAGGATTGGTTTCTACATCTTCAAAATGAGGTTCCCATTTATAATGTTTTGCTAATAATTTTGTCAATGTGGTCTTCCCTGCTCCAATATTTCCAGCTACCGCTACATGCATCCTTTATGAGGTTTATCGATTAAATAATACCACAAAAATACATATTTATACCAAATATCTATTATTTATTTAAAAACTATTATTTCGTTGTAATTTAGATATAAATTAATCAACAACGCACTAAAATATACACAAATGAAAAAACTATTATTATTGCTAATCTGTTTACCGATTGTAAGCTTTAGCCAGTTCAAATTTTCCGTAGAAGGATTAAATTACGAAATTTTCACTTATGAAAATTATAAGGCAGAAGAAATCCATTCTGAATTACGTGATTGGGTTAATATAAACTTTATGGAACCAAAAAATGCTATTGTAGCTGATGCTCATGGAAAATATTTAAAATTAAAAGGTTATGCTCCAGATGCAGCTTGTGAGAAAAAAGGTAAAGAATGCTACAGTATGCAATATGCTATAGAATTTAAATTTAGAGATAGTAAAATGATAGCTAAGCCTATTGTTTACCAAATAAAAAGTCCAACGTTTGGATATAGACAACCAGAGGCTCATTGGTTTAAGAAAGATGGTACTCCAAAACCTAAAAATGTAAAAACGATACAATTAGCTGGTGAATTTTTTGACCGTATGCTTTCAAGAATTGATCGTTCAATAAGAGACACTCAGTTGTCAATGAAGTAAAATATAACAAGATTAGTAAATAAATTTATTTATACAAGTGGGGGAAAAGCCTTGTAGCATGTTACAAGGCTTTTTATTTGTTAAAAAATATTTCTAATTTGTATAAACAGTTGCGTTAAATCCTGCACTATAAGGAATTCCTAAAGGAGTAGAAGCTGTAACACTCACTAAAGTGGGTATACTACCATTCCTTCTTTGAGCAGTAAAACGTATAATATCTCCTACAGCCAATACTCCTACTCCTGAATAATTACATGGTACTGTTAGACCTCTATATTCTTCAAGATAAGGACAACGTATCCCTGTCATATAGCTCCATGTAGATCCTCCATCTGATGATTTTTGTACTCCTGCTGTCCAATATGTTGGACTCCCTGCAGGAACCCCTGACATCAACCAATTTAAAAAACCTGAAAACACATAATTCCCAGCAGTCATTACTTCAAAACGACTATTAGAACTCGAAACTCTTTTTAATATACCTTCTGAAAATAATTCTTCAGTATCAGATCCACTTGTAAAATTAATTTCATTTATATTTCCTGAAAGTTCTGTCATTGCCTGAGAGCCACCATAGTAAGCATACCCACCTAATTGAGGTATTTTTATATCTCCTAGCTCTTCACTCAATGTTTTTTCATTAACTAATTTCACCCATTGTGTTCCATCATATCCATAAATTTGATTGGTTTCAACTTCTGTTGGTGTTCCTATGGCAGCATTAGCCGTATTTAAAATAATTAATCCTGCTTTTGGACTTGGAATTGTTGTTACATCATCTGTACCTGTTAATGCAACTCTTGTTAATAATAATCCCTTATTGGTAGCTGCTAAGTCTAAAATTGCAGAAGAATCAGGCGTTCCCGTCCCTATTCCTACTTGAGCACTTATCATAACACTAAAAGTCACTAATAACGTTCCTAATAATAATTTTTTCATATTTCACCTTCATTTCGTTAATTATAAAGCAATTTATCTTTTTTTAATGAAAATGTATACATGAAACACTCTCACTCTATGAATAACTATAATATATTAGTCGAATCAACATTAATCATCGATTAACAATCAATATAAAGTATTCATTGTATTTTAAGCATTCATCTTACCTGATCATTAATCTATCTAGAATTGCCAAAATATATCATAAGTTTCTATTTCAACTTTTCAATTAATCTTTTCTTAATTTGTCAGGTGAAGCCACTTATCTCCTGACCATATAAAAGCTTCTCCAGGAGTAGGACTTGCACTTAAATATCCACCTAATGTTAAAGAAGCACTCATATCTGTATTATCTGCGCTAAGCGTAGAGGTAAAACCTGCATTATTCCTTATAATAAAGATCTCTCCAATAAAATCACCTTGAGTAGGCATTATTAAATTATATCTAAAATTTCCATCTGACATAAAAACACCATTAAAACCCGTAGGTATTTGATCACTTGTTAATGATCCAGCACTTACTAATTTAGGAGCAGCCTCTCCTGTCGCTTTTAGTTTCCCATCAATTATTTCTAACCCTTCTCCTATATCTGTATTTGAAACATTAAGAATTCTAATCCACTCACTTCCTGACCAATAATGAAATCCTTTAATAAAATTCGATCCTATATTCTGATTTAAAAACACCATTTGCCCCACAACAGATCCATTAGTGGTTAAATCATTCACAATAGGTACAACTATTCCATCTTTTGACGTTACTGCTCCTCCATCATTTGTACCCTTAATATCCAAAGTAACGGAAGGATTACTCGTATTCACCCCTACTTGCGCCATAATATTTAGTCCCAATAGAACTAATATTATAAAAAATAAATTTGTCCTCATACTTTCCTTATTATTTTAATTTAATTCAATTGGGCAAACTTAACTATTAGTGTACTTAAGCACAATATAATATATTTCATTTTAGACAAAACAACTATATACATAGTTGAATTACCTATTCATTTACTAAAATTACAGTTCATTAACCCTACAATAAACTTATTGAAACTGAAAAAAACAAACCTTAAATTTATCTCATGTTCCCTTTTGCTAAGATTTCGTATTTTAGCTTTATGAAATATAATTTTGATTATTTTAAAGCTCGTTTATTAAATAAAATAGGATTACTCCAAGAAGAACATCAAAATAGTATCGAAGAAGTTCAAGAAGAAATTAATTTACCTATTGAATATACATCACGTTTTTCTTTATATTCTGTACAAAGTATCGAACAGATTTTAGGAAGAGAACATGAATTAAAATTATTAAAAACAGCTTATGACAATTGGCAAATAACAAAAGACAATTTATTAATTACAGGTGAATTAGGATCAGGAGTTACTTCTTTTCTATTAAGTGGTACAGCTTATTTCCCTCATGCAAAAGTGATTGAAAGCAGTACTCCTGTGTCAAACCATAAAGCTTTAGTCTCTATTCTTTCTGAAAAATTGAATATAAAAGAGGCTACTAAACTAACTGATATTCAAAAACACATATTGTCTTCAGAAGAAGAACATGTTATTATTTTTGAAAATATTGAACATTTATTTGTTCGCAAAATACACGGTTTTACTTTATTAGAAGATTTTCTTCTTTTTATGCATAGCACTAAAGAAAAAATATTTTGGATTGGCTCTATTAGTTCCTATGGTTTGTATTACTTAGATCGTGTTTTCTCATTATCTTCAAATTTTAATCATGTTATTCACTTAAAACCTATCAGTCAACAAATTATAACCGATTTATTTTTTAAACGTAATGAAGGATATGAAATTATTTATCTAAAGCCTAAAACCCCTAATACCAATTTGAATAATAAATTGAAAAATGCTTCTTCTGAGGAAAAACAAACTATTTTAAAGAACTACTATTTAACAAAACTTCATGATTTTTCTAATGGAAACATATCAAGAGCTTTACTCTTTATGAAAAATTCTGCTATACGTCTTGTCGACAAAAACGTATACATCAAACCATTTGAAAACACCGAAATTGGTGATCTATCTTTAGATGAACTTTTTATATTAGAAGCTGTTATGCAACACGGTGCTCTATCTCAAAAAGATATAAAAGATATTTTTAGAAACTCTAGTAAGTCCATCCGTCTTTCTATTGAAAATTTACTTGAGAAAAATTTAATTCTCATTTCAAATCAAAAAGAAATCACTATTAATCTTTTATATCATTCCGATTTAAAGAGTCTTATGCACAGTATTTTAAACCGAAATTTTAAATAACAATGAAAACACCATTATCCTCTATATTTTTATTTATTTCAAGCTTTTTTCTTGCTCAAGATCAAGTAAAAGAAACTGTTGGAGATGTTTCCAATAATGTAAGTGATGCCTTAGACAAGGCTACTGATTTTATTTCTCCTACTATTATTTTAACCGTTATAGTGGTTTTAATTTTAATTTGGGGTTCTATCAAAACAGTTGATTGGTTATTTGACAAATTGGTTAATAAATTTAATCGTCATCGTTTAAAAATTCTTCGTGCTCAACCGGTAATCAATATTTTAATATGGATTATCGGTATTAATGCTCTTATTTTTACACTATTTGAACCAACAGCAGAAAAAGTATATGCCGGTTTGGCTTCACTGTCTATAGCATTAGGTTTCGCCTTACAAGATATTCTTAAAAATATTTTTGGAGGAATTTTAATTATTTTAGACAAACCTTTTCAAATTGGAGATCGCATCAACATTAAAGGGAATTACGGAGAAGTAGTCAATATTGGTTTAAGAAACACTCAAATTAATACATTAGACGATAATTTGGTTACCATTCCTAATTCAACTATCATTAGCGATAATATTTCAAATGCAAATGCTGGAGCTTTAGACTGTATGGTTGTCGTCAACTTATGGTTGCCCATTAATATTAATGTTGAACAAGTAAGAAAAATTGCTTACGAAGCTGCAGCTACTTCTCGTTTTTTAAATTTAGACAAACCCATTACCATTCTATTTTTTGATCATTTTCATAGTAATCCTTCTACTAATGTTAAAATTAAAGCATATGTGTTGGACACTCGTTATGAAAAAGGATTTGAAGGAGATGTTACAGAAGCTTCTAAAAAAGCTTTCAGGCAAGCAGGCATCTACGATATTAAAAACGATTGATAAATTGTTGTATTTCTTGATTAAATTCATTCGGTTTATCCATCCTAATCTGAATTGGCAAATAATATAAATTTTCTCTTAAGAACTCAAATTGTTGTAACCTCATATAATCTTTTTCAGTTGTAAGAATTAGTTTATCTTTTGCTTTTTCTTTAATCAAAGATACCTCTTTTTCAGTAAAATTATAGTGATCTGAAAAAGCCAAATGTTCTTCAATTTGAACTTTATCTTTTAAGTACTCAACCATAGGTTTTGGATTAGCTATCCCTGTCACCATTACTATTTTTTGACCATAAATAGATTCTAAATCCAATTCATCAACACCATAAATTTTATTATCATACTCAACAGAAGAGAAATAAACTTTTACTTTAGATAAACTATTTATATTACTGATTATTATATTTTTATTTTTTAAATTTAATTCATTCGGACATTTTGTCACTACTACAATATTAGCTCGTTCCACCCCTTTTCTAGACTCTCGCAAATTACCTGCAGGTAAAATGTAATCATCCGTAAATAAATCTTCATAAGGTGTTAAAAGAATATAAAAACCTGCCTTAATAGCGCGATGTTGAAAAGCATCATCCAACAAAACAATCTCTGGATTTACATCTCGAATTAAATTTTGTACCCCTTCTACTCTATTCTCATCAACAGCTACGATTATTTCTTCTCCAAATTTTGAATAAAATTGTAAAGGTTCATCTCCCAATGTTTCAGCAGTAGCTTCTTCGTTACTCAAAATATACCCTTTACTCTTTCTACCATAACCCCTACTTAATATAGCAATATGATAATTTCTTTTTAATAAACGTACCAAATATTCTGTATGCGGTGTTTTTCCAGTACCTCCCACACTCAAGTTTCCTATACAGATGATTGGAATACCAAAAGAAGTCGATTTAAATATCCCCTTATCATATAACAAATTCCTAAAATACATTATGCATCCATACAATATCGATAATGGGAATAATATTAACCTTAACTTTTTTAATAACATAGGTTGCTAAAATAGTAAAGTATTTACAAATTCACTAATAAACATAATTATCAAATACTACATACATAATTATGTATTTTTTTCATATCTTTAACAAAAATTTCACAATGAAAAGAATAAACTTACTTACTTTTTCTATTTTACTCAGTATCATAACAACTAATTGTAATGATGATACAAACGAAATAACAACTGAATCAACAGCTATAGCACCTACTAAAAGTTCAAGAACGATCTTGAATACTGGTAGTAAGGTTATGATGCAAGCTTTCTATTGGGATGTCCCTGCTGGTGGAAATTGGTGGAATACAGTCTCTCAAAAAATTGGAGATTGGGAACAAGCTGGTATCGATGCGATTTGGCTCCCTCCCGCTTCAAAAGCTATGAATGGAGCTACTTCTATGGGATATGATCCTTATGATTACTTCGATTTAGGAAAATATGATCAAAAGGGTTCTACCGAAACCCGCTTTGGCTCAGAAGACGAATTACGAAACTTAGTTGCCAATGCTCATAATCATAATATTGCTGTTATTGCAGACATTGTTATAAATCATAATTCTGGAGCAGATAAACAAGAAGATAATATTTTTACAGGTACTAAAACATGGACTGATTTTACTGAAATTGCTTCAGGTAAATTCACACGTACACAATATGATTTTCATCCAAATGATTCTCATTCAAATGATACGGGTGTTTTTGGAGGATTCCCAGATTTATGTCATCATAAAAGTTATGTTCAAGACTGGTTATGGCGTTCTGATGAATCGGTTGCAAAATTTTATATGAATGATATCGGTTTTGACGGATGGCGTTTTGACTTTGTAAAAGGATTTGAACCTTGGGTTGTAAAAGAATGGCTTAATCACAATGGTGGTTTCTCAGTAGGAGAATTATGGGATGGTAATGCCAGTACGCTAGAATCATGGGCAAATGCAGCCAATTCTACTGCTTTTGATTTTGCTTGTTATTATGCTATGGATGCTGCATTTGATAATAATGATCTTACAAAACTAAACAACGACATGCTCTTAAAACGAAACCCTTTTAAAGCTGTAACATTTGTGACCAATCATGACACAGATGAAATTTGGAATAAAATGTTAGCTTATGCCTATATTTTAACTCATGAAGGTTATCCTACTATCTTCTATCAAGACTATGAAGAATGGCTTGATAAAGAACGTTTAAACAACCTTATTTGGATCCATAATAATTTAGCAGCAGGATCTACAACAAACTTATGGACTGATCATGATGAATACATTGCAAAAAGAAACGGTCATGCTGAAAAAGCAGGGTTAATCATTTATATCAACAATGCTGATTATTGGCAAGAAAGATGGATTCAAACCAATTGGAATAACACTATAATAAAAGATTATACCGGACACTCAAACTGGCAACCAACAACACAAGGAAATGGATGGGTAAAAATTCAGACCCCCCCTAAAAGTTACTCAGTATGGTCAATTAAGTAATTACATTTCACTTTTCTATATTACTTAAAAAGAGATTGGAAATTTTTTTCAGTCTCTTTTTTTCTTTAGTATCTTTGATAAAAAATAATCATATGACCGTACAAGATATTGCGAACGCTTTAGAAGAAATTGCTCCCCAACCCTACGCTGAAAGTTTTGACAATGTAGGATTACTAATAGGGAATAGTAAACAAACCGTTTCTAAAGCCTTGTTAACATTAGATTGTACTGAGGAAGTTGTAGAAGAGGCTATTCAAAAAAAAGCAAACCTTATTATAACCTTCCATCCTATCATTTTTAAAGGATTAAAACGTATTACAGGAAAAAATTATGTAGAACGTGTAGTTTTAAAGGCTATCAAACATGATATTTCTATCTATGCTATTCATACCAATCTCGATTTTGCATGGCAGGGAAGCAATAAAAAATTATGTGATATTTTAGACCTTTCTGATATTAAAATATTGATTCCTAAAGAAAATACAATTAAAAAACTCACTTTCTATGTTCCTATTGATTCAACTGAAAAAGTACGAGATGCTTTATTCTCTATTGGAGCTGGTTCTATTGGCAATTATGATCATTGTAGCTTCAACATTGAAGGAATGGGAAGTTTTAAAGGAAATAAAGAGAGTAATCCTACTTTAGGAAAAAAAGAAATGCTCCACTTTGAAAAAGAAACAGCTGTCAACATGACTTTTCCATGGTATTTAGAACATCGTATTGTTTCAACTTTAAAAAAAGTACATCCTTATGAAGAAGTTGCCTATGAAATCACATCATTAGATAATATTAACCAACATATTGGGATTGGTATGTATGGTAATTTACCTAAACCTATGGATGAACACGAGTTTTTAGCCTTTGTAAAAGAAAAATTACCTACAGATTGTATTCGACATTCTAAATTAACAGGAAAAACCATACAAAAAATAGCTGTTTTAGGTGGCTCTGGTAGCTTTGGATTGGAACAAGCTAAACGGGTTGAAGCAGATGCTTACATCTCAGGAGATTTTAAATATCATGAATTCTTTAGTTCTGAAAATCAAATTTTAATTTGTGATATTGGACATTATGAAAGTGAACAATTCATAAAATCACTTTTATATGATGTCCTTACAAAAAAATTTACTAATTTTGCATTCGCCTTATCTGAGGTAAATACTAATCCTGTCAATTATTATTAAATATGGCTAAGAAACAACAAGAATTAACTGTAGAAGATAAACTAAGAGCATTATTCGATTTACAATTAATCGATTCAAGAATTGATGAAATTAAATTTACCCGTGGTGAATTACCTTTAGAAGTTGAAGATTTAGAAGATGAAATAGCAGGAATTGAAACACGTATTTCAGGTCTTACAGATAAAATCAAAGATTTTGACACACGAATAAAAACTAAAAAAGAAGAAATTAAAACTTCTGAAGCTCAAATAAAAAAATACGAAAAGCAACAAGAAAATGTACGAAACAATCGTGAATTTGATGCTTTGACAAAAGAAATTGAGTACCAAGGTCTAGAAATTCAATTAGCTAATAAAAGAATAAAAGAATTTAAAGCTAAAACTGAACAATACAAAGAGACTATTGCTTCTGCTGATGAAAAATTAACCAGTTTAAAAGAGCATTTAAAACACAAAAAAGGTGAGTTAGACTCTTTAATTGCTGAAACGAAGAAAGAGGAAGATTTCTTAAATTCAAAATCAGCTGAGTATTCAAAGAATATTGAAGATCGTTTACTAACAGCTTATAAACGAATCAGATCAAAAGTAAAAAATGGTTTAGCTGTTGTTCCTGTTGAAAGAGGAGCATCATCTGGTTCTTATTTTACCATTCCTCCACAAATGCAAATGGAAATCGCACAACGTAAAAAAATTGTGATTGATGAGCATAGTGGTCGTATTTTAGTAGATGCTGACTTAGCAACTCAAGAAAAAGAAAAATTACAAGATTTATTAAGTAATATTTAATAACTTCTTTTATTTAAAATATAAAGCCATCCCGAAATAAATTCAGGATGGCTTTTTTTATTTAAGTAACTCTTTAACGTATATTATCCGTTCGAAAGTATCGCTTCAAACAATTCTCCTTTTGAAAATTCTGCTCCCTTTTCAATTAAATCAAAAAGTTCAGCATTTCGTTCCTTAGTATAGTTTTTTGCTCCTTTCATTATTTGAATTTTATCTTCATGTAAATTATCCAAAATCCATTGAATATTTTCTTGAGAAGAAAAATCTTTAATCTCCGATTCTATAACAATTCGCTCAATATTGGTTTCATTACATTTAAACAAATTCAATACATTAGGAGAAATATGCTCCAAATATTCAACCTTATTTAAAATTTTTTCCCAAACTAAATCACTAAACACATCAATTTCTTGTTCAGCAACTTCAGGCTGATTTTCCTTTAAATCAGTCCATTCTTTGGCATCAATTTGTTGTAATGCTAAAAACTTAGAAAAATCTTCATGTAAAGCTTCTAATTGTTCTTTTGCTAGTCTTCTGTATTTCATACTGCAAAGATAAAAATCTCCTATCAATTCAATTTCTTTTCATACAAAAAATTAAGTGAATGAGGCATTTTAATTTCTCCTACCTTTTTAAATCCTGCCTTTTCATAGTAAGCACAAAGTTTTGTGTTTTCTCCATTACAATCTAACCTAAAAAAATCAAAGTTTTTATTTATTAAATCCTTTTCAATTCTTTCTAAAACTTTTGTTCCTACTCCTTGTCCCTTAAAATTATTTTTAACTACTAAAGAATGTACATAAGCTGCTTTATCTTCTGTTTTCCCCCAATACAATTCATCTTCATACATTAAGCGGTACATTCCAATTAAATCCTTCTCCGTAGTATACAATAAATAAAATTGTCCTTTATTCAACCCTTCTTCCATCCAATTTAATCGTTCTTCTGTAGGATTTAACCAAACACGCCAATGATCTACACCATCGTCTTTTAACCAAGTTGCTGCATGCTTTAATAAATTTAATATTGTTTGTTTATTTTCTTTTGTACTGACTGCTCCCTCTATAATTAAATTCATGATTTTTCATTTTATACATCGAAAATAATAAATAATTATAAATTAAAATCCCTATTTTTGATTGAAAATCAATATCAAATGAACAAAATATTAACTCTATTAATTATTTGTAGTATCATTTTTTCTTGTAAAAAAAATAATACTCCTGTTTCAAATAATTCCTCTTCCAAAATAACTCAAACTCAACCAAGCTCATTTTATGACTTAAAAACAAATGATATTCATGATACTTTATTTTCTTTTGATCTATTAAAAGGTAAAAAAGTATTAATTGTTAATACAGCTTCAAAATGTGGATACACCAAACAATATGCAGCATTACAAAAACTATATGATCAATATAAGGACCATAATTTTATCATTATTGGTTTTCCTTCTAATAATTTTGGAGGACAAGAACCCGGTTCTAACTTAGAAATTCAACAGTTTTGTCAAGAAAACTATGGCGTTACTTTTCCAATGATGACTAAAATTGATGTTAAAGGATCAAATAAAAATCTTGTTTACAAATGGTTAACCAATCGAAAATTAAACGGTAAAGCAGATGTAGAAGTCAATTGGAATTTTAATAAATTTTTTATTGATGAAAATGGAGAATGGATTCAATATTTTCCTTCTAATGTAACACCTTTTGCCCCAGAAATCATCAAACTAATTGAATCATAAGAAACTTTTATCCAAATTTTATATCTTTTATATAATCTTCTCCTATTTTATGGTTAAGACTCTTAATTAATTTGGTTTTAGCATACTGTAATTCATTTCGTAACTCAGGTGATTTTAATTTCACATACAAAATGTGTTTTTTAATCACCAACTTCTCTGTATAATTAGCTATATAAGCTCCTACCGTTTCTTCCCAAAGTGATTTAATTTGCTCTACTTTAAAATGATCTTTCATTTTATAACGCTCGATCATAGCATCAAAAACACCTTTTAATGGTTTTGCATCACTCATTTTAATTGAAAAATTTTATGTTCTCCATGAATTCGATCTACAATTTCTTTCATTCTTTCAGGATGTGTATCGGAAATAAAAATTTGTCCAAAATGATCTTCATTTACCATAAAAACCAATTGTGATACTCGATTTTCATCTAACTTATCAAAAACATCATCTAACAATAAAATAGGTTTTACTCCTAAATGCTCCTTAATAAAATCAAATTGTGCTAATTTTAATGCAATAGTAAATGATTTTTGTTGTCCTTGTGAACCAAACTTTTTCACAGGGAATGTTTTGATCAAAAAACTCAAATCATCACGATGGATTCCTACCGAAGTGTATTGCAATACTTTATCTTTTGCTAAACCATCTCTTAAAACCTCTGTAAACACTTTCTCATTCAAATGCGATTCATATACAATCTCAACTTCTTCTTTCCCTTTTGAAATTGTTTGATGATGTTTTAAAAACACAGGTAAAAATTCCCTCACGAATGCTTTCCTCTTTTCATGAATTTGAGTTCCATATTCGATTAATTGTTCATCATAAACAGCTAATGATGTAGCATCAAAACGACCATTTTGCGCAAAATATTTCAATAATGCATTTCGTTGTGAAAGTATACGGTTATAAGCTATTAAAGTCGCTAAGTAATTCTTATCCGATTGTCCTATCACATTATCCATAAACTTTCGTCTCACATCACTTCCATCTGTAATAAGGTCTCTATCATAAGGTGAAATAATGACCAAAGGGTACTGCCCTATATGATCTGAAAGTCTTGAATATGCTTTATTATTTTTCTTAACAATCTTCTTTTGCCCTCGTTTCAAACCACAATACACTTCTTCTTTTCGTTCATTTTTATCAAAAACTCCTTCCAACATAAAAAAGGAAGCATCATGATTAATATTTTGAGAATCAACTAAATTAAAATAACTTTTACAAAAACTTAAGTAATGAATAGCATCCAACACATTGGTTTTTCCTACTCCATTCTCTCCTACTAAACAATTAATTTTATCAGAAAAGATAAAATCAGATGATTCAAAATTTTTAAAGTTGACGATATTAAGTGATTTCAGAAACATATTCCAACAAAGGTAAAAATAACTTTTATTATGTAAGATAATTTCTTTATTTTTGCTCGAAATTTATAGATAACAATCGTTTAGTTATGGCGAAAAAGAAATACAATAAAAAAGCAATTGAAGAAAGTACAACAAAAGAAGTTTTTGAAAGCTTAGATCAATCTGCAATAGAATCAGAACAGTTTTTAGAAAAAAATGCAAAGCCTATCTCTATAGTATTTGGTGTATTATTAGCTATTGTTTTAGCTTATTTCGCTTATGTAAAACTATATCAAGAACCTCAAAACCAAGTTGCTACTAAAGATTTATATAATGCTAAAGTAGAACTAGATAAAGATTCATTAAACCTTGCTTTAGATGGGCAAAGTGGTGGTTATATCGGGTTGAATGAGATTAAAGAAAAATACAGTGGAACTAATGCTGGGAATTTAGCAAATTATTATGCTGCAGTTGCAAATTATAAACAAGGAGATTACTCAAAAGCTTTTGATAATTTAAATGCATTTGATGCCAATGATGAAATCTTGGCTGCAATGAAAATTGGTATGCAAGGAGATTGTTTAGTACAAACTGCTGAATATGAGAAAGCGTTAGAATATTATCAAAATGCAGCAAATGCTCGTGATAATGAGTTTACAACACCTATGTATCTGTTAAAAGCTGGAAAATTAGCTTTAACCCTTAATAAAAAAGATCAAGCATTAAAATTCTTCACTCAAATAAAAGAGCAATATGGAGAATCTAATTATGCTACTGATATTGATAAATACATTGCACGCGCAAAATAAAAATAAATTATGGCTACAGTAAATAAAAATTTATCTGAATACAACAGCCAAAACGTACCAAATGCCGATTCTTTACGATTCGGCATTGTTGTTTCAGAGTGGAATCAGCACATTACAGGCAACTTATTAAAAGGAGCTATACAAGCATTCAAAGAAAACGGTGCTAAGGACGAAAACATTACGATTTGGCATGTTCCAGGTAGTTATGAATTAATTTATGGAAGTAATCAAATGGCTAAGACACAAAATGTAGATGCTGTTTTAGCTATCGGAAGTGTAATACAAGGTGAAACTAAGCATTTTGACTTTGTTTGCGAAGCTGTTTCTCAAGGAATTAAAGACATTAATATTCTAACCGACACTCCTGCTATTTTTTGTCTTCTAACCGATCATACAGAACAACAAGCTATAGATCGTTCGGGAGGAAAACATGGAAACAAAGGTGTTGAATGTGCTATTGCAGCTATACAAATGGCTGATTTAAAGAAAAAATTGGGACATTAATTAAAAGTTATTGGTTTTGAGTTAAAGGAAATATGAATCATATGTGATGAATAAGTTTTGAATACAGTCTACAACAAATTAATAAGACTATTCAAGCTTTTCACCTTTTGTTATTCACTTTTAAGTATTTTCTACTCCTTTTTATCAATCTTTGATTTGCAATACTTCATACTTACTACTTCATACTTAATAAAAACCGTATATTTGTATCAATAAATTATTAGAATTAAAAATTATGAAAAAAATTGGATGTATTTCCGTTTTAGCAATTGTAGGACTTGCTCTAGCTGCAATCATGTGGGGAGTAGGAATTTACAACAATATGGTTGGTTTAAAAGAACCTGCTACATCACAATGGGCTAATGTTGAGTCTGCCTACCAAAAAAGAGCTGATTTAGTACCTAATTTGGTTAATACGGTAAAAGGATATGCTGAACACGAAAAAGGAACCCTTACCGAAGTAATTGAAGCCCGTGCTAATGCTACCAAGATTAATATTGATGCTTCAAATTTAACTCCTGAAAACATTGCAGCTTTCCAAAGTGCTCAATCAGGTTTAAGTTCTTCATTATCAAAATTATTAGCCACTTTTGAAGCTTATCCAGATTTGAAGGCAAATGAAAATTTCATGGCTTTACAAGCTGAATTAAGTAGTGTTGAAAACGAAATTAAGTTTGAAAGACAAAAATTTAACACAAAAGTTCAAGAATACAATACGTATATTAAAAAAGCTCCACAAAATATAGTGGCCAACTTTACCAACTTTCTTGAAATGGGTTATTTCAAAGCAGAACAAGGATCTGAGAAAGCCCCTAAAGTTGAATTTTAATATCTTACAAGATATAATATGAGCGTTGTAGAAAACTTCTTAAGCACAGAAGAAGAAAAACAAATTGTTCAAGCTATTCAACAAGCTGAAAAATTAACTTCAGGTGAAATTCGCGTTCACATTGATCAAGATATTGATGGTGGACAAATAGAACGTGCTCAAGAAGTTTTCTACTTACTCAAAATGAATGAAACGAAAGATCAAAACGGTATCTTGTTTCATGTATCCGTTAAAAACAAAACTTTTTCTGTAATTGGAGATGAAGGTATTGATAAAAAAGTTCCTTTAAATTTTTGGAATGATATCAAAGATCAAATCATCTTACATTTTAAAAAAGAACGTTACGCTGAAGGTTTGATTAAAGGGATTCAAATGGCAGGAGAATCTTTACAACATTACTTTCCTTATCAAAAAGATGATATTAATGAACTTCCCGATGAAATTAGTAAAGGCTAATTATATACTCTTATTTCTTTTTAGTTTCTTTATCGCTTTTGGACAAGTTCCTAAAAAGCCTGAAGGGAAAATTTATCCTGTTAATGATTACGCTAATTTATTAACTGATCGTGAAGAACAATTATTGAATACTAAATTGATTAATCATTTTAATAACACCTCTACTGAAATCTTAATTGTAACCCTTAATAGCTTAGAAGGTGCCAATGAAAACATGGTAGCAGCTCAAATTGGGGAAGATTGGAAAATTGGGGAAAAAGAAAAAGATAACGGGATTGTTATTTTAGTTAGTAAAGGGGATCGTAAAATTGCCATTCAAAATGGTTATGGAACCAATATTTATTTAACCGCAACTCGTGCTAAACAAATCATTTCTAATGACATTACACCTTATTTTAAGCAAAATAATTTCTATGGAGGCTTAGACAAAGGTACCGATGCTATTTTCCAAGTTCTCCAGGGAAAATACAATGATCGTCCTAAACAACAAGAAGATATTACCATCTCCCCTATTGTAATCTTTTTAATCATCTTTATTTTAATCATTATTATTTCTCGATTTGGAGGTAAAGATGGAGGTGGCCGAGGAGGCAATGGAGGAAGACGTTATAGAAGACCTGTAAGCCCAATTGATATTATTCTAACAGGATCCGGAAGAAGCTCTTGGGGAGGTTCTGGTGGCTTCGGTGGTGGTAGCGGAGGCTTCGGAGGTTTTGGTGGTGGCGGAAGCTTTGGAGGTGGTGGTGCCAGTGGTGGCTGGTAGTTAGACTACATGATAAGACTTATAAAAATTCTTAATACCGCCTTCTTAATTTTTTTTACATCATTTCTTCTTGTAATATTTCTATAATTTGCTTTACCAATTCTGATTCAATCAAGGGATTACCTAGTGCTAGTTTTAACTCTACAATTGTTTTACCTTGAATAACTATTGGTTTTCCTTCTTGTAAAAAAGAAAAACGAGCAATTAATTCTGTATCCGTTTGAAGACTAAATTGTTTTCGAACTTCTAATGATGGATATTTTTTAAAGAAAGAATGTTCTTCTAATGCTTCAGCAACACGATTCCATTTAACTTCTTTTATTTTTGACATAAAATATATTTCTTATTATTTAACCATTGGAAAATCTTTAGTAGTCCATATTTTAATCCCCCCTTGTTTATCTGCGTACAATAACATACTCTGAATGGTAGGGTTTTCAGATAAAAACAATTGAACTTTCTCCATTCCCATAGCCATAAAAGCGGTTGCATAAGCATCTGCTGTCATACAATCTTCAGCAATAACCACAGCACTCAATAAATTAGAACGAGCTGGGTATCCTGTATGTGGATCTATGGTATGAACATATTTATTTCCCATTTCATCCTCATAATACTTACGGTAATTCCCTGAAGTCGCCATACTTTGATTGAAAAGAGTAGCTTTAGCAGATAACTCCCCATGAATTGTATTCTCAACAGGCTTATCTATACCTACCAACCAATGTTTTCCTTTTGTGTTAGTTCCTTTACAACGAATCTCTCCTCCTATTTCAATTAAATAATTTTGTACTTCATGCTGATTTAAAATTCGAGCTACAATATCCAAAGCATAACCTTTTGCAAAAGCATTAAATTCTAAATAAGTCTCTGGATATTTTTTAATTAATTGATTATTTTCAATTTTGAGGTTTTGAATACCTACAAAACGCATTAAAGAATCGATTTTAACGGAATCAATTTGTGCTAATTTTTCTTTAGCCCCAAACCCCCAAGCATTCACTACATCACCAATAGTTGGATCTAAATATCCTTTTGTTACTTCATTATACTCTTTTGCCCTTGTAAAAACTTCTACAAACATCGGGTCTAACACCCGTTTTTCTCCACTATTTAACTTCGAAATCAAAGAAGAAGAATCATAGGTAGACATGGATTGATTAATTGCTAAAAAAGCACTATCAAAAGCTTCTTGAAAATCTTCTTTGGCTTCATATCGTATTCCATAAGTAGTTCCAAAAACTTCTCCTTGCGACAACTTCCAATCAGATTGAGAAGAAGTACATGAAAAAAATGAAAAGAGAAGAAAGTAAAAAGTGAGAAGTGAGAAGTAAAATGTTATTTTTGAATTCATTTTGTTATTTTTTAGAGTAAGATTATCTTAATTTATAGTATTTTCTTAAATCCTGAAGATTTTATTTTATAAGAATCTCCCTTTAATAATTTCTTTGTCACATCTTCAGCATGAGACAGTCCAACACCTACAAACCATACCCTAGCATCACTTTCTTTCGCTCGTTGCTTCACTTTTTCGATTAATCTTTGATCGTATAAATCAGGATCTCTAGGAAACAATACTGTTTTCACCAATACAAATAATGTAGATTCCCCTTTTTTAAAACATACAAATTGAGGATGTTTCTTTAATTTAGAATTAATCGCTAAAAACTCAAAACCATCATTCTCAAGTATCTCTCCGATATAGTTCATTCCTAGATGATGAATTTCTAATTCTGTCAATTCTTCTCCTTTCATTAGACTGTTATAATTTTAGTTTCTCCTTTAATAATTTTGGCAACAGGACATTTTTCAGCAATAGTATACAATCGTTTTATTTGTTTTTCTTCCAAATTCTCACCATTTGAGAAATTCAATTTCTTTTCTATTGTACGAATTGTTTTTCCTTCTACTAATTGATCTACAAAACGTAATGCTATCGTTATTTCTCCTAGATCCCACTCTTTACGTTTTGCATACATTCTAAGTGTGATAGCAGTACACGAACCCAACGATCCTAACAAATATTGCGAAGGTGTTGCAAATAAATTTTCTCCTCCCAACTCTTTTGGTTCATCCGCATGATATAAGAATTCTTCATGGCGAACGGTTGTTAAATAATCTTGATCATTTAATGTAACGGTTGTTATAGGCATGTCATTCAATTTTTATATCATATTTACTCAAAAGTCCCTGAATTCCTTCTAAAGAAAACAGTGCCTTATTAATCTGATTAAGCTCTGGATCAATAATATAGTTATATGATTCTTTAAAATTAGCTTCTTTAAGTATTGTATTATAAAAAGTTGCATTTAACAAATCACTTTTTGAAAAACGAGCTTTAGTTAAATCACAACCTGTAAAATCAACTTCATGAAGTTTGGAATTTAGGAATGAAGTATTACGCAAATTAACTTTATAAAAAGATGCGTGACTTAATTGGCAATCTTCAATATAAATTGAAAAACCAAAATCATGACAACGACTAAAATTCATTCCTAACATCTTACAATTTTTAAACTTTATATTTTGAAAAGATGTTCTGTTTAAGTTGGTTAAACTTAAATTACAATGATGAAATTCACAATCTATAAAATTTACTTCTGAAAGATTAACCTCCGCAAAATCGCAATGAAAAAACTCACATAATTCATATTCTCCTTTTTTAAAAGGTATTTCTGAAAAATTATATTTTTCAAAAGTTTCATTTGCTATATATTCCTTCATCAAAGAACTTCTACATTATATTAATTAAATATTTCCATTAAATCAATTCCTCCATAGTTACCTGAACTCATCATTAAAAAAACCGTTCCCTCCTTCTCTATCGATTTTAAGTGTTGTTTCAAATCTTCTGGATTAGTAAAAACATTCAATCGATCATTTTTAAATGAATTTTTAATAAAATCTTCTGAAAGCTTTTCCATACGTTTAATTTTCAATGCTTCTTCACTATAATACACAATCGGTTCATCTGCCTGATCTAGAGCTCCTTGATACAACTCTGTAAAATCTGCATTCAAACTACTATATGTATGCAATTCTAAACAAGCAATCACTTTTCGGTTAGCAAACTGTTTTTTAACTGCCTCTGTGGTTGCCTTAACCTTTGAAGGGGAATGTGCAAAGTCTTTAAAAACTTTATATGTTGGCTTTTCTATTAAAATTTCCAAACGTTTTGAAGCACCTTTAAAGCTCTGAATTGCTTCATAAAACATTTCATCCGTTACACTCATTTGATTACAAATTAAACGCGCTCCCTCCATATTTGATAAATTATGATCTCCAAAAACTTCTAAAGGAATAAGACCATCTTGGGTATCTAATAATGTAACACCATCATCAATTGTATGAGTAGGTATTTCGTAAGGAAACTTTTTAAGAATATTATCTGTATTCTCTACTACATCTTTTACATATTCGTCTTGAATATTATATATCATAGCTCCCCCATTTGTTATGGAAGACACAAAAATTCTAAATTGTTCTACATAATTTTCAAAAGTTGGAAACACATTAATGTGATCCCATGCTATTCCACTCAATAAAGCTATATTAGGTTTATACAAATGAAATTTTGGGCGACGATCCAATGTAGAAGACAAATATTCATCTCCTTCTAAAACAATAAAATCATTTTCTTCAGTTAATTTCACCATACAATCAAATCCTTCCAATTGTGCTCCAACCATGTAATCAACCTCAATTTCATGGTAATGTAATACATGTAAAATCATCGATGTTATGGTTGTTTTCCCATGAGATCCTCCAATAACCACTCGTGTTTTATCTTTCGACTGTTCATATAAATACTCAGGATAAGAATAAATTTTTAATCCTAATTGCTTTGCTTTAGCCAATTCAGGATTATCATCATGAGCATGCATTCCTAAAATAATAGCATCTAAATCTGCTGTGATTTTCTCAGGGAACCATCCCATTTCATTAGGTAGTAACCCTTTTGCTTCTAATCGAGATTTTGATGGCTCAAAAATAGCATCATCAGAACCCGTTACTTGAAAACCTTTTGTATGTAAAGCCATAGCTAAATTATGCATGGCACTCCCTCCTATTGCTATAAAATGTACTTTCACTTGTAAAACCGACGTTTTTAATTTGAAGAAGTAAATTTAAGGTATTTATTTTAGATTATAACACTATTCTCTACAATTCCATTCACCTATAAATCATTACCATTTATCTAAATTATATTACTATAGTAACGAATAATAAATACTTTGTAGTATGTTTTTAATTGTTTTGCGTATTATATTAAACATATGTAAGTATGTATAGTATATTTATATGAACTGGGGATATATTTTAATCACATAGATAAGGGAAAATTATGAAAAAAAATTATTTTAAACATGCCATAGGCATGTTAGTGCTATTGGGCTGTTCATTAGCCATCAATGCCCAAGTAGGTATTGGAATCGATAACCCAAACAGTGAATCAGTATTAGATGTGGTATCAACTGACAAAGGAGTTTTAGTACCTCGTGTTACTTTAACTTCTTCTACAGTGGACTTAGACGGAGACAGTACTCAACCTGAAGGATTGATAGTATATAATAGTGGTGGAAGTCTGGCAAAAGGTTTCTATTTTTGGAATGGAACAGAGTGGAGAATTATGGACAATTCAACTTCTACGCCAGCTGAATTAACTGATATTAATTGTGCAAATGCAGTTTTATCTCCGACTACTTATCCAGATACTGCTATAACGGATTATATACTTAAAGTACCGTATTCAGGTGGTAATGGAGGACAATACAATGGTGGATATACTATTGGACCAAGTGCTGCAACAAACAATTTAACAGCTGTATTACAAGGAGGAAAATTAGAAGTAGGAAATGGAGAACTTACTTTTGTAGTAAGTGGAACTCCAACAGCAGCTTCACCTACTACAGCAACTTTTAATATTACTTCAACAGGTTTAGCAGGTATTGGAATTGGATTAACTACAGGAAGTAGCTTTACAAATTGTGATGCAGTAGTAGGAGCATCATCAAGTAATGCGGATATTAAGAAGGTAGCCGTATTAGGATCTTTAGAACTTACTACAGCTGATGGAAGACAAGGGTATGATATAGTAATTGACTCTCCTGATGGAAATTTCTCTGTACGTTGTTTTGTACCTACAGGTACTGCCTTTGCAGACTCAAATCTTCAAATTCGTAACAATTCATCTTCCACAATAGACATCATTCAGAATGTTCATTTTGTATATGGAGGAATGGGAGGATCTATGGCCAATCAGGTAAGACTTCCTGCAAACCAATGGGCTGGATACAACGGAAGTGCAGCAGGATTGGTTACTGCAACAGGGCAAACTGCTGGAAACTTTCCTAGTTGGGGTGATCCTGGAGTTTATGCATCAGGATTACCAGAGCAACGAATATATGCTTTTACAGCAACCGACAGTAGTGATAAAACCTTTTATAATATACGATTTATGATGGGGTCATCAACACCTGGTTCTGCAGCAAATACAACCACTTGTCCAGCTGGGAGTTGTTCCTCAACTAAAGTATTCATCACTTTAGAAGAAATTAAAGTTCCTTAGAACATAGAACAAAAGAATATGATAAAAAGCGTTCAAACATAAATGTTTGAACGCTTTTTTATATTTCAATTTAAACTTTTATTTAATAAAAGTTTCTAGGTGTAATCTCTTCCTCTTCTTGATTTTCAAGTGGTTTTACTTTTAAAAATTCAGGAGATTGCTCAATAGCATCCATTATCTTTTTCATAATAGATTCAGTACTTTCGTTTTCGTAATCAATATCTAAAGGTTCTTTGAATGTCATTTTTTGTTCGACACCTCTTTTTTTAACAATCAATCCTTTTTTATCGAAAGCTCTTCTAAAACCATCAATAACAACGGGTACTACCACAGGTTTATATTTTTTAATAACATGAGCCGTTCCTTTTCTACCCGGCATAAAAGCTTTTGTAGTTCCTTGAGGAAATGTAATAACCCATCCATTTTCTAATGCTATTCCAATATTCGAAATTTCAGAAAAATCTACTTTTCGTTTAACATCTTTACCTGCGCTACGCCAAGTTCTTTTAACAGTAATTGCCCCTGCATAGCCAAAAACTTTTGCTAAAAAACCTTTATTCATTGTTTCTTTAGCTGCTACATAATACATATCCACTTTAGGATTTAACAAATAAATTGGGTTTTTAATTGTATTATCATAACCGTTATTAACACTACACATCACATGATACATAGCAAAAACATCTGCAAAATACGTTTGATGATTAGATACAAACAGAACTCCTTTAGGATCTAAACCATGTAAATATTCTGTTCCTGATATTTTTAATTTGTTAAATCCATTATATCGATTATAAGAAATAATTCCAAAAATAAAAATTAGGAATCGTTTAACAATATGTAAATGACCGAATGGGTTAACAAATAAATTTCCTTTTTTCTTTTTCTGTTCCATATAGGATTTTAGTAATCTGACAAATCTAATGATTTTTTAGTAAATATTTTAATTCATTTAGTATACAAGCGGTTGCTCCCCAAACGATATGATTTTCAAACTGAAAAGCAGGTACTGTTGCCTGTATATGTTTTTTATCAATAGATACTTTTATTTTATTATCTTCATTAACCAATTGATTAACGGATATATCTATAATATTCTTCACCTCGATAGGATCTGGCACATAATCTGGTTTTTTAGATAAAAAACCAATATAAGGTGTTACCAAAAAATTACTTGGAGGAATATATATAGATGTTAATTCTTTTATAATCTCTATATCATCACGTAAAATACCTAATTCCTCTTCTGTTTCTCTTAATGCTGCACTAGAAGTATTTTGATCAAAATCTTCTATTTTCCCTCCTGGCAAACCTATTTCTCCAGAATGATTCCCTTCATATACATGACGTTCTATCAAAGGAAAATTAATTGTTTCTGCCTCTCCATATAATACAATTAAAACGGAAGCTTTTCGAATTTCATTTATATTTACTCCTTTTGCAGAAATACTACGATTTGTTGGAGACATCTCTTTATGTGCTTCTTCTCCCCTTAATTTTGTATACTGAATATGATTTATAAGTTCTTCTAATTTATTTTTTATCATGATAAATTGTGGGTAATGAAATATTATACCGAACTACTATTGTTCTAATAATTATAACAGTTAAAACGGTTGATATATAAATTATATTATCTTCAATACCTATTTTATATAGTAAAATAAAAAGTAATCCTCCTGAAACGCTTGCTAAGGCATATATTTCTTTATGAAAAATTAGAGGAACATCATTTATCAATATATCACGTGTAACTCCTCCAAAGGTACCTGTCATCATACCTAACATAACACACAAAAAAGGATCTATTCCAAAATTCAATCCTTTTTCAACTCCTACAATAGTAAAAATAGCCAATCCAATTGTATCAAAAATAAAAAAGGTTCTTCTTAAATAGCCTAATTTTTCTCTAAAAAGAATAGCTAGAATGTATCCTACAAAAATGGTAGTTGGGTAAACTAATGATCTGATCCAAGCAACTGGTTGATCACCTATTAATAAATCACGAATAGTTCCTCCTCCTATTGCTGTTGCTCCTGCAATGATAAAAACTCCAAACAAGTCCAATCGCTTATTCATAGCTGACAAAGCTCCTGAAATAGCAAAAAAACCTGTTCCTATAATATCTAAAATAGTTACAACTTCCATTTCTATAATATACTTTCTTTAAAAATACGGCAATATAGTAAAATTAGTAAGTTGTAATTTAAAATTAACCATGAAAAGTAATATAATGACTATAAAATACTATGATTTCAATTTAAACCATATCTTGAGTATAATAATTAAAATCTCTCATCACCGTAGCTATAAATTGAATATCGGTTTTTTCTTGATCTTGAATTTCTATAACATCTTCAATACGTTTTCGTAATCGTTTTAATGTGGCTTTATCGTTCAAATTACGTGCTGTTTTAAACGCTTCCTTTATAATTCTAGCATCTCCATCAGTTAATTTGATAACCTGCGAATAAACAGGTTGATAACCTTCTGACAGATTTTCTAAGATAGTCTGATTTATATGCGTATGATTCCGTATTGTAACAGTTGTTGTCCCTGCTAAAATATCACCTATTCGTTGATTTTTTTTACTTACTACCATAACGATAAAATCTACAATAAATATTAAGGGAAACAAACTTAGCCAAACTTCCCAACTTCCTGAAAAAGCATATGCAACGATGGATAATGATAAAAACAACCACACATCATTTAATACCCATCGTAAAAAAAACTCTTTAACACCTGCTGCGTATCCTTCTAATTTTACCACTTTAATACCGACTATTTTTTTCCCTATGGTTTGGCCTCCCATTAAAATTTCACTTAAAAGTGTATAAAAATAAACTGGACTGAAAAGAAAAACGATTCCTATTTCTGTATTATCACTTGTATAACGCTCAAAAGCAGTCCCTACAATAAACATATAGGCACATTTTATTATAAAATCAATCAAATAAGCTCCCACTCGATGCCCCACTGAACCTAAATTAAAATTCACTGCAACATTTTGGGAAGTTGTAATCTGAATATCGTTCATTTTTCATACATTTGTTACAACTCAATACTATGAGAGAAGTTGCATTCATAAAGCAAAATAAGCAAAAATGGTTGGATTTTGAAAAAGCTTTGTTTGGGAAAACAGAAAAAACTCCCGATGAACTAGCTGATTTATTTATCCATTTAACCAACGACTTAGCCTATGCTCAAACTTATTATCCTAAAAGCAAAACCATTCAATATTTAAATGATTTATCTGCCCGGGCTTTTCACAAGATTTATACTTCTCGTGCTACAAGTTGGGGACAAATTTCTTATTTCTTTAAATACGATTTACCTTTAACACTTTATAAAAATAGGCATTATATGTTAATTGCCTTTATCATCTTTATATTTTTTATAGCTGTTGGGGTTTATTCTTCCATACAAGATCCTTTATATGTTGAAGAAATATTAGGGACAAGCTATGTTGAGATGACAAAAGAGAACATTAAAAATGGAGATCCATTAAATGTTTATAAAACGGGGTCTGCTTTTGAAAGTTTTATAGGAATAGGATTAAATAATCTACGTATTTCTGTTATGGTTTTTACCTCTGGTATTATTTTCGGAATAGGATCAATCTACTTTGCTTTTAAGAATGGTATTATGGTAGGAGCTTTTCAATATTTTTTTCATACTGAAAATCTACTTTTAGAATCCGCATTAGGAATTTGGATGCATGGAGCCTTTGAAATTTTTTCTATTGTAATAGCTTTAATGTCAGGGTTAATGCTTGGAGGGAGTTTACTATTTCCTAAAAATTATTCTAGAAAATTATCCATTCGTAATGGTGCGGCGGCGGCAATAAAAGTTTACATCAGCACAATTCCTTTTATTACATTTGCAGCCTTTATTGAGGGGTATGTTACACGTTTTGCAGATGAAATGATTTGGATTCCTAAAACGATTATTAGCTTAGGAACTCTATCTTTTATCATCTGGTATTATATGATTTACCCTAGAAAAGTATATAAAAAAATAACATCTAAACCGCTAAACTTTATTGAATAATACTTTATGAAAAGCCTTCCTTATATATTTTTTTTATTCTTTATTATTTCCAGCTTTGGTCAAGGTCAACAGGTTTCTCCTATTCAATTACAAGAAAATGAAGAGGAAAAAAAAATTCCACTATCTCAGCTTGAAGACACCCTTCCTTTAGAAAAAATAGCTCATTTTGAAGAAAATTTTCAAGAAAAATATCTTTCAAAAGATTATCATTACGAAGAAATTCCTCTTCAAAATGAAAAAGATCCTCCTAAAAAAACTAAAAAAGATCGTAAAAATACTTCATTTGATTTTTCATGGAATTGGCTCAATAGTTTAACTTCCGATGGAATTGCTTCCTTTATCACATGGGTTTCTGTTTTATTTTTAATTATTATTTTAGGATATTTTTTATACTTAAATCTTTCCAATTCTACTTTTAGATCTCAAAAAATAATTCATAGAAATTTAAAAGAAGTAGAAAACCTTTCCGAAGAAGAAATTATCAACACTTCTAATTTAAATGAAATTGATCAATTAATTCTTAATGCAAAACAAGAACATAATTATCGTTTAGCTCTACGCTTACAATTTTTAAAAGTCTTTAAAAAAATGATTGAAAAAGAAATTTTTCAATTTAAAAAAGACAAAACTAATTATGATTACTATAATGAAATTGATTCAAAAGAATTAAAAACCTCTTTTAAAAAAATAGTACATTGGTATGACTATGTTTGGTATGGGGAATATTACATTGATAGCCTACTTTATAACAAAGCTTTATTAGAATTCGAAACGATTTTAAAACACCTATCTTGAAAAAACACTTATACATAATACCTCTTTTATTCTTTTTAATCGGTTGTTCTTCAGATTGGGATGAAAATTTTGACTCTAAAAAAACAAAAGCATTTAGTACAAAAGTTTTAGAAAATGAAACTTCTACCCTATTCCCAGATAAAAAATTCACTATTATCAAAAAAAATTTTATTGACGATATTATTGAGAATGAACAACTTGATCCAACAGGGAATTATATTGCCCTTGACTCCAACTTTAATATGAATAAACGTAGTATTGATGAACTTTTAGCCTTTGTTGAAGAAGGAAATATTGCTTTTATTGCAACACATCAACTGAATTACACATTAGAAGAAGCTTTAGGAGTTAACCTTACTATAGATTTCCCTATCCCTATCTCTGAAAAAGATGATGACTATACTTTATCATTTGTTGCTCAAAATCTACAACAAAATCATTATTTTTTTGAACGCTATTTACACAATGTATCAATTCAACAATACAACGACCAAACTACGAGTGTCTTAGGTTATTTTGAAAATGAAATTGGAAATAAAAAAGTAAACTTTGTTCGTATTATTTACGGAGATGGTGCTTTTTATATCCACACACAGCCTCTTGTATTCACCAATTTTTATCTATTAAACGATCCTTCTCACTCTCAATATGTAAGTAACTGTTTTTCTTATCTAAGAGAAGATCATATTTTTTGGGATAACTACAATATTTCAAAGCGAAGCCGTTCGAAAACATATGAAGAACTTAATAGCAATAATCAACCTGAGGCTTTTTCTGAATTAGATTATTTTTTAGAAAATGATTCTCTAAGAATGACTTTATATTCTACTTTAATTGGTTTTGGACTTTTTTTATTATTCAAAGTAAAGAGAAAACAACGTATTATTCCATTCATTCCTCCTGTACGGAACACATCAGTTGATTTTACTAAAACCATTTCTAATTTATATTTAAACAATAAATCAAATGAAGATATCGCCTCTAAGAAACTAACTTTCTTCTATGAAAAAATACGAACAGAACTACGAATTAGCACTCAACATATCAATGATACCTTTTTAAAAAATCTTGAGCAAAAAACAGGACTTTCTAGAAAAGAAATTAATGATTTATTTATTACCATTAGAAAAACAAATGATAAAATAAAAGGTCAAATTTTAAAGGATGATGATTTACTTCGGTTAGATCAAGCTATTCATACATTTTATACCAAAACAAAATTATTATAAACATGGAAAACAACACATCAAATACAGAGCACTATCCTCAATCAGAAACTCCACAACCACTTACAAATAATATGTTCGAAAATCGCATAAATTTAAGTGTTATTCAATCTTCTATTACTAAAATTAAAGAAGAATTAAGAAAAATTATTGTTGGGCAAGATACTTTTATCGATTTGCTCCTAGCTTCTATCCTTGCAAATGGACATTCTTTAATTGAAGGAGTACCTGGAGTTGCCAAAACCATCACAGCAAAATTATTAGCTAAAACAATTAACACAGGGTACAGCCGAATTCAATTCACACCTGATTTAATGCCTTCAGACGTTATCGGAACTTCTATTTTCAATAATAAAACAAATGATTTTGAATTTATAAAAGGACCTATTTTTTCAAATATTATTTTAATTGATGAAATCAATCGAGCTCCTGCTAAAACACAAGCAGCTTTATTTGAAGCTATGGCAGAACGACAAATTACTGTAGATGGTCAAACTTATGAAATGGCAGCACCATTTTTAGTCTTTGCTACTCAAAACCCAATTGAACAAGAAGGAACGTATCGCTTGCCTGAAGCTCAATTAGATCGTTTTTTATTTAAAATAAATGTAGATTACCCTTCTGTAGAAGAAGAAATTAAAATTATTGAACAAAAACATAAACGATCAAATAAAAAGGAAACAGATAGTATTCAATCAATTGTTTCTTCTGAAGAAATAACACATTATCAACAAATTGTAACGCAAATTCAAATAGAAACAAATTTAATTAAATACATAGCCGAAATTGCTAGTAATACTCGCAACAATCCATTTTTGTATGTAGGAGCCTCTCCAAGAGCTTCTCTTGCCATTTTATCAGCATCTAAAGCCTTTGCTTTAATGGCTGGGCGTGATTTTGTAACACCTGAAGATATAAAAAAAGCCGTTTATCCTGTCATGCAACATAGAATTATTATTACACCTGAACGTGAAATGGAAGGTATAACTTCTGAAGTTGTTTTGAATCAAATTATTGATTCTGTTGAAATACCTAGGTAAAAAATAGCACTTTTCAATAATTAAACTTCAAAATTTCACAAGTTAGTTTTTCAATTATTACTTAAATATATGATAGCATTTATAAAAAGTCTTTATTTAAATATTCGTTTTTATTATAGCATAGGGTTTATCACTTTACTTTTTTTCCTATCCTATTTCTTTGATTTTTTATATTATATCGCTCAGCTAGCTTTAGGAATTCTAATATTTTTAACTTTTACTGACTTAGCTTTATTATATCTTAAAAAAGGTATATCTGCTGATCGATTTGTTCCCGATAAACTTTCTAATGGTGACAAAAACCCTATACAAATTGCTATTCAAAATCATTATACATTTGATATTGAAACTGAAATTATTGACGAAATCCCCATTGAATTTCAAATCCGTGATTTCAAAAAAACACTTTCCATACCATCAGAAGAGAAAAAAACATTAACCTATTATCTTCGCCCAACACAAAGAGGATTATACTCTTTTGGGAATATTAATATTTTTGTTTTTACTAAAAAGTTAGGGTTTGTCATGCGTCGATTTAATATCGAAACACCTCTAAACCAAGAGATCCCTTGTTATCCATCTTTCATTCAATTAAAAAAATATGATTTAATCGCTTTTTCACAAACTTTGACAGAATCAGGGTTAAAAAAACTACGACGTGTTGGTAATTCCTCTGAGTTTGATCAAATTAAAGATTATGTAAAAGGTGATGATATACGTCATATTAATTGGAAAGCGACAGCAAAAAGAAACCAATTAATGGTTAATCAATATGTAGAAGAAAAATCTCAATCAGTTTATTCTATAATTGACACAGGGCGATCTATGAAAATGCCTTTCAACGGAATGACATTATTAGATTATGCCATCAATACTTCTTTAGTTATTTCAAATGTAGCTTTAAAAAAAGAAGATAAAGCTGGTTTGGCTACATTTTCAACTTCTCTTTCTGACTTAATTGTTGCAGATCGAAGAAACAATCAAATGCATTTAATTCAGCAAGCTTTATACAATATAAACACTCATTTTAAAGAAACTGATTTTGGACGATTATATGTATACTTAAAACATAAAATCACACATAGAAGCCTATTGTTCCTTTATACAAATTTTGAAACGTTAGACTCTTTAAAAAGACAATTAAAATACCTAAGAGCCATTAATAAGAACCATTTACTAGTTGTTATTCTCTTTAAAAACTCCGAATTAGATCAATTAACACAAAAAAAATCAAAACATATCCATGATGTATATGATAAAACCCTAGCTGAAAAATTCATCTACGAAAAAAAGTTGATAGAAAAAGAGCTCAATAAAAATGGGATTTTAACTATTTTAACCAACCCAAATTATTTAATAATCAATACCATTAATCAATACTTAGAAATAAAATCTAAGAACTTACTTTAAACATCTTTTTAAAAGATGATTTCATATCACTAACAATATTTTAATCGTTATATTTTGTTTATTTATCTTAGAACAAGAAGTAATAATCTAATTTAAATCTTTATTTTTTTATTAAAACTATCTTTAATTAAACAAATAGATAACTTAATAATTATATTAAAAAAGCATCATTTCATTTATTAAAACAACCTAGACTAATACAATATTTAAATATAAAAACAGTAATTAATATATAAACAAAATTGAAAAACTTACTATAACTATTTTCTCAAAAGATGATCATTTTTATGTATTTAAAATAATTAATCGGTTTTTACAGTTCATCAATCTTACAATAAACTGAAGTAATCTAATTTTATATTTTTATTTTTTTTATTAAATTTATCTTTATTTTTAAAATACGGATAACTTAATATTCGTAATAAAAAAATATATTTATGGTTTATCTAATAAACTTTAATAAGGGACTATAATAACTGAAACATGATTAGAAAAAATTTAATAATCTTAGCCTTTACTTTTGTATCATTTTTTTCTTTTTCACAAGAACCTCATTACTCTTTTATAAAAGAAATTGAAAAAGAAACTCCTAATCTCTTTGTTGCAGATTCACTTTATAAAATTGAAGTAGCTAAAATAACAGGGGAACCTATTAATCCATACAGAACTTTCACACCTCATAGAGAGTTAGGATTGGCCTTTAATGATTATTATCATTGGAGAAAGCAAAACGCCTACCATGCTGACCAAAATGGAGATATCAGAGAACATACTATTCAACAACCCCAAACTATTTCTAATAGATCAGCTCGATTAAATACCTCTAGTATACAAGCTCTTTCTGCTCCTACTACTGATAATATTGTTGATTGGAAAACACAAACTTCCAATGTTTGGAATTTTATTGGCCCTCACGAAACGGTCTCACGATTTGCAGAGAATAAAACTGCTAATCTACAAAGCTGTGTTCTGACAATTGATCGCTCTCGATCTAATCCTGATGTAATTGTTTGTGGTACCCAAGAGTATAATGTGTTCAAATCAAATGATAAAGGAACTAATTGGTTTACCATTACGAATAATATAGATATCAATAAAAGAGTATCCGTGGTTAAATTTCATCCTCAAGACGAAGATTTTATTGTTTTTACCACCACTAATCGTATTTATGTAACACAAGATGGAGGTATCAATTGGGTTGATACTGGTATTTCATCAAGTGGATTACCAGCCAATTCTCCTGATTTTAATGTTGATGCTATTACTGCAGTAGAAATTATTCCAAATCCTACTCTTGGTGAAAAACCTCTTATTTTAATTACAGGAAGAAGAGGAATCTGGGAATACGATTTGGATACCAATACGGTTTCTCAATACACAAAACTTCAAAAACCTTCTTCTGATATTAGAATGCACCCTACAAACCATGATATTATTTATGTATTGACTTTTGATGATACTGATAACCGACAAATTATTTACAAATCTGAAAACCGAGGAAATACATGGACTAGTAAAGATGGAAACGGCTGGTTAGCTGTTCCTAGTGGTTATACCGAACTTATTATCTCTGCTGGAGGAAGAATTGGTTTATCTGAAACCAATGAAAATTTAGTTTATGTTCATGTAATTGGAAACTACACTTCTTCCCAAGATTTTGGATTTATTGGACTTTATCGTAGCAACGATGGAGGAGGCAATTGGAGTTTGACCGATCCTCTTGGACCTGGAGAAGGAGCTTCAGGTTACAATAGAGGCGTTTCAGGTGGGACTCATATAAATCCTGTAGCTTCTTATGGATCGGGAATACATCAGGGTTTTTGGAATACAGCCATAACAGTCAACCCAAATAATGATGACGAAGTACTCTTAGGAGGAATAGAAACATATCGAACCGAAGATAGTGGAGTTAGCTGGATTCGATTATCTGGTGGCCAAAATTTTGATGCCCACAGTGATATTCAAAGTGCTCATTCTATGATAGTCAACGGGACTGTAGAGACCTTTGTTTCTAACGATGGAGGAATTATCTATAGTGAAGATTTCTTTCGTACTCCCTTTGAAGTTAAATCCTATGGTCTCCCATCTGAATTTTGGGGACTTGATGTAGGAATCTTTCATCCTACTATTACTGGTGGAAGAAACCATAATGGAGATGTTGCCTATTATCATACTTATCCCAGTGAATTCAGATGGAAAAGTATGGGAGGAAGTGAAGCTTCTACTGGATTAGTTTATTTAGCTCATGACGAGAGGGCCGTATACTATAATGATGCTCCAGATGCTATTATCCCTTTAACTTTAGATGGTGAAAGAGATACTTCTATATCCCAACTATCCCCTACTTACCCTAAAGTTAGACAAGATCAAAATACTCCAGCCTACGGAGCTAAAAAAACACTTTCTGGTATTTTCTACTATTTTAGTAAAGATAATGAACGTGAACTCTTTAAAATTATTGATGTAGGAGAAGCTCTATTACTTCACACATTCGGTGCTGACACCTATAGCATGGAACCCTGTGCCACCAATGAAAACTATATCTATGTTACTCTTAAAAACGGAACCAATAATAGTGATCCTTCTAATATTCTACAACGTACGACCGATGGGGGGCTAACTTGGAGTACAGTTCATACTTTCTCCGAAAGCCTTAACTTCAGACTCCAAGTAGATGATCAAGATCCTGATCATGTTTGGGCCTATGGACAAGATTCTTCTATCCTCTATGAAAGTAAAGATGGTGGAACTACTTTTAATCAGTTGGCAACGCCTCCTGGAGATATTTCCGAATTACTTTTCCAATGGTCTTCCAATAATATGTATGCCTTTAAAACCAATTCCAACTTATTATATCGTTATGAAATTGACAATGATACTTGGTATAATTACAATTCAGGATTACCTGCGAGTAGTTTACCTATGACTATGAAAGTAATGTATAGTGAAAATAAATTAATTTTAGCTAACCAAGGTATGGGACTTTGGACAGCTGATGTTTATTCTAACTCTAGTGCTATAGAACCTTTTACACAAATCTCAAGTGATAAAACCTTTGTTATTGAAAGCACAGATGTATTTACTTTTGATTCAGAAGTATATTCTAATTTCACTCCTACTTATCAGTGGACTACAAATGCAACCGGTGCTTCTATTGCAACACCTTCTGCTCAATCTACTCAAATAACCTTTAATAATTACGGTATTTTTGATGTAACTTTAAATGTTTATGATGGTACTACCCTAAAATCTTCTATCCTTAAAAAAGTATACGTATATCCAGGTTGTTCTTTTGATAATCAACAAAACAATATCTTAATTCCTTTAAAAAACATTGAATTTTGGCTTAAAGGGGATGATTTAATTGAAAATGTTACAGGTCAAACATTTGATAATTATATTACCGATTTCTATGCTAATGAACATGGAATAGCCAACAATTGTGGTGCTCCACTACAAGTCGAAAACTATAATAATACCATTTATAAAGCTCTTCGTTTATCAGGTAATAACTATTGTAGAATTGACCTTGATAAAGAATATGCTAATGGAAAAACCTTTTTCTTTGTGGGTCATCAAGATACTGATGCACTAAATAAAACCAGGCCTTATTTTGGACATAGTACCAACACTGATTTTATTAACAATAATAAAAACATACTCAACTCAACCTCATTACCTAACTTTGATTTAGTAAAACTAAATGGTTCTGATATTACCGCAAGTGCAAATTCTACTGACCGTCCTACCAGTCCTGCCTTAACTATTTTTAGAGTCAAAGATGGAACTGATGTTAAATTTGAATCACTTTCTAGAAACAAAACAAGCTCAGCTTCAATATGGAAAGGACAAATTGCTGAAGTTATTGTTTACAATTATCGTTTAACAGATGCTGAAATTGAAAAAGTAGAAAATTATTTAATGACCAAATACAATATTACTCCATAAAGCTAAATAAAAAAGAGAGAAAATTATTTTTCTCTCTTTTTTATTTATACTTATATACGATTTAACAATACATATTTTCAATCAAATTCTTATACTTTTCAAGCACTACCTTACGTTTAATTTTTAAAGTTGGTGTCAACTCTCCAGATTCCATAGTAAAATCATGTGTAATTAATTCAAACTTTTTAATTTTTTCAAAAGCAGCTAAATTAGCTTGTGATATACCAATTCTATTTTTAAAAAATTCTTTCACTAAATCTAACTTTAAAAATTGTTCTGTATTTTCAAATGATAATGATAAACTTTCAGCTAATTCTGGCAAAGCCTCAAAATTAGGAACGATTAAGGCGGTTACAAACGAACGGCAATCCCCAATAATGATAGCATGCTCTATTAAATGATCATTCATTAATAACCCTTCAATAGGCTGAGGCGCAATATATTTCCCATTGGAAGTTTTCATTAAGTTTTTAATTCGATCCGTAATAACTAAATTATCCTTTGCATCAAACATACCTACATCACCTGTTTTAAACCATCCATCTTCAGTAAAAACCTCTGCTGTTTCAATTGGCTTTTTATAATAACCTTTCATCACCGTTTTCCCTTTTACTAAGATTTCATCTTCTAAACCAATTTTAACTTCTGTTTCCGGCATTAATTTTCCAACTGTCCCATGAGTTACATTTGTATATTCAAAACAAGAAACTGTTGCAGTGGTCTCAGTTAATCCATAACCAATTACAAAAGGCATCCCTATATTAGTGAAAAAACTAGAAATTTCTTTTGAAATAGGAGCTCCTCCTACTGGCATAAAAGTTAATTGTCCTCCAAATTGCTCTTTGATTTTTGAAAACACTAATTTAGTTGCCAAGGAATACTTAAAATCCAATATTCTTCCAATTGGTTTTTCATTATTTTTCAAATTAGAATACGTCTCTCCTATTTTGTAGGCCCAATTAAAAATTTTCTGTTTTATAGCAGCATCATTTTCTACTTTAGTTTTAATGGTATTATACGCTTTTTCATACAAACGTGGAACAGCACACATAGCAGTCGGTTTTACAATTTTCAACTGCTCTGCAATCGTTTTTGGGTTCTCTAAAAATGAAACCTTAATACCTGAATTAAGCATAAATAATGTCCATGCACGTTCAAAAATATGAGTCAAAGGTAAAAAGCATAAAGAATGCTCTTTCTCTGGATTTAAATCAAATCGAATGGTATGAATTTTAAACCCATGTAATATAGCATCATGAGTTAACATCACTCCTTTTGGAACTCCTGTAGTTCCTGAAGTATAAATAATAGTAGCTAAATCATCCAAGTTTCTTGATACCGTTTCAAACTCTATTTTTTGATCTTTTATAAAATCTAAAAAATAAAGAGACTCTTCTGATTTTAATTCAACAGAATCCTTAAAAACAATGATTTTTTCAAGAAACGAACTCTTTTCAAAAATTTCTAAGGCTTTTTCATATTGTTCTATATCTCCTACGAATAAAAACCGTGTTTCGGTTTCATTCAAAATATATTCTGCTTGATCTGCTGTATTCGTTGCATAAATAGGTATCGTTACAGCTCCAATATTTATAATCGCTAAATCAGTTATCGTCCATTGCGGCATATTTTGAGAAAAGATCGCTACATTTTCATTTTCTTCTATGCCTATATTCAATAAAGCATTTGAAGTTTTTTGTATTTTTTGATATAATACTTCATATGTTTCTTCTTCCCAATCTCCATTTGTATTTTGATATCCAATAATAGGACGTTGATCAAGAGTTCCTTTGTGTTTTAATATTTCTGTTACAAAATTCATTTAATCCTTTTTAATTGCTTGTTCATATAAATTCATATACATTGGGAGGATTTTTTCCTTTCTAAATTTAAAGGAATATGCTTTGGCATTCTCTTTAAATTCCTTCAATTTTTCTTCATTTGATAATAACTCAATAGCATTTTCTGCCATTTCTTCTATATCTCCAATATTCGATAAATAACCGGTAACACCTTCCACGTTAACTTCTGGAATACCTCCAGCATTTGAAGAAATTACAGGTAAACTTGCAGCCATCGCTTCTAATGCAGCTAAACCAAAGCTTTCTTGTGAAGAAGGTAATACAAATAGGTCACAAGCACATAATATTTGGTATAATTGACGTATTTTCCCCAAGAAAAACACTTGATCCTCTAATCCTAATTTTCGAACTAAAAGCTCCACTTTTTCACGCTCTGGCCCTACACCAATTAGCAAAAGTTTTGCTTTTATTTTTTTCTGAACTAAATGAAAAACTTCCACAACATGAGGTACATTTTTCACCTCTCTAAAATTCGAAACATGCACTAATAATTTTTCATCTTCTGTTGCAAAATTTTCCCTAGGACAATTTTGCTTCAAATGATCAAATAACTCCGACTCAATAAAATTAGGAATCACATGTATTTCTTTTTTAATTTTAAAAACATCTAATGTATTTTGTTTTAAACTTTGAGAAACACTTGTAACAATATCTGATTGATTAATACTGAATTCAACAGCTGATTTATAAGAAGGATGTTTACCTACCAGTGTAATATCCGTACCATGTAAAGTAGTAACAACGGGTAATTCAATTCCATCTTCTTTTAAAATCTGTTTAGCTATAAAAGCCGCATAGGCATGTGGAATAGCATAATGTACGTGAATTACATCTAAACCATGTTGTTTTACAATATCAACCATTAAGGTTGATAACGCCAATGAATAAGGTTGGTATTGAAACAAAGGATAATTTTCTATTTCAACAGGATGAAAAGTAATATTAGGCATTAATACATTTAATCGTGCGGGTTCACTATAACTTATAAAATGAACTTCGTTACCTTGCTTAGCTAATTCCATTCCTAATTCTGTGGCAACAATTCCACTCCCTCCAAATGTTGGGTAGCATACAATTCCTATTTTCATGTAGTTTTAAAATCTTTTTTCAAATTTACTAAAGATAATCAAGTATTATTAAATAAAAAAAACTATCCATTTATTATCAAATCTTTCATAAACAAAAACAACTAATAATCAATACATTACATTATTTCTTTTCTTTTTATTTAAAAATATTTTTATTTAGTTAGCACTCCTTACTATATTTGTATTAAATTTAAAAATTGTAATAAATGAGAAAAGTAACATTTTATCATGCAGGCTGCCCTGTATGCATTAGTGCGGAAGATGATATTCTTGAGTTAGTCAACTCAAACACTTATATTCATCTCGTTCATTTAGGAGAAGAAAAACAATTAATCAAACAAGCTGAAGACTTGGGTGTAAAATCAGTACCTGCCTTAGTTACAAGCTCAGGGAATGTACTTCATATCAATTTTGGAGCAAGTATAGATGATTTAAAGGGGTAAAAATTTGCTCTTCAATGTTAGGATTACTAACTTTGAAGTGTTTTTATATCAATTATTAGATATGGAAGTAGCGATGTGGTGTACTTACTTGGAAAGACCTGATGAAGAAATTATGCACTTTGGTATATTAGTTCCACCAAAATTAAACAATCCAGCTGTTATTCATCTATTTGGTCAAGAGTATTTAGACAAAAAGAAGCAAAATTTAATGCTCAATAAAAGTTATTGTAAATTTTGTCATGTAGGAGAAGCCAGTCCTGAAGTTCAAAAGGAAATTGAGCAAAAAGGATATTATATTTTAGAATTAGGTCATTGTAACTTTAAACCAAAATAAATGAAGTCAGTATTCGATTTGAATGATCAATCTTTAGATCACAAAATTATAGAAGCACTAGAACGTCTTTCTAATGCCTTTAGGCACTTACTATGGAAAGAATATGATACTCATAAACTAAGTCCTATCCAAATACAAATGCTTATATTTTTTCTCTTTCATTCCGAAGAAAAAAGAAAAGTAAGCTATTTGGCAAAAGAATTTAACCTTTCAAAAGCTACTATAAGTGACTCTATCAAAACATTATTGAATAAAGGGTTCATTATTAAAGAAAAAGATCCTATTGATTCTCGTAGTTTTTGTATTCATTTAACTCATGAAGGAACTAATATAGCCAAAAAACTAAGCTTATATCCTAATGCTTTAAAACTCCCTATTGAAAAGATTAATGAAATTGATAAACATCTATTTTATAAAAACCTACTCGATATCATCTACTCTTTAAACCAACAAGGCACTATTTCTATCCAACGTATGTGCTTTACTTGTTATCAATATGAAAAAAAAGGTAATAATCATTATTGTAATTTATTAAAGAAAAAACTACATGTATCTGAGCTTCAAATTGACTGCTATGACTATCAACCTATAGATATTAATCACAATGGAAAATTCAATTAAACACAATTTAGATATTATACATAAACGTATACAAAACGCATGTATAAAAGCCAATCGAAAGGAAGATGATGTTCGTTTATTGTTAGCAACCAAAACAGTAGACACAGATCGAATTCGGTTTGCTATGGAACAAGGAGAATTATTAATGGGTGAAAATAAAGTACAAGAACTGAAACAAAAATGTCAATTTGTAAGTGATTTAAATCCAGAAGTACATTTTATAGGTCACTTGCAAACCAATAAAATTAAAGAGGTCATTAAATGGGTAACTTGTATTGAATCTGTTGATCGATATTCTCTTGCAGAAAAGCTTCATAAACGGCTCTTATTTGAGGAAAAAACAATGGACATTTATGTTCAAATTAATACATCATATGAAGAAAGTAAGTTTGGAGCCAAGCCTGAAGATGCATTAGAATTAATTGAAAAGATTTCAAAACTTGAAACCCTTAATATAAAAGGTTTAATGACAATTGGACTATTAAGTTCTCAAGATGACGAAGTCCGAAAATGTTTTAAACTTTTAAAAAATATTCAACAACAAGTAATTAATCTAAATCTCCCAAATGTTGAAATGAAAGAATTATCTATGGGAATGAGTGGAGATTTAGAAATTGCTATTGAAGAAGGTGCTACCATTATTCGAGTAGGGACGGCCATATTTGGAGAACGTATCTACCCAGATAGCTACTATTGGGACGAAACTAAAAAAGTTAATTAAGTATATGAACAATCATTTAAAAATACATTGTTTACAACATGTTTCATATGAACCTTTAGGGTCTATAGAAAATTGGATTTATAAAAATCAGCATACTTTGACCTATACACGTTTTTATGAGAATGATTCTCTTCCTCAAATAGATGAATTTGATTGTTTAATTGTTATGGGAGGACCTATGAACATATACGATGAAATACAATATCCTTGGTTAAAAAAAGAAAAAGAAATCATTTATCAGGCTATTTTAGTAAATAAAATTGTAATCGGTATTTGTCTTGGCGCTCAATTGATTGCATCTACATTAGGTGCTAAAATCAAGAAGAATACACATACAGAAATAGGCTGGTATCCAATTTCAAAAAGTTCAGTAGCTTCTAATCTTAATTTAATTCAAGACATCCCTAATGATTTCACTACCTTTCACTGGCATGGTGATACATTTGAGCTTCCAAAAGATAGTATTCCTCTATTTCAATCTAAAGCATGTCTTAATCAAGCTTTTTTATATAAAGAACATGTTCTTGGGTTACAATTTCATATGGAAGTTAACCAAGAGACAATGCTTGACATGGTTAAAGAAGGGCAAGAAGAACTTAAAGAAGATCTTTTTGTACAATCTGCTGAGGAAATTATAGCAAAAAATCATTTTATACAGACAAACAATCAATATCTTTATTCGATATTAGACCGTCTAACCGTTTAACACATTCTATGAGTCAATTATATTTAAGTGATTATTCTGACACACAAATACATGATATCGTTTTAAATAACGAATCAAAACAAAAAATAGAACAATTTTTAAAAGAATATGTTCATTTTGATATTTTGAATCAATACGAATTACCTGTAGCCAATAAGTTGTTATTACACGGTCATACTGGGTGTGGAAAAACCATGACAGCTAAAGCCATTGCGAATCATTTAGATAAAAAATTGTATACGGTTAACTTAGGAAGCATTGTTTCTTCTAAATTAGGAGAAACATCACTTAATATTACTTCATTATTTAACCGTGTTAAATACCAAAATGATATTCTCTTTTTTGATGAATTTGATTCTCTTGGAAAAATGCGTGATTTAGAAATACATGACAACGGAGAAATGAAACGAGTTGTCAATACACTACTCCAATTAATTGATCATTTACCAAAAGATAGTATTTTAATTGCTGCAACCAATCAATTAAATTTGATAGATCATGCTTTGCGTAGACGCTTTAATTTAGTTGTCGATTATCAACTTCCTTCTAAAGCAGTTTTAGACAATTATTACAACCAATTGTTACAAAAATATCCTGAACAGTATCGAGATATTGAACGACATTACGATATTTCATTTGCAGAAGCTCAAAATACTGTTTTTAATCAAGTGAAAGCTAATATCATAAATACGTTAAAAAGTGAAAAGTGAAAAGCACAGAATGAAAAACAAACCGTACTATAATAGATCATCAATATTATAAAATTAAATAATTTACTATCTATACAAACAAAATACTGATTACATCAAAACGCTTTTCTAATTTCTTCTTGATAAAATAGATTGATTTATGTGTGTAATTTGACTGACATTATAGTCTCAATGATTTGACATTACAATGTCGATCTTTTGACACTATAATGTCAATTTTATTTTGTCCTGATAAAAAAATATTTTATCAAAGAATAATCCTTTATGAATTTGTATTAGTAGTTTGTATTGGTTTATGACGAATCATAATCGCATCATAAATTGCTTGAAAAATATCTTCACGAATATCTTCTTTTGATAAAACATTCCGATCTACTCGTTCGTTAATACGATTGGATAAGAAAACGTAAACCAATTTCTCATCAGGGTCAACCCAAGTAATGGTTCCTGTAAAACCTGCATGACCAAAGACATTTTCTGTAGCACTTTCACAAGTTTGACCTATACGATCCAAGGGTTTTTTATCAAATCCTAGTCCTCTACGATTATCGTTCCATTTATATTGATATTTAGTTGCTTCTTCAACTGTTTTCTCTTGAAAATAACGTTTCCCACCATAATATCCCTTTTGGAGATATAATTGCATTAATTTTGCCAAATCATTTGCATTAGAAAAAACACCCGCGTGGCCTGCCACTCCTCCTTTCATTGCTGCTCCTTGATCGTGCACATATCCTTGCACTAGTTGTCTTCTAAAATATGTATCCAACTCAGTTGGAATAATATCATTTTTTTTATAATGATTTAATGGTAAATAACCCATTGTATAGGCTCCCAAAGGTTTATAAATTTCTTCTTCGGTTAATTGATCTAATGTTTTTCCTCTTTTAGATTCAATAATATCTTGCATAATGTAATAACCTAAATCAGAATATTTATATTTCTTACTCCCTAATTCAGAGGCATATATTTTTGTTAAAATAGAATCTCGATAGGTATCCATAATATACCACCCATCTGCTACTTTTGTTTCAAAACCTGATTTAGGTGTATTGGAGTAATAACGACTACTTGGATACAAATCTTCATTCAACGTTTTCTTATAAAAAGGAATCCATGCTTTTAAACCAGCCTGATGGGCCAAAATTTCTCGTAAAGTCAAGTTCGCCTTATTCGTTCCACTTGCTTTTTTTGTATAGGCAATCAAAGGTTGGTCATAGCTTAATTGTCCTTCATCCTTTAATTTAAAAATCATGGGTAATGTTCCTGCAATTTTTGTAATGGATGCCAAATCATATAAATCATCATGAGTTACTCTTTGGTAATGCTTTTTCGATTTATAACCATATGATTTTTCAAAGATTACTTTCCCATCACGTGCAACCAAAACTTGCATTCCTGGAGTAGCAGGCAATGTCATAGCTTTTTGTGCAACTTCATCAATCTTTTTCAAGTTTATTGAACTCATATCAACATATTCAGGAAACGCATAGCCTAATCGCTCAATATCTTGATAAGTAATACCGTACCCTGCTTTAAAAGTATCATTCAATGTTACTGGTAATTTCCCTTTTGCAGGTAAGGCTCCAAAGATTACTTGTGGTGTTACATTTTGTGCTTCTTCACTATTTTGATACGACATTATCAAACCTTCTACTCCTTCCGTATTTACATTCAACAAACTATAAGGGCTTGCAAAAACGGAAACAATAGCTTTGTTTTGTGCAGCAATGGCTTTGATAATATTTTGACTATTTTGCGAGATCTTATAACTTTTCCAAGGGTTCTTATTTGATTTATGTACTCCTATAAAAACATAATCATAATCCTTTAATTTAGAAACAGCTGCTATAGATTTAATATCTACCTTTTTCACATCAACATATTTTCTAAGAATCGTATAAAACTCAGTTCCTTTATCCCCTTCTAATCCAACGTAAGCAAATGTTTGATCTGCTAAATTGACAATAGGAAGTATCTTCTTTTCATTTTTTAAAACCGTAATCGATTCTTCTACCAATTTACGATTTACCACTTTACTACGACTATCATTTAAATCATTAACCAAATTATTTAAATTAATAGGCTGATAATGATTTAATCCTACAAAATATTTTGCATTCAAAATCTTTTTAACACTCTCTTCTAAACGTGCCTCTGTTAATGTTCCTTTTGTTAAAGCATTTTTGATTTTTGATTTCCCCACCTGAACTGCTTGAGAAAACAATAAAATATCATTACCAGCTTTGAAAGCCATTAAATCTACTTCTCCTGGAGCATATAAATCAGCTACTCCCTTCATATTTAAAGCATCCGTAATAATCAAACCTTGGTATCCCATTTCTTTTTTCAACAGACCATCCACAATTTTAGGAGATATTGAAGAAGGTAATTTTGAATCGGATTCTAATTCAGGAACATTCAAATGAGCTACCATAATACTCCCTACATTTGCATCAATCAATTTTTTAAAAGGATATAATTCTACCTCATCTAAACGTTGACGATCATGTTCTATTGTGGGTAAAGCCTTATGTGAATCTGTACTTGTATCACCATGCCCAGGAAAATGTTTTGCTGATGGTATCACACCATTATCTTGCATTCCTTGTGCAATAGCTTGTCCTTTACGTGCAACATTGTGCACATCAGAACCAAAAGAACGATTACCTATAATAGGATTCTCAGGATTCGTGTTAACATCTACAACTGGTGCAAAATTCATGTGAATTCCTAATCGTTTACAATGTTGTGCCAACTGTGCTCCCATTTCATATATTTCATCATCATCTTGCACAGCTCCCAATGTCATATTCCAAGGAAAACGAAAGGTATTTTTTAAACGCATATCCAACCCCCATTCTCCATCAATTCCTATCAATAAAGGAGTTTTTGCATTTTGTTGGTAATGATTGGTTAAAACTGCTTGCTTTACTGGATCATTTTGCATAAAAATCAGTCCTCCTATATGTTCATCATGAACCAATTTTGTAATTGTTGCTTTATGATTCGCATCTCGATTAGAATAGGCTGCTACCATAAAAAGTTGCCCAATTCTTTCATCTTGATTCATTGAATTATAGACACTATCCACCCATGCTTTTTGAAGAGTATCTTTATAGAAAATATTTTTATTTTGTGCACAAACCGTTGAAAACAGGCATAGTCCTCCTATAAATACCTTTAGTATATTTTTGATCATCTTATATTCGTGATTTTTTCTTTTAAACTATAATACAATTACTTTACCAAAGTTTTAGCCCAACTATTTTTAATCGGTATTTCCCACTGAGTATTAAACTCTTCTAATGAGCTTACAGCATTATTAAAAAGAATAGTTTCGGAAGAAAGATCACCCGTTGTTACTGCATTTTTAAATTCTTTTAATGAAAGTATTTTAACTCTATCTTGCTCTTTATAAGCAATGTTCATTCGATTCAATAAGGATAAATTAAATTCCTTTTCAAGATCTTGAATCATATGTGTTAAACTATCAATAGAACAACCTGAAGCCTGTCCTTGCTCTTCATCTACATTAATTACAATAAACTGGTTATAACGTATCGTAAAACCTCCTTCTAAAGGAATCCCATGCGCATTCCATTGGGATAAGTATTGCTTTATTCTATTTGAAATTTTTTCAGTTTCTATTTCTGTAAAAGGTCTGTCAGATTGGAAAACCCACAATCGATCCATTTGCTTGATTTTTTTATTTATGACAAATTTAAGGATTATAATGAGAACATAAAATAGTACTTCTTTTCAAAAAGAATATAACAACCTATATCATTATACCTTAAAACTAAATTTGCTAATTTAATATATATTTGCTAATTTAGTATCTATGAAGATTGACTCCTGTCCAAATTGCAATTCTGAAGAGTTTGTAAAAAGCGGTATTATAAAAAATAGACAGCGTTACAAATGTAAAAAATGCAACTATTATTTTACCGTCAATAAAACAGGAAAGAAAATTGACGATTATTACGTAAACAAATCATTACAGCTTTATTTAGAAGGTTTAAGTTACCGTGAAATAGAACGTATATTAGGAATATCTCATGTCAGTATTATGAATTGGGTTAAAAAATACGGAATCAAACGTCCCTACAAAAGCAATTACCATCCAACATACAAAATTCTAAATGCTTCAGAATTGGCATCTTACTTTCAAAACACTCAAAACTTACAAGGCGCAGGCGTTGTTGTAACCGAACTTGGAGATAAATTTATGCTGATAAAATGGGAACGTTTTCGTGATTAACTATACTAGTTACCAAAAAACGATACTAATTTTTCTATCATAAAAAATAATTAAGAGCTTTATATAGCATTAAAACATAATGTTATAATCATAAATATGGCCATATAAAACTTTTATTATTTATGAGAACAACTCACTTACTACTGTTGATTAGCTTAGGTTTATTTGCTTTTCAAACAGTACTCGCACAAGGATCTCCAGATTATAATGGAGGTATAAAACTGAAGCTAAATGAAGACGGATCAAAATACATTCGCTTTATTTCATGGGCACAAGTCCAAGGTGTTTATAATAACGATGTTGCAGAAGATGAAAGTCATACCAATTTTAATTTACGTAGGGCTCGAATTCTCTCTTATGCACAAATCACAGACAAATTTTTAATTTTAACCCACTTCGGATTAAACAATTTAAACAATTCAACCTTAGAACCTTTAGGAAAAGGAGATGGTGCTGAATTATTTTTCCATGATGTTTGGGCTCAATATCAAGTCGCTAAGAACCACACCGTTGGAGGTGGATTACATTACTTCAATGGTATTTCCAGACTAAATAATCAGAGTACCTTAAACATGTTAACCTTAGATAACAATCGTCAATCATGGGCTACATTGGGGCTATCAGATCAATTTGCACGTCATATTGGTGTTTTTGCTAAAGGAAAATTTGGAAAATTACAATACCGTGTAGCCATTAATGATGCAATTAAAAATGGATTGGATGAACGAACTCCCGAAAATGGTGGTTCAGCCGTTTATGGCGGAGCCAATTTATTAGGAACAAAAGATGCCGGAAAAACCTTTGCTGGTTACTTTGAATACAACCTTTTAGATCAAGAATCCAACTTTCTTCCATTTAAAGTGGGTACTTATTTAGGAACCAAAAGGGTCTTTAATATTGGAGCTGGTTTCTTCAGCCATCCAAACGGTTCTGTCATTGCTGATACTAATGGTAACTTAAAAGGCGATGATGTTTCTATTTTTGCTGTAGATGCTTTTTATGATGCACCTCTCGGTGAAAATGGTAGTGCTATTACTGCTTATGCCACTTACCAAAACAATGATTATGGAAAAGACTATCTCTATAGTGCTTACGGTACAGGAGATATGATCTACGGTCATGTAGGATACTTAATCCCTGGAAGTAAAACCAAACCTCGAATTCAGCCCTACGTATCCTATGCCAATAGAAATTACGATGCTATCAGCGACAACGGAAGTACTTTTAGTATTGGTTCTAATTTATACCTAAGCGGTCATAATTCTAAACTCACTTTAGAATATAAAAACGAGAAGCTTGGAGATGAAGACAACAGCATTGTAACATTACAAGCGATGATTTATTTATAATTTAAAACAATACACTATGTCAGAAAAACAACATAAGGCTACAGCCTACTGGAAAGAAAATTTACGTTATCTAACTATATTGTTACTCATATGGTTTGCTGTTTCCTATGGTGCTGGAATTTTATTTAAAGAATCTTTAGATACTATACAAATAGGTGGTTTCAAACTAGGATTCTGGTTTGCACAACAAGGTTCGATCTATGTATTTGTCATTCTTATTTTTATTTATGTTCGTCTTATGAACAAATTGGATAAGAAATATGGATTTGATGAAGAATAATGTATTAACTCTAAAAACAAAAAGAATATGGATGTTCAAATGTGGACGTACATCTTAGTAGGTGTAACCTTTTCAATATATATCGGAATTGCTATTTGGTCAAGAGCCGGTTCAACAAAAGAATTTTATGTAGCTGGAGGAGGCGTTTCTCCTTTAGCCAATGCCATGGCAACAGCTGCCGATTGGATGTCAGCAGCTTCCTTTATTTCCATGGCTGGAATCATTTCCTTTGCGGGTTATGATGGTGCTGTATATTTAATGGGCTGGACAGGGGGCTATGTACTTCTTGCCTTACTTCTAGCTCCTTATTTACGAAAATTTGGAAAATTTACTGTTCCTGATTTTATTGGTGATCGCTACTATTCCAAAACAGCTCGATTTGTAGCAGTACTATGTGCTTTACTCGTGTCTTTCACTTATGTAGCAGGGCAAATGAGAGGGGTCGGTTTGGTATTTTCTAGATTTTTAGAAGTAGATATTGATACAGGCGTTATCATTGGAATGATTATCGTTTTATTCTACGCTGTTTTAGGTGGAATGAAAGGTATTACCTATACCCAAGTTGCTCAATATTGTGTATTAATTTTTGCTTTCATGGTTCCCGCTATCTTTATTTCCATTCAAATGACAGGAAATCCTATTCCTCAATTTGGTTTTGGAGATACCTTAGCTGATGGAACAGGAACCTATTTACTCGATAAACTAGACGGGCTCTCTACTGAATTAGGTTTTTCAGAATATACCTCAGGAACTAAAAGTACCATTGATGTATTTGCCATTACCTTAGCTTTAATGGTAGGTACAGCTGGTTTACCTCACGTAATTGTACGTTTCTTTACCGTTAAAAAAGTAAAAGATGCTCGAAAATCAGCAGGATTAGCCTTGTTTTTAATTGCTATTTTATATACCACAGCACCTGCCGTGGCCGCTTTTGCTCGTACCAATCTTATTGAAACCGTAAGCAACCGTAATTATTCTGAAATGCCGGAATGGTTTAACAAATGGGAAACTACAGGACTTTTAACCTTTACCGACAAAAACAATGATGGTAAGATTCAATACGTAGCCGATAAAGCAACCAATGAATTAAAAGTAGACCGTGACATCATGGTATTGGCTAATCCTGAAATTGCTAACTTACCTAATTGGGTAATTGCATTAGTTGCTGCAGGAGGTTTAGCCGCTGCATTATCCACTGCCGCAGGATTATTATTGGTCATTTCAGCCTCTGTTTCACATGATTTAATCAAAAAAATGATTAAACCTGATATTTCAGAGAAAAACGAATTAATTGCAGCCCGTTTATCTGCTGTTGCAGCTGTTTGCGTTGCGGGATATTTTGGAATTAATCCTCCAGGTTTTGTCGCCGCCGTCGTCGCCTTAGCATTTGGATTAGCTGCTGCATCCTTCTTCCCTGCTATTATTTTAGGAATTTTCTATAAACGAATGAATAAAGAAGGTGCTATTGCAGGAATGGTTGTGGGAATTACGACTATGCTATTGTATATGATTAAATATAAACTAGGATGGTTTGATGCTGAACTTCCTTCTAAAGATGAATGGTGGTTTGGAATCTCTCCTGAAGGATTTGGAACCATTGCCATGTTATTGAATTTTATTGTTTCTCTAGTAATTTGTCATTTTACTTCTGCACCACCAAAAGAAGTACAAGATATTGTTGAGAATATTAGAATTCCAAGTGGAGCGGGTGAAGCAACACATCATTAAAAAAATAACCTTGACAAGGTTTTTAAGATCTTGTCAAGGTACATTTTAAATCAATCCAATTCCATTCGTATAAATTTTAAATCTTTTTATATAAATCATATAAACTAACAACACCTTTATTACTATATTTAAGAATATGAAGAAAAAACATGAACAAAAATTAATCGTTTTATCCATTGTATTATTTTTTCTATTGAATATACCTTTAGTATTTATATTCAATGGTGAAACGACTATTTTGGGATATCCTATCCTCTATTTTTCTATTTTCTTCATTTGGCTATTAACCATTATCATCTCATTTTATATTCTAAATCAATATTATGAGTAGTCCGGTTTTAGTCATTATCATTCTATTATATTTTGTTTGCCTATTTTTTATAGCCTTATGGGCAGAAAAAAATGCCAAAAGTAAATGGGTCAACAACCCTTATATCTACACTCTATCCTTGGCTGTTTATTGTTCAGCATGGACCTATTATGGAAGTGTGGGTATTGCAGCTTCTTCAGGAATTCATTTTCTTACAATTTATTTAGGACCTCTCATTGCCTTTCCTCTATGGATTGTCATCATGCGAAAAATGATTCGTATCTCAAAACAACAAAAAATTTCTTCTATTGCAGATTTTATTTCTTTACGTTACGGAAATAGTCGTACTTTAGGTGCTTTGGTTACTTTAATATGTTTAATAGGAATTGTTCCTTATATATCTTTACAATTAAAGGCCCTATCTGAAACTTTTGAAATCATAACCCATAGTGTTTCTTCTGATTCTACCACTATTTTCAAAGATTTAACATTTTATATTGCAGTATTGCTCGCTTTATTCACAGCCTTCTTTGGTACTCAAAAAACAGATGCCTCTGAAAGAAAAAAAGGAATTATTGCTTCCATTGCTTTTGAATCGATTATTAAACTTATTTTCTTTTTAATCATTGGAATTTATGTTACCTATTTTGTATTTGATGGTCCAACTGCTATTTATAACCAAATAACAACTCATGAAAATTTTAAAAACCTTACTACTTTAAATGGCTTAGAAGCCGGATTAAATTGGTTTTTCATGATTTTGTTGTCCTTTTTAGCTATTTTCTTGCTTCCGAGACAATTTCATGTTGCTGTTGTAGAAAATGATAGAGAGAAATATTTAAAAAAATCTATTTGGCTGTTTCCTTTGTACCTTTTATTGTTCAATTTATTTGTAATCTTTATTGCGTGGGGTGGTTTGCTAACTATTTCCCCAAAAGCCAATCCAGATTACTTTTCTCTGTTAATACCGCTAGAAAACAACCATATTTTCTTAGCGTGTTTGGTATTTTTTGGTGGATTTTCTGCTATCATTTCTATGATTTTAATTTCTACCCTAGCCTTATCAACCATGCTCAGTAACAACTTGATTATTCCCTATGGTTTTATTTCTAAATTAAGTCAAAGTAATCAAGAGAAAAATGCAACCTATATCAAAAACATTCGTAGAATTTCTATTTTTTCACTGATTATTTTTGCCTATTTCTTTTATGTTTTATTTTCCGTAGAACGTTCCTTATTTTCCATTGGATTAATGTCTTTTACGATTATTGCACAATTAGCGCCTGCTTTTTTAATCGGATTATTTTGGAACAGGGGAACCTCAAAAGCAGCCATTATAGGTATTCTAGTCGGTTTTGGAATTACCACTTATACCCTCATCGCTCCTTTTATCACGGATACCATTTTAAACGATTCTAATTTCTCACAATTAGGTCCCTGGGGAATTACGGCTTTAAAACCTTATCAACTTTTTGGAATCGATTTTCTTTCACCTGCTGCTCATTCTGTTTTTTGGAGTTTATTTTTTAATTTAATTTGCTACTTATACTTTTCTCTTTCTTCTAAAGTTAACTATCGTGAGCGTAATTACGCTGAAATGATTGTAAACAATTCACATACGATTGCACAAGAAAATTCATATGTATGGAAAGGAGAAGCTTATGTAGATGATATTCGAAATGTCTTAAATCGATTTTTAGGAGAATATAGAACAGAAAGGGCTTTAAATCTATTTTACCAAAAGCACAATATTTCCAAAGACATTCAAATGGCCAATGCTAAGCTGATCAATTTTGCTGAAAAATTACTCACTGGATCTATTGGAAGTGCTTCTGCCAAAATATTGATATCTAATGTAGTAAAAGAAGAAGAAATCAGTATTCAAGAAGTTTTAAAAATACTAGAAGAATCAAAAGAAACGATTTCTACCAATCGTATTTTGAAAGAACAATCGAATCAATTAACGGCCTTAACCCATCAATTAAAGGAAGCTAACAAAGAACTCCAATTACTCAACTTACAAAAAGATGATTTTTTAGATACCGTTGCACATGAATTAAAAACACCGTTAACCTCTATCCGAGCAGCGAGTGAAGTTTTAATGGACCATGATATGCCTTCGGAACTTAAACAACAATTTTTAAAGAATATTCTTTACGATTCCGATCGTTTGTCTAGGTTAATTAATAATATTCTCGATTTAGAAAAGTTAGCTTCAGGAAGAGAACAATTGGATATTCAAGAATATTCCATTCAACAAACCTTACATAAAGTAATCAATGGAATCGCACATATTGCATCAACAAAAGAAATACAAATAAAAAACACTACTGAAAAAGACTTTCAAGTTTTTTACGATGAAGACCGAATCATACAGGTTATGACAAATCTAATTTCCAATGCTTTAAAATTTTGTGAACCTAAAAAAGGTTTTATTCAAATTTATGCTCGTAAAAAAGAAAATCAATTGTATCTTTCTGTTCAAGATAATGGTAAAGGAATACCCACAGATGACATTCCCTTTATCTTCGATAAATTCTATCAATCTAAAAACCAAAATATTAAAAAACCACTCGGAAGTGGGTTTGGATTAGCCATTTGTAAACGTATTATAGAAAGTCACAAAGGGGTTATATGGGCTGATTCAACCTATACACAAGGTGCTAAATTAGAGTTTAAAATTCCATGTTCATGAAAAAAAAGATTTTGATTGTAGACGATGAACCCAATATTGTAATGGCGTTAGAATATGCTTTTAAAAAGAATCATTTTGAAGTATTTATTGCTCGAGATGGTGATGAAGCCTTAACCATTTTAGAACAAAATATACCTGATGTTATTCTACTGGATATTATGATGCCCAATGTAGACGGTTACGAAACATTAAAACAAATTAAACAAAATGATCAACTAAAACATACGAAAGTTATTTTTCTTTCTGCCAAAAACAAAACCGCTGATATTGATAAAGGATTAAGCCTAGGTGCGGATCTTTATTTATCAAAACCTTTTTCCATCAAAAAAGTGCTTACTGAAATTAATGAATTAATACAAAACTAATATCTTTTAAAATATACCGTTATGAGTCAAGAAAATTTTCAAATCAAAACCTTCGCTGAATATAAAAAAGCATACAAAGAAAGTGTTGAAAATCCTGAAGCTTTTTGGGACAACATCGCACACCAATTTCTTTGGAAAAAGCCTTGGGATAAAACGTTAGAATATGATTTTAGTAAACCTGAAATCAACTGGTTTAAAGGTGGAAAGCTTAATATTACAGAGAACTGTTTAGATCGTCACTTAGAAGAACGAGGAAACAAAACTGCTATTATCTGGGAGCCTAATGATCCTGATGAAGAATCTCGTCACATTACATACAGACAATTGTACGTAAAAGTAAACCGTTTTGCCAATGTTTTAAAAAACAACGGTATCAAAAAAGGTGATCGTGTCTGCCTGTACATGCCTATGATTCCTGAATTAGCTATTGCTATGTTAGCATGTGCTCGAATCGGAGCCGTACATTCTATTGTCTTTGCTGGCTTCTCCTCTACTGCTATTGCCAGCCGAATTAATGATGCACAATGTAAATTATTAATTACAGCAAATGAAGTATATAGAGGAACCAAACGTGTAGCTTTAAAAGAAATATGTGATGAAGCATTAAAAGATTGTCCTTCTATTGAACGCGTGATTGTATACCGTCGAATGGTAGAATCAACTCCTATGATGGGTGGTCGTGATGTTTTCTGGGCAGATGAATTATTAAGAGCCGAAGCCGAATGTCCTGCTGAAGAAATGGACGCAGAAGATATGTTGTTTATTTTATACACTTCTGGCTCTACTGGAAAGCCAAAAGGAATGGTCCATACCTGTGGTGGCTATATGGTAGGTGCTACTTATACCTTCCAAAATGTTTTCCAAATGGAGGAAAACGATCGTTATTGGTGTACAGCAGATATCGGTTGGATTACAGGACATTCCTATATTATTTACGGACCTTTATGCTCAGGGGCAACAACGGTTATGTTTGAAGGCGTTCCTTCTTATCCTGATTACGGGCGTTTTTGGGAAATTTGTGCAAAACTACGCATCACTCATTTCTACACAGCACCTACCGCTATTCGTGCATTAGAAAAGCATCCTTTAGAATTAGTTGAAAAGCACAATTTATCACATTTAAAGGTATTAGGTTCGGTTGGAGAACCAATTAATGAAGAAGCATGGCACTGGTACAATGATCATATTGGAAAGTCGAATTGCCCTATTGTAGATACATGGTGGCAAACTGAAACGGGCGGTATTATGATCTCTCCTATTGCCGGCATTACACCGACACGTCCTACTTTTGCTACCTTACCACTACCCGGTGTACAACCCGCTTTAATGGATGAACAGGGTAATGAAATTGAATTTAACAGTACCGCAGCTGAGGGACGTTTAACCATTAAATATCCTTGGCCTTCTATTGCCCGAACTATTTATGGAGATCATCAGCGTTATAAAGAAGTATATTTTTCAGCTTATGAAGGTAAATACTTCACTGGAGATGGTGCCTATCGAGATGCAACAGGTAACTACCGTATCACAGGTCGTGTAGATGACGTAGTAATTGTCTCAGGTCATAACTTAGGAACAGCTCCTATTGAAAATGCAATTAATGAACATGAGCAAGTAGTAGAATCGGCTATTGTAGGCTTTCCTCATGATATAAAAGGGAAAGCTTTATACGCTTATATAACCGTTTATGATGGCGTTGAAGTGAATGAAGACTTAGAACGAGAAATTAAAGAATTGGTTTCCAAACATATTGGACCTATTGCAAAACCGGATAAGATTCAATTTGTTAGCGGATTACCTAAAACACGTTCTGGAAAAATTATGCGTCGTATTTTACGTAAAATTGCATCGAACGACACTTCGAATATGGGGGATACTTCTACCCTACTAAACCCTGAAATTGTAGAAGAAATTATGGAAGGGGCTTTGGTTTAGAAATATATAAGGCTATTATATTAAAACCTCTTGGTAAAGATTTTTCTTTATTGAGAGGTTTATTTTTTTTAACTTGATGATTTTATAAAATCACATTACTACATGGAAGGATTCGTGCGAGAACGGTGATTATATACATCTGGGTTATGTTTCTCCATATAAAATTCAGGATTAGGTATTTCCGTAAACCCAAACTTTTTATAAAGCCATTCAGCTGTATTAGTCAATAAAATCCAACGTCTTAATCCTTGAAGATTAGGATGTTCCATTATTTCATTTATTAGCCATTTACTTAATCCCTTTCCTCTATATTCTTTTAGAACATAAACATCTCCTAAATATGCAATAGTTGAATAGTCTGAAATTATTCTAGCAAAACCAATTTGCTTGTTTTCATAATAAAGCCCAAAATTCAAAGAGTTTTCAATTGATGTTTTCAAAGTATCAATTGGAATTCCGTTAGCCCAATCAGTTTCATTTGCAAGGAATTTGTGAATACTCAAAATATCTAATTTATCCTTGTCAGTTGAAATGGTATAATCATTTCTATAAGTTTCTCTAATTTTCATTTCAATTTTCTTAATTAAGATCAACACCCAGATAAACCAAATTCGGTATAACCTTACTAAATAATAGGAATAAACCGAGTGCTTGTGTTGTTGATTATTAAATATACTATTATTTCATAAAATAGTTCTCATATATAATTAAAATAGTAACTAAACATTATTAAATACTATTTTAAATCCAAAACTTATCTCACATACTTCCTTTCTACTCCATTTGTACCGTAATTGTCAAACAAAAAGATTTTTAGTTTTTTTTACATGTAAAACTGTTTCTTCTATTACTTTACCGTACCAGATTCATTCGATAAGATTTCTTGTCAATGTTTTTCAGAGTCATTGAATTGCCACAACACATTCACAAGTTTCCATTCTCCATTGAGTTTGACTATATGCATATAATCAATCCAGGCATCAGCAATAAGTTTCACAGAAGCTGTTCTATCAAAAATATCAAGTATGATAACCTCTTTTTTAGGGTTCTTTGGAAATTTTTCCCCATCTTGATTATATGTTTCAGCAAGTAAAATCATAGCATCGGTAAAAGTCTCTCGCAAATATTCCTTTCCCGTTTCTTTATTCGTCCAAAAAGTTCTTTTAACCATTCTTGGATGAGCTGCTCTTTCAAATTGTTCAGGCTTAACATTATGTTGAGATTCGATATAATCTAAAGCAACTTGTTTGATAGCTAAAGAATCCTGTTTCGTTTGCCCTTTAACATAACAAGTTAAAAAAAAGAGACTTGAAATCATAATAATTAAAGAATGTTTCATAATATAGAGTTTTTTTATTTCAATTTAATGGTTTTTATAGTATCATACAAAAGGATTTGTGAGGCAAGGATATAGCTGTTGTACACGGACTAGTTAATGATTATTTTAAATTGGTTAATATGTTGTAAATATTGTTTTTCCAATGATTTATGATCTTTCAAAAACTTCTGAAACTCACTTTCACTATCCCATTCAGTAATGAAAAAATAATCAGGATTATAATAATACCCATAAGGAGGTTCACCTTCAGAAAGTTCAAGGATGATCTTCCCCTTATATTTCTTGATATTCTGAGTTGTCAATTTTATCAAGTTCTTGTAATAAGAAGGTTGTTTTGTCCAATAGGATGTTGCAACATAAAATTTGTCTTTTGTAAATTTTAAGTTCACATCTTCTTTTAATTCGTAATGAGTATTATAAAAAACACTCCAAATCTTTCTTCTTAAAAGGTGAAAATTCGGAAACTCTTTTTCTATTTGCTCCATAATTTCATACACACTTTCCATATCTTTCCAGGCTCCAAAAGCAATTAAATCTGGGGAGAAATTTCCTTGAATCGCAACTTCTGATGTTCTAACTCCACCTAAAGGGATATACCCTAATTCTTTTGCCCTTGGAGAAATGGAATCTTTCAAATAGAATTGCCTTAACTCCGGGTTTACATTTTGATTTCGTTTAAGAGGTAAAATATCGAAAACTTGGCCCGCTTTCAATTCTATTGATATTTCTTGAGTAAAAACATTACTGCTAATGAAAAAAATAATTAATAATAGAAAATTGTTTTTCATAACTATCTTTTGTTTGCATACAATGCCCAGATAAATCGAATTTGATAACTCATAACTATAATAGAAATAAACTGAACACTAGTATTGATTATGATCTTAATATACTAATATTTCATAAAACAAAGCTCATGTGTCATCAATATAAGTCCAAAACTTCTTTCACATACTTCATTCTCTCTCCACGTGTATAATATTAATCAACTAAAAAACATATGGTTGTACACCAATTTTCTTAATCTATCCAACCTACTAATTTTCTCCAATTATTATATTCTTTTCTTCTTTCTTCAAAATCTTTTATTGGAGTTAATCTTTCATTTTTAACCCGCTCTTTCATTATTTGAATTTGCTCTTCTAATGTATTAAGCCCAATAAGCTTTCTTCTTTCATTCACTTTATTCAAATCATCATACTCATTAGGGCTCATTTCTCCATTTTCATCCCAATCAAACTGTGTACCATACAATTGTGGCTTCCCCTCAAATACTGCTATTCGATCTGTCACATAAGCAAAGTTTATAGGATTCGCTTGTTTACGCTCAACTTCTATTGCTAATAATTTGATACATTTCTTCATAAAACTAGGTTGACTTATAGCATGCTGAATAATTAACCAAGCAGCTTCACTTGCTTCCTTACCCACTTTATCTATTGTTGGATAACCAATCTTGTCTATTATTTCACATAATTCGCTTGCATTTCTATTATGTATAGCTTCCATTTCTTTATTATATCCTTTTCCAAGTTGACCATTCTGTATAAGTTTATCTCGAAATTCTAAATCCACATTTTTTAACTCAATTATAATTCTTGCAATTTCTTTGTACTTCATACTATTATTGTATTTTTTTAGCTGAATTAAAAATTTTTCAAGAATAATACAGCTGATAGGGTTCTTTCATTCTACTTCTTACACTTTGTAAATATTACATGATCTCCATTCCACATATCACTTTCAGGTAAAATATCTTCTTGGAATTCAATACTTCTGAAATTCTGTTTATCTAACATTTTCACTATATCATTTTGAGAAAAGAAATGAGTCCAAAAGCGGTAAATTGCTATATTTTCATTACTTGCAATTATAGAGTGCTGAAACAAAATTACTTTTTCCTTCTCATACAAAAACGATTCTGACAAGGCTAAATATGGTATTTCTTTCCAAAAACCGGCATTATTGGCTTCCCATGTTTTAGGCAATAATTTATCACTCAATCTTCTATCCTTTAAAACATCAAAAATAAAGACTCCACCTCTTTTTAGCGCTCGAAAAACATTAATTAAAAGTTTTTCTCTCTGCATGGGTAATAATACTCCCAAATCCGTATAAATAAGTACTACTAAATCAAATTTTTCTTGTCCAAAATCAACATCCAAATAACTTGCATTTTGATAATCAATATCCAATCCTTTCTCTTTTGCTGATTTAATAGCATAATCAATCGAATTCTTTGAGATATCAATTCCTGTAACATTGTGCCCCTTCTTTGCAAGAAGTTCTGTGTACAAGCCTGGCCCACAGCCCAAATCTAAAATATTTAGTTTCTCATTGCTATTTTTAGTTTCTAAAATCCATTTAACTGTCTTTTCTATTGTTGATTTTTTACGACTCGCTAAATCAATATCTGGATTTAGATGTATTTGTAATAATTGCTTTGAAATATGTAAATCAGTCCACATAAAAGAGGTTCCTTTCTCATAGAGGTTCGGTTTCTCAGTAATTCTTACAATATTTTTTACTTTCATTGTTGTTTTACTTTAAGTATCTATAAAAGTATTCGTGTATAAGTTAAGTATGATCGTTCTATACTTTTATGGTGTATGTCTTATCTTTATTTTTTTAAGATTCCTAAATATTCTTTCCATACCCCAACTTCGCCTTTATATTGCTTTGCCATTACTCTGGTAATTTGAGCTATATGTCCCAAGTCATGTACGACCCAAGCAGAAAGCAATTCTTTTAATTTTGCTTCTCCCAATTCAGGATGAATTCCTTTTTTACATAAAGTTAAATCATCGATTTTTAATGATTTCAATTCCTTTATATTTTTAGTCCTTAACATCTTAAATTCATCTAATAACTCTGAGATCATCTTTGTTTGATTTTCTCTCTTTTGTGCAAATCTATCAAAAGGTTCAAAAGTTTTATTTTTTGAATCTGAAAGGATTATTTTTGTTCTTATTATCCAATCCGTTTTTTCTCCATGAATTAAGTGACCTACAATTTCATATGGACTCCATGTATTTTCCCCTTCATTGTTCATTATCCATTCCTCAGAGATTCCTTTTAATAATACTTCTATAGTAAATGGTGTCCTTTCAAGAATTTCAATTGCTTTATCTATTTCAAAAGTCATCTATTTTATTTTTTAATCTTTAATTATGAATCCATCAATATTAATCTCAATATTATTAAAATTAAATAAATCACTAATAACCAATAAAACTAATAATAAACATTAAAAATTTGGAACTAAAATCTTATTACTAGTAACATCCACATAAACTGAATTCAGTACTTGTATTGTTGTTATTATTTTCCTTTCAAATATATAACTATTTCATAAACATCATTTAAAAGCGCCTTTTCTCATTTTTTCAATCTATATGATCTTCAAACAAAAAAAGGAAATCAATTTTTAATTGATTTCCTTTTTCATTGCAAAGCTATTTTCTTAAAAAACCAACTTATGTAATTTATTTAAGACTTCCACTTTTTTATCTGTATCTACTAATATCGAAATATTATTTGAACTACCTCCATATGATATCATACGTACGGTATGATCTTTTAACACGCCAAAAAGTTTATATGTTGCGTTACTTTTTGTAATCTCATGTCCTACTAAACATACAATAGATTGTTCTTGATCTACTTCTATTTTAGCAAAATTTTCCAGTTCTGGTACAATCTTATCTAGATTTTTTGCATTATCAATGGTCAATGAAACGGCTACTTCTGAAGTGGTAATCATATCAATTGGAGTTTCATGACGTGAAAATACTTCAAATATTTTATGTAAATACCCATGTGAATGTAACATCCTTTCTGATTTAATTTTAATGGCTGTAATACCATCTTTTGCTGCAATAGCTTTCACACCATTTGCCTTAACGTCCGAAGAAATTCTTGTTCCTTTTGCTTTCGGATCTAAGGTATTTTTTAAATAAACGGGAATGTTTCTTCTTTGTGCAGGGAAAACCGTTTGTGGATGCAATATTTTTGCTCCAAAGTAAGCTAATTCTGCTGCTTCCTCAAAAGAAAGTTCTGAAATAGGCTGTGTTTTCTTAACATAACGAGGATCATTATTTTGAAAACCATCAACATCCGTCCAAATTTGAATATTGTCTGCTCGTAAACGAGAACCTATAATCGAAGCCGTATAATCTGACCCTCCACGTTTTAAATTGGTAATTCGACCATAAAAATCACGACAAATATACCCTTGAGTTACATAAATAGTAGCAGGATAGCGTTCCATATAATAACCTAATGTCTTTTTAATAAAAAAACGATCAGGTTCCCCATTCATGTCAATACGCATAAATTCTAACGCAGGAATGCATTCTGCATCAATATTATTCTCTTTTAATAAATAAGTAAAAAGGCGTGTCGAAAGAATTTCTCCTTGTGCTAAAATATACCCTTCTAAATCACGTGGGTTCTCATCAATAGCTTGGTAAATTTTTCCAAACCGATTGCGCACAAAACGCATGGCTTCTTTCTTTACATCTGTTTTATACAAATTCTCTACAACATCAATATATTGTTCTTTTAAGACATCAATTTTATGTTTAACTGAAAACCCTTCGTTACGTTTTTTGGTTAACTCATACAGTTCAACTAAAAAATTAGTTGTTCCTGCCATGGCCGATAAAACCACTATTTTTTGTTCACCATCGTTGACAATTTTCATCACCTGACGCATATTCTCAACATTTCCAACTGAAGTCCCTCCGAACTTTAAAACTTTCATGTTTTTATTATTTTGGTCAAATATATTTTTTATGCTAATTTATAGATAAATTTTGATTATTTTTAGACCAATTTATTACAAATAGTTAAATATTTAACATGAAGACCATTGCTGATTACGTAGAAGAAATTATACAGGAAAGTTTGTACTTAGAAGAGTCTTTAAAACTAAAAATCATCAATTATAGTGCTTTAGCAGAGCATATGCTTCCTGAGGTTGAAAAAAGAATGGGAAAACCTGTAAAATCTGGGGCTATTATGATGGCATTACGTCGTTTACATCTCCCTACAGGGTTGGGGATTAAAAATGATGCAGACTCAAGATTGCATCAACTAGGTAATATTACCTTACGAATGAACATTATAGATTATACATTTAAAAATTCACCTTCTATTATTCAAAATCAATTGAAGTTTTTACAATCTTCTGAAAGTACTCGGGAAGAAATCTTAACATTTACTAGAGGAATCCACGAAACGAATTTATTGGTTAATAGTAATCTTAAAAAGAAAGTTTCTACTATTTTTAAAAATGAAACCTTACTTTCATCTCAAGATGACTTATCTGCCATTACCATTGAACTTCCAAAAGAAAGTAGTTTAATCAAAGGTTTATATTACCAATTGTTTAAACGTATTGCCTGGGAAGGTATCAGTATTTATGAAGTGGTTTCTACCACTAATGAAATTACTTTAATTTTACACAATGAAGTTATTGATAAAGCATTTAGCATTATTAAAAAATTAAAGTTTGAAGGATAATTTTATAAAAAATAATAAAAAGAGAATAGTGAAAACGTAAAAGTGGGTATGGATCAATAACTAAAAATCTTTTTTTCGGATTTTTAACAAAATTAAAATCAAAGGGAGAACCGACCAAAGCATCATTACCAATATACTTATTAAATTCCCTAAGTTGGAATCAAAGAATTTTTTGAAAACAGCTCCTGTATAACCTAGTAATGCTGAGATCTCTAATTGTAATAAAATAGAGGTTCTGGATAAATCAATTGGATTAAAAATCAAGGCAGTCAAGGCGGGATATTCTAATGGGTAATCACGAAATTCATATAATAAAAACATAAAAATACCATCATAAACTATGGCGAAAAACAACCATACAAAAATACATATTCCTAAAGCTGTTACTTTATTCTTTGTTGCCAATACGCTATAATAACCAATTCCTGTAAAAATAATTGTTAGAAAAAAGCTATTCAATAATAACCACACAAAATCACTTCCATAATCATCTGTTAATTGTGTAAGTAGAACAGGTACTCCCAAGCCAATCGTTAAAGATAGACATTGTGACAAACAAAGACTTATATACAGCCCTAAAAATATATGGATTCTTTTCAAGGGCTGTGAAAGCAATAGTGTAATAAATTCACGAGAATTTGTAATATAAATAGCACTTAATAAAATACTAATCAAAGGTGTTAAAACAACTACCACATTCATCATACTTAATAAGCCTTTTGAAGGTGTACTCCCAAAACTTAAAACAGTATAACTGAATAAAAAATAAAACAGTGTATACAGAATAATCCATTTACTTTTTAGTAAGTCGCTAAGGCTATATTGTATTATTTTATTCATAATCTTTTAGTATTTGAGCTAAGGTTTGTTCTAAATTTTCTTTTTGATATTGTTTAATCAACTGACTAATATTAGAATATACATGAACTTTCCCTTCTAACAAAAAAATTAATTCATCTGAAACTTCTTCCACAAAACTCATGATATGAGAGGTTAAAAGAATGGTCTTCCCTTTTTTCTTCTCTTCAAAAATGATTTCTTTCAAAGTAGAAACAGTTAAAGGATCTAAACCTGTTGTTGGTTCATCTAAAATGATAATAGGGGTCTCAAACATTAAACCTGAAACAATATTCACTTTTTGTTTCATCCCTCCTGAAAGTGTATTCACTCTTTGATTTAAAAAAGATTGCATTTCAAACTTCTCAATTAATGTATCTAAATGAATGCCTTTTTCTTTACGAAGTGATTCTATCAATTTAAATAATTCACTTACTTTCAACTGCTCAGGAAAGTGGGCTATTTGTGGCAAATACGCTACGTGTTTACGATATTTCCAATCATTTAAAATGGTCTTTTGATTTAAGGTAATATTTCCTTTTTGTGGCGTTACTAAACCTAAAATACTCTTCAATAATGTTGTTTTCCCCGACCCATTAGGTCCTAATATAGCGTAGACACCTTTATTATCAATCGTAATATTAATATCTTTTAAGACTTCTTTCTTAGCGTATTTTTTTTGTAATTTTTCAATTATTATTTCCATAGAATCTTCATCATTGAAGGGTTATGATCGGCTACTTCTTTAGGTGTAATAACCGGTGCTACTTTTTCAGAATAATTTAAAATATCAACAAATAAACTTCGTATCAATATAATGGATTCGGGTACTTCTCCTGTTACAAAACTAAATAACTTAACAGGATGAAAAGGGATATCGCCTATTCCATCACGATTTAAATCATAACCTGTATAGTCACTCCAATAATTACCGTTAATACTATTGCTTTCAAATCGTCCATTAAAAGCCATATCAAATGTATTGGATATAAAATTATTTCGAATGATTTTGTTATCTATACTAGCTCCTCGCACTCGCATAGCAAACCCATTTTTTTCAAATGTATTTTCTATATAACTAATCCGATTAGCTCCTTCTGTTTGAATTCCTGTTGTATTTTCAAAGAAAATATTGTTTTTAATTTCACTATCATTGATTTCTTTTAGCAGTAAACCGTACGAACTCGAGCCCCAATTATGTTCAAATGTATTGTAGTACATTTTGATAAATTTTGAAAACATGACTGCTACTCCTGCTCCATTTTTTGTAAATCTATTATGAGAATAAGTATCATGGTTCGAAAACATAAAATGTAAACCATAACGAATGTTATCATGACTGTTATTTTCTTCTATAATCGCATGATCTACAAATTCAAAATAAATACCATCACGATGAAAACTCACTTCATTATTTCTTATGACTATATCTTTACAATACCATAAATGAATAGCATTTCCAATACTAAACTCATGTTCTCCTCCATATCCTCGTACTACATTATTTTCTATAAAACCTTTTTTCCCTTTATTTACTATAATTCCAAAATAGTTATCATAAATAAAATTATCTTTGATTAGGAAATGCTTCCCTTTTTCAATGTGAATTGCAGCTAAATCTTTTAAATTACTTCTTCCAGCATTTTGTAACGTCATATTTATAATCGATACACTATCGGCTTTAATGGTAAAAATTTCATTTTCCACTTTTCCATCTAAAGTAGCTCCTCGTTCACCTATAATAGTAATTGGTTTATTAATTTTTATATTTTCAGTTGGGTAAATTCCTACTTTTATAAAAATAGTGTCAAAACTATTGGCATTTTCAATAATCTTTTTAACATCTTTATTTTTGCAGTTAGGACAAATCTCTATTGTTTTTGCCTCAATAAAAAGACAAAAAAAGAAATATCCTACCATTAGTATTAACTTATGACTATTCAAAATACACTTTGATTTCACTCCAGTTAAAGACTTCTCCTTCATTTTTTTTCTGCATATCCTCTACTTCTTTTTTAGAATCATATGCTGATAAATTAGCCCCCATGGGACTCGGAATATTTTTACTAATTAAAAAGTATGCATGCTCTGCATCGATCCATTCATCGGTTAAATAGTTCGTAGCTTTTAAAAATGAATATTTTTTATCCGGATGGTTTAATACATCTTTAATTAAACATTCAGCAGAATCATACATTTGTATCTTCCCTTTTTCTGTCACCATTTGAGCTCCAAATTTTTTTTCAACAATTTTCATGGAACAATAATAACATTCATCACTTCCATATTCTATATCTCTTGGCTTTTTATTGCATGATAATATCACGCAACTTATTATCAAGATCCAAATTATCCTTTTCATTTTTCTATTTTCTTTTTAATGGGTAAAAATGTAGCTATACAAGTTAACACCAATCCTAAAGTCATCAAATAAGCTCCTATAGCAGGCAATGACGTAGCATTAAAATTAAGAATCCTTTTTGATCCAATCAAAGGAGGTTGATAGGCTTGTCCTGGTATTTTTATAGCAGCATGTGGATTTAAATTATGCCCATATTCATATTCCCATAAATAAAAATCATACATTCCTGCAATACCTAAAAGAATCATGACAATAAACCACGTTAAATAAAGTTTTTTGTTTCCTGTAAATCCTATGATTATACCTAAAACAATCATCGCACTGATTACGATTGGAAAAATAGTAAATTCAATCATATCCAATTGTATATCAGCCATTCCTACATAATGATTCATCAAATTGATATTTTTGATATCATTAGGATTATGATCGGTAATTTTTGTAATCCAAATATCCATTCCTAATGAATCGGGATATTGTGGTGCTTCTAATGTTATATTCCACAAAGGAAATACAAACAATCCTAATAATAATAAAACACCTACAATAAATACTATTTTATCTTTTCTCATCTGTATACTTATTTTATCGTATGGGACAATCTTTTTAAATTAAAAAACTAAAGCTACTTCCAATAAAAATCAGTAGTAGCTTTAGCCATATATAAACCTAAAAGTAATTATTCTTCGTCTACTTCTCCTACTGACCATTTCAATTCCGTATTACTCCCTGCAGGAGAAACACGTACATATCCTTGCATTTCTTGATGTAATGCAGAACAAAAATCCGTACAATACATAGGATAAATACCTGGTTCTTGAGGTCTCCAAAGGAGTGTTTCTGTTTGTCCAGGCATAATTAATAATTCAGCATTTCTTGCTTTCATAACAGCAAAACCATGAGGAACATCCCAATCTTGTTCTAAGTTGGTTACGTGAAAATAGACATTATCACCTACTTTTATCCCTTCAATATTATCCGGGGCAAAGTGACTACGAATAGAAGTCATATATACATGTACATCTTTTCCTTCGCGTACTACTTTCGCATCTGCTTCTGTTTTCGCAACATAAGGATGTTTATTTTCCTCTAGTTTATAAATCTTTTTTGATTTAATTTTACTAGCTGCAATCCCTTGTGCATAATGAGGTTCTCCAATTGTTGGAAAATCTAATAAAAGCTTCATTTTCTCTCCCGAAATATCATATAATTGAGCTGAATGATTCATTTCAGGACCTGTTGGTAAATAACGATCTTTTGTAATTTTATTCATCGCAACTAAATATTTACCATCTGGTTTGGCACTATCACCTCCTGGAATCATTAAATGTCCTACTGAATAATAGGTTGGTTGTCTGTCTATAACTTCCCAAGTTCCTAATTTCCATTTTACTACTTCAGAAGAAATAAAGAAAGTCGTATAAGCATTTCCTCTTCCATCAAACTCAGTGTGTAAAGGACCTAACCCTGGTTCTTTTACAATACCTGCTAATATATCCTCCATTTTAAGAACAGGAATTCCATAAGCTTCTCCTTCAAATTTCTTATTTTCAATGGCATCTAATACTTTTGTAAAAGAATGAACTGTTAAATCGGCTGATAACTTACCATTTCCAACAATATATTCACCCGATGGATCTACATCAACTCCATGAGGTGATTTAGGAGTTGGTAAAAAATAAACCAATCCTGGACACTCTACCGGATCCAACACTTTTACCTTATTTAACCTTTTAGTCACAGCAGAATGTGTTTCATCACTATATTCGTTATTCACATAATTTGCAGGAACTTCTTTAAATTTTCCTTGCGCAATATATTCTTCTGCTTTTTTCCAATTAATGGCTGCTATAAAGTCTTTATCATTTTGAGAAGCTCCTACTTCCATCAAGGTATTACTTTCTTCAGTATTATAAGTGGTAAAGAAAGTCCAACCATGTGATTTCCCTTTTCCTGAATGGGCTAAGTCATAATCAAAACCAGGCATTAGAACTTGAAAAGCTAGTCCCATATCTCCAGAATCTTTATCTACGCTAATAAAAGATAAAGCTCCTTTAAATTTCCCTTTGTATTCAGAAATTGCAATATCTTCTTGAGGAATAGGTACAGAAAAACGAGTTCCTGCTACAACATACTCTGTATTTTCTGTTGTAAAAGGCGAGCTATGATTACCTCCACTATTAGGAATTTCAATAATTTCTGTTGTTTCAAATGTCCCTAAATCTATTCGAGCGATACGAGGTGTATTATTTCCATTGATAAAAATCCATCGTCCGTCAGTTTCACCGTTTGTCTGTGATAATTCAGGGTGATGGGCATCATCCCAAGGTACAAACCCTACTGATGTCTCTAGCATTGGTTTGGTCTCTTCGTTAAATCCATATCCTTTTTCTGGATCAACAGAAAATGTTGGTATCACTTTTAGCAATCTACCAGAAGGTAATCCATATACCGATAGTTGCCCACTAAATCCTCCTGAAAGAAATGCATAAAACTCATCATATTCTCCAGGCTTTACATACGTCTTTGATGCTGCATCTGAGACGACATTATCTGTCCCTCTAGGAGCAACATTATCCTTACTACCACAGCTTACTAATAGTGCGACGGTAGTGGAAAGTACCAATAGTTTAGCTAATAATTGTTTCATCTTTTAAAGTTTTTGTACTATTTGTTACCACTAAAACAATCCCACAATATTTATATTATTTTGTATTAAGGTTATTAACATGATCTTATTATGGAAATTGTTTTTTTATTTATTCAAGTGTTCTAAAATACTCTAATACTTGTCTGGCTTCCTCTTTTGTTAAATCTTGATTTGCCATTACAGCTCCATTATTATCTCGATAAAGTTGTTTTGCAATAGGATCCTTTTCAAGCATTTCCTCTGGATTTAAAATCATATTCATTATCCACTCTGGGGATCTTCTTTTTGTAACACCCTTAGGTGCTGGACCAATATATTTTTTGTCAGGTTTATGACAAGCTGTACACTTTGCGTCAAAAACTTTTTTCCCTTCCGCAGCCATACTCTCATCAATTGTTTCTGGAAGTTTTAATTCAGTAACAGGTCCTATTCCTTTACTGTTCTTTTTTCTTCCACCTTCTGTTTTCTTCTCTGCTTTTTCTGTTTTAGAAGATTCTTTTTCTTTACTTTCCTTTTTGTCCCCTCCGCAGGCAACGAAAGCTAATACACTAAGTATTAAAATTACTTTTTTCATCCTAAAATATTTATCTTTTTATTTTTATAGATTTTTACCCATACAAATATAACAAGAATAAAAGATATTTTTATCTTTTATTCTTGTTTATTTTTAAATTATTTATATTCGTATTATGTTTACACGAATGACTAAATATGGTATAAGGGCCATTTTCTATATAGCAAAAGAAAGAACCGGGCATAAGAGATTCAAAGCAAATGACATAGCTAAAGCTCTTGATATTCCTGAACCTTTTTTAAAAAAAATACTTCAACAACTATCTCAAAAAAAAATTGTTTCTTCTTCTAAAGGACCTGGAGGTGGTTTTTATATGAATGAAGAAAATTTACAAAAAACAATTTTTGATATTGTAATTGTATTAGAAGGTGACGATATCTTCAACAAATGTGTACTTGATCTATATGATTGTTCTGATCGAAATCCTTGTCCTTTACATGACAAATATTCTATCTTAAAAAGAGGGCTTGAAAAAAAGTTCAAAGAACAAACCATTCAATATGTAATTGATAATCTTGATGGAATTATTAAAATTTAAGGATTTACTTAATAATGTAACTTATATTGATAAAAAAGCTTCTCCCTTTTCGAGGAATATTATTCCAATCTGAATAGGTTGAATAATTTTTATCTAAAATATTTTCAACTCCAAGGCTTGTTTTCAAACTATATTCACCTAAATGAAACCTATATTTACCTGAAAGATTGAAAATTACATATCCTGGTGTTTCATCTTCTCCAAAATCACGATCATACCGTGATTGTTTTGCGGCTAGTTCCATATCACTCCTAACTTCAAATCGATTATGGCTATACTGTAAAATAGATCGCCATGTGAAAGGACGGATTAATGGTAATGGATTTTTATTATTGTCATTGGCATAACTGTACATAAAAGAATTAATAAAATCAATTTTAGAAGTGATTTTATACTTTATTTTCACATTCGTATTTAATATATAGGCATAATCTAAGTTCTCATACATTTTAACTCCATTTGAATTCACCATAATAGGTAATAAATCAGCTGTTCTACCTAAAATATAATCTTTGATATAAAAACCATTCGTTTCAAAATCTATTTGATATTTCTTTTTTGAATAATTAAGCCCTAACGTATATTCTAATGACTTTTCTTTTTTCAAATTGGGGTTTCCAATATATTCATAACCATCAAAACTGTTGAATAAGTAAATCCCATACCCTTCACTTACAGAAGGTACTCTTTCTCCATAACCTATAGATGTATTCCAATTTATTTTTCTATTCAATGTTTTATATTGAGCAAAACCACTAATTAAAAATCGATTTTGAGAATCTGAAATAGTAGGATAAAAAACTTTCAACGTATTCAGTCCATCATTACTTTTTATATGGTTAGATTGATTCGCGATATTTGCATTTAAAATGATCTTGGATTGATTATCCTTTAAATTAAATTCATCTTTTACAAAGAAACCTGTATATAACGTTCGTACATCAGGCCATGTTTCTAAAAACATTAAAGCTTCATTTGTATCAACAGGATACATAGTCATTTCTGCTAATGATTTATTATAATAAGCATTAAAATTAGCTGTAATATGATGTTTGTTTTCTTTAACATGTAATTCAGAATACATTCCATATGTATCACTCCAACCGGGCATATCCATATGCATTGCCAATGTTTCAATGGGTCGAGTTGTATCATCCATAACATGTGTAATCGAATTTAAATAGACTTTTGTTTCCCACTTTTTTAGTCTTTCACTAATATCTTTATACGTATACGTTATCCCACCAATTAAGGCACTTGCTTTTGAGACATCCATAGGTAAAGCAGGATATCCTACATCTTTTGCATAATCTAAAATAAATAATCCTTCTAAAGTTTGCTTTTCATTTAATAGATAACCTAAATTTGTTGAAGCATTATACTTTGTGAATTGAGTATACTCTACTTTTTCTCCATTTCCTGCTTTATAATCTTCATAATCACGAACAATTCCATCCATATTTAAATAAAATTTGTTTGTACTATAATTGGTTTCAAAACCACCTATTTTTCCTGCTCCATTCGTTTCGTAACCTAAATCAATTTTAGATTGTAATCCTATATCATTAAAACTCCCTTTACGCAGCCCCATATTTATTCCTCCACCTAAAGTATGCCCATATTGAGCACCTCCTTGTCCAGAATTCAAATCAATTTTCTCTAGATTTGAAATATCCACATAAGAGGTAACCGGATCCATTTTATCAGTACAAGCTCCGTAAATATGCATCCCATCTATCGTTGTATTGATTCGTTCAGAAGTCATCCCATTCATTGATGCTTCCCAAGCATAAGCACCTCTTTTTATCATAGAGACATTTTGTGTCCCATTTAAATATTCATCTAAAGTTGCTAATGATTTATTATAGGCTTGATGCTCTTTGGGTAAAGCTCTTATAATCATAACACTCTCTAACTCTGTAATTGAATCTGTTTTTTCTTGAGAGAAGGTAAACACAATACCTATTAAAAGAAAAACTATACAAAACAGTCTTTTCATCTGTTTATGGTTTTTGTTCATTGATAACTAAGTGAAATTCACCTACCGTTGTTTGAATTTATTAATATAACGATCACTCTGACTCTTTTTTACAAATCAAAGTGATCGTATTTCTAAAATTTACAAATACGTTAAAACTCTACTTCTAAATAAAGCGAACTTCTATAACCTGATCCTTCTGGATTCGTTGTATTAGTAATCTCCTCTCCTGCCACAATGTTTCCATCAGTATCTTCAAGTTGAAAATTCAAATTCCATAAACCTGTCATAGTAAAATTTACTTTTCCATGATAAAAACCTGTTGTACTATTATAAGTTAGATCTATATTATTCGGAGAACCATGATTCCCCATTCCTGGATCTGGCATTCTAGGGTCTATTAATAGTGTATAATCCTCCACAATAGGATAACTTGTTGTACTTTCTGGCATAAAAACCGCCACTGTAAGTTCATTTTCACCCACAACAGGATCACTAGGTTCTACAAGTGCTACATAATATTTTTTATCATTTGTACCTGTAATTACATTAACTCTTTTTCTTGCTGAAGCAGGAACGCTAATATCAAATTCTTCTGAATAATTATTTCCATCAATTGTATAATCAACTTTTAAGGTCCATGTTTGCTTTGGGTCAGTAGTTTCTGCCATTTGAAACATGATATAACCATTATATACAGCTGTTGTATTGATTGTTCTTTTGACATCTGACTTTGCAGTTTGATGTTCCATCATCGTCATATGCATAGTCGGAACCCAATTAATTGTAGCATTATCAATATATTCAGATGTTCTATTGTCTTTCACTCGAATATAAATTTCATTATATCCCTGAATTAATTCACCTGATTTAGTTGCAAAATCTAACGTATAATTTCCTTCTGTTATAGTTTTAAACGTAGTAACATTAAGTGCTTCAAATTCATCAGTTACTTGAGAAGAATTGTTATCATCATCTGAACAAGAAACGAATAAACTCACTGATAAAAAGCTCAATAGAGCCATTTTAAGTATTTTAAATGATTTCATTTTTTTATTTTTTAGCTATTTTATTTAAATCAAATAGCATTAAGTTTTTGATTGTTTTATTTATAAATATATTGCTGTGTAATTCTGATTAAACTTACATCAAACATCATTCATAGTCATATGGCTATGAAAATGATTTATAATTGTAAATTCTAATTAAATCGATTAGATTTTATCAAAATACACTATAATTTTCCTTGTAAAACAAATACAAGAATTTGTATGATATGTTATATAATAGTTTGGGGAGGTGGTGTTTTTACCTCTAAAAAAGGGTGTGTAGTATACTCTTTATAATTTAAATTATAAATTTTAACATCACCTAATTCAAATTCTTTAAAATTAATTAAATCTTCTATCAAAACATTAATTTCAAAAAGGCGTTCTATATTTTTCAAATCATTTAATACGTTATCATCATTTTGTGGTGTTGTTTTTAACATTTTCTTCAAATGACATTTACCATAACAATCGATTTGATTATCTTTTTGAACACATAAATTTTTAATGATATATTCTCTATGAATTAAAAAATTACTCAAAACCATAGGCTTGTAAAAAGTAAACACTAATAAAATACTTATTAGTATAAATAATAACCCTTTACATCGAGAAATTTTATTCATGAAAACAAATATAATACTTTTTTATCTCTTATTTATATGAGAATTGTTAAAAACTTGTCGAAAACCCTTTTGTTTTCAACAGTTTAATACCATTTTTTATTTTACCTTTGTGATAGAAATCATGTAGCTTTATGAATGATGATTTTTTATATAATGAAAATGTAGAACGTTTTGAAGAAATGTTATCTAAAAATGAAACTTGGTATTATGATGCTGAGGAGATTGTAGATATCATTACTTTCTATATTGACATCAACGATGTAAACAACGCTCAAAAGGCTTTGGATTATGCTTTTAGCATTCATCCTGAGAATTTAGACATCCAAGTAAAAAAAGTAGAAGTATTAATTGCTAAACGAAAATTTACACAAGCGCAGGATTTAATTACTAAATTGAATTCTATGATTCCTTCTAATACTGATCTTTTAATTGCTCAAGCCAAAATATTTTCTATCAAGAAAAATTATCAAAAAGCCATTGAATTTTATGAGCTAGCACTTGAAAACAGTGATGAAACAGAATTTTTATTAAGTAGTATTGGAAATGAATTCTTAAATCTAAATGCAAATGAAAAAGCTTTATCATACTTTAAAAAAGCCTTGAAAATTAATTTAGATGATGAATATGCCTTCTACTCTATCATTCATTGCTATAATCAACTAAAAGATACCGTAAATTGTATTGAATTTTTATTAGATTATATTGATCAACGTCCTTATTCTGATTATGCTTGGTATAATCTGGGATTAGAATATAAAAAGCAACATAACTTTTCAGAAGCATTACGCGCTTTTGATTATGCAATTCTCATTAACCAAAAGTTTTTGTCTGCCTATTGGCAAAAAGCAAATGCTCTTGAAAAAATTTCTCGCTATGAAGAAGCAATTGAAGTTTATGAGGAATCATTACAATACGACGATACTCCTTCCTTTACACATGTTAAAATAGGAAAATGTTATAAAAAATTAAAGTTAGAACTAAAAGCATTGGCTTCATTTTATAATGCCATATACGATGATCCTCAAATGGATAAAGCTTGGGCAGAAGCAGCTGATGTTTATGCTGAAATGGAAAATCTAGGAGAGGCTATTTATTACTTAAAAAGAGCCTTAGAACTTAATCCAGACCATATTCGTTACATTAAAAAATATATTACTTTAAGTATTGAAAATCAAAGTATTGATGAAGCTTTAAATTATTATGATCGATTAATTCAATTAGAGCCTGACAATCATAATAATATTTTAGGAAAAGCTGAATTGCTTCTTTTTACTAAAGACTATACTCAAGTAATTGATTTTTTAGAAGATTATCGAAAAGAACATACCCATCCAGAAGCACTATATTACCTCTCTTTCAGCTATTTTTTAACACATCAAACTTATTTAGGTTTTGATCTTTTTAAATATGCTTATGCATTAGCTCCTGAATTAATCAAAGTTTACACAAAAAGATTTCCAAAGGTCTTTCAAAACCCACTTATTAAAAGTTTTCTAAACGAAAAATAAACAATATCTTTACCGCCTCAAACAGAAAGGATAATGAAAAAACATATTGGAATTTATTTGAGAGGGTTAGCAATGGGAGCAGCTGATGTTGTCCCTGGAGTTTCAGGAGGAACGATTGCATTTATTACGGGTATCTACGATACTTTATTAGAATCTATAAACAATATAAACCCTTCACTTTTTACTCTCTTTAAAAAAGACGGAATTGCTGCCGTATGGAAAAAAATAAATGGTAATTTTTTAATAGCTCTTATTGCAGGAATTGCCACTTCTATACTTTCTTTAGCTAAAATTTTACATTATTTAATGATTCATCATCCAATCCCTTTATGGGCCTTCTTTTTTGGATTGATTGTAGCCAGTATTATTTATGTAGGAAAAGAAATACAATCATGGAATATTTCTTCAATTTTAGGTTTAATTTTAGGAGCTGTTTTTGTTTTTTATTTAAGTATTATGCCTCCATTCGGAAGTTCTGATTCATGGTGGTATTTACTTCTTTGTGGTATTATCGCTAGTTGCGCTATGATTTTACCTGGTATATCCGGTAGTTTCATTCTTTTATTATTAGGAGCTTATTCTGTCATTATTAGCGCTATTAGTAAGCTTTCAAGTTTAGATCCTGAAGCTATAAGAATAGTAGCTTTAGTAGGAATGGGTGCTTTGATCGGACTAGCCAGCTTTTCACGATTATTAAAATTTTTACTAGAAAAGTTCCATAACTCAACCATTGCCGTTTTAACTGGTTTCTTATTAGGCTCTCTGTGGAAAATATGGCCGTGGAAAACCACTTCAGAAGTTTTTGTAAAAGAAAAAGGAGTTTTAGCTCTAAACGATTTAACTACTGATTATCAAAGCTTAACTGCATATTTACAACAAAATCCAACCATTGAAGGTATAAAACCCTATCAAGAAGATAATATTTTACCCAATACCTATGAGGCGGTAAATCATATTGACCCTAATATTGGTTTGGCTATTGTTTTTGCCATTTTAGGCTTTGGATTAATTTTTGGAATTGAATTTATAGCTAAAAAATTAGTTCGCTCAAATGAATCATTTTAAAGCTTCTTTAACCTTAAAATAAATCCTAAATAAGTACCTTTACCAAAAAGAAATTAAATTTTCATGCAAAACCGTACATTTTTAGAATATTTCATCCTTTATTTTAAAGGAATTTTAATGGGAACTGCGAATAAAGTACCCGGTGTTTCAGGTGGGATGGTTGCTCTAGTAACCGGTTTTTATGAAGAATTAATTTATTCTTTTCAAAAAATTAATGCTAAAGCTTTTGGATTATGGCGTAAACGTGGATTCAAAGCCTTTGCTCAATATACCAATTTAAAATTCTTAGCAGCTGTAAATTTAGGTTCTGCCTCTGCTTATTTTACCATCTCATTATTATTGGACTATTTTATCCGAAATTTTCCACTAATGGTTTGGTCTACATTCTTTGGAATGATTATAGGCTCCATTATATATGTCAGAAAAGATGTACAAAACTGGAGTCTGAAAACCATTACTTTTTGCCTTTTAGGGGCTATTATTGGTCTTGCCATTTCTTTTATGGACCCCATGACTCAAAATGAAGCTTTATGGTTTGTTTTTTTATGTGGAATTATTAGTGTATCAGGAATGGCTCTACCTGGCTTCTCTGGTTCTTTTATATTAATTTTAATAGGAAACTATACCCTTTTACTAGTTGATGCTGTAAATAACCTTTTAAAAGCTATTGTAAGTCTTGTTACATTTAACTGGAGCTTTTTTGAAGTACCTCATCATATGCATCTTTTATATGTTGTGGCAATTTTTACTCTAGGAGCAACCATAGGACTTATTATTTTCTCCAATATTATTGGATACTTATTAAAAAAATTCCATGACAGTGTTATCGCAACTTTAATTGGGTTTATTATTGGATCACTGGGTGCCGCCTGGCCATGGAGAATAGAAAAATCACATATTCGTGAAGATGGAGTTAAAGTAATTGAATCTTATGAACGTTTTCTTCCTGACTTATCGCAAGAAGAAAATTGGCTCTCTATTGGATTCATTATTTTAGGAATTTTTATTATTCTGATTTTTGATCATTATGATCGCAAACGAAAAGGTATACGAACCTTAATATAATAACCTCTTTTAGTATGAACACATACGGTTTAATAGGGAAAAATATTTCTTATTCTTTTTCTGAAAACTATTTTTCTGAAAAATTTAAGCGAGAATCTATTTCCAATACGGTTTATAAAAATTTTGATTTACAAGATATTTCAGAATTCTCTCAACTCCTTCAAAATACAACCTTAAAAGGTTTAAATGTTACCATTCCTTATAAAGAACTTATTATTCCCTTTTTAGATCAACTGAGCCCCGAAGCTGAAAAAATTAAAGCAGTTAATGTGATTAAATTTGATGATGGGAAATTAATTGGTCATAATTCTGATATTTATGGATTTGAACAATCTTTTAAAGAAAAGCTAAAACCTCATCATCAAAAAGCGTTAATATTAGGTACTGGAGGTGCTTCAAAAGCAATTCAATATGCTTTACAAAAAAATAATATCGCTTTCCAAATTGTTTCTAGAAAATCATCTCTTGAAACAATCACTTACAATCAACTAACCCAAGAACTTTTATCAGAATATCTAGTAATTATTAACTGTACACCTCTTGGAACTTTTCCCAAAATAGATCAAAAACCTTCTATTCCATATCAATTCTTAACGAACCATCATTATTTATACGACTTGGTTTACAATCCTACTGAAACACTTTTTATGAAAGAAGGATTAAAAAGAAATGCTAGCGTAAAAAATGGATTAAAAATGTTAGAATTACAGGCTGAAAAAGCTTGGGAAATTTGGCATTCAAAATAGCAGAAAAAACTTGTTTTTTTAAATACTTTTATTAGTTTTGTAAAGAACTGCTCAATTTGGTATAATATGTCTCACGAAAAGGAAAACCTTCCTATGGAAGATGGATCACAAGAAAAAGTAAATGAAACCACTGAAAAGGTTGAAAATGTACAACAGCCTGAGGTTCCTCAAAAAGAAGAAAAGATATCCTCTGCTTCTGAATCTATTTTAGAAAACGATCAAAATCTTGATGAAGTTGCACCTTCAAAAGAAATTGAAAAAAAAGAAGTTCCTGCTAAAGATTATAAATCTTTATCTATTACAGCTTTAGTTGATGAACTTCAATTTTTAATTCGTTCTTTTGAACCTAACCGCATAAAAAATCAAGTAAATGATATTCGTGAGCAATTTAAATTAAAAGTAGAAGAAGAACGTCGCCAAAAAGAAGCTGATTTTATAGCACATGGAGGTGAAAAAGAAGCCTTTTCGTATAATAACCCTTATTACCATCAATTTTCTACCTTAACAGGAGATTTTAAAGCCAAACTTCAAGCTTTTTATAAAAATATTGAAAAGCAACAAAAAGAAAATTTAAAAGAACGTTTGACTATTATTGATGAACTTAAGGCTTTATATTTAAATCAAGATCCTGATCACCATCACACTTTCAAACAATTTAGAGCTTTAAGAGAGCGTTGGGATCAAGCGGGTTTTGTTCCTAAAAACGAAGTTACTAATATCTTTAAAACCTATTATCATCATTTAGATAATTATTATGAGTATTTAAAACTTAATAAAGGTTTAGAAGAATTAGAACATAAAAATAATTTAGAGCTTAAAGATCATTTAATTCAACGTGCTAAAGAATTACAAAAAGAAAATAATCTTCAAAAGGCATTTAACGAATTACAATTTCTCCATAAAAAATGGAAAGAAGTAGGGCCTGTAGATCGTGAAATTCGTGAACAAAAATGGCAAGAATTTAAAGAAGCTACTAAAATTGTTCATGATCGTAAACATGAGTTGAATGAGCAATACAAAGTTGAGCAAACTAAAAATTTAGAGAAGAAACGAGAAGTAATTGAAATGATCAATCAATTAACTACTGAAGAAATAACTTCTCACCAAAAATGGCAACAAAAAATCAAGCTATTAGAAGAATTACGTGGTACTTTTATGAAGATTGGTCGTGTACCTAGAGAATTTAATGATACTATCTGGGATGAATTTAAACAGGCAACTAGAAGTTTTAATCATAAAAAAAATCATTACTACAAAAGCCTAAAACATGATCAACAGAAGAACCTAGAGCTTAAAAATGCTTTATTAGAACAAGCTAAGGAGTTACAAGACAGTACCGATTGGGAGGTTACAACAAAAAAACTAATCGATATTCAAGCCAAATGGAAAAAAATTGGCCATGTTCCTAGAAAGTATTCTGATAAAATTTGGCAAGAGTTTAAAAGTGCTTGTAATAATTTCTTTGATCGTTATCATTCTCTAGAAAATGAAAAAGAGCAAGCTTTTCTTGAAAATTATGAAAAGAAAGTAGCCTTTATAGAAAAAATAAAAGCAGATACGTTATCCTCTGATATAAAAGAAGCTATTCAACAGATTAATCAATATTCTCAAGAATGGAAAAATTTAGGAAAAGTTCCTAAAAACAAAATGAATATCAATAAAGAATTTGACAAAACTGTAGATGGTTTATTAGCTAATTTAAATATTTCTAAAAGTGAGTTAGAAGACGTGAAACTTGATAACTTAATTAGTCAAATTATTGCAGATGAAGACCAATATCGTCTAAACGAAGAGATACATCATGCTCGTAAAAAGGTACAAGATTTAGATCATGAGATCGCTCAATTAGAAACTAATTTGGCTTTCTTTTCAAATGCAAAAGAGGACAATCCTCTATTAAAAAATGCAAAAGACAATATTGCCAAACATAAAGAAGAACATTTAATGTGGTCAAAACGTTATTCAAAACTAGTTAAAGTACATTTTGAAAAACTAGATCATGAATAATACAAATAAATAACACTTAAAAAATACCTTGTCAAGGTTTAACTTTGACAAGGTATTTTGTTTTATTAAGAATAATACTCAATATTATTCTGCAGAATTTACATCTACTTCACGATTAATTTTCTTTATCAAACCTTGTAATACTTTTCCTGGTCCGACTTCTGAAAATGTATTTGCACCATCTAAAATCATATTTTGAACAGATTGTGTCCACTTTACTGGAGCAGTTAATTGGGCTATTAGATTTTTCTTTATTTCTTCAGAAGATGTAACAGCAGTTGTCGGTACATTTTGATATACAGGACATACTGCATCATGAAATACAGTATTTTCTATTGCTTTTGCCAATTCTTCACGAGCAGGTTGCATCAATGGAGAATGAAAAGCACCTCCTACAGGTAAAACTAAAGCTCGTTTAGCTCCTTTCTCTTTTAAAATTTCACATGCATCATGAATTCCTCTCACCGCTCCTGAAATCACCAATTGTCCAGGGCAATTATAATTAGCAGGTACCACATTTTCAATTCCTTCACAAACTTCTTCTACAATAGTATCTTCTAAGCCTAAAACAGCAGCCATTGTTCCTTCAGTTTGTTCCGTTGCAGCCTGCATAGCTGTAGCTCTTTTAGCTACCAATTTTAATCCATCTTCAAAAGAAAAAACACCAATAGCAGCTAATGCAGAAAATTCACCTAAAGAGTGACCTGCTACCAACTCTGGCTGGATTCCTAAAACCTTAGCTTTAATAACAGAATGAATGTATATAGCAGGTTGTGTCACCTCTGTTTTTTTTAAGTCTTCTGCTGAACCTTCAAACATAATTTTCATAATATCAAAACCTAAGATATCGTTTGCCTTTTCAAACATTTCTTTTGCTTGAGGATATTGATCATACAAATCTTTACCCATACCTGAAAATTGAGCTCCTTGTCCAGGAAAAACATATGCTTTCATATTTACTTACTTTATATTTCTACAAATATAACAAGCTCAATACGAAATTCAATATTCACTTAAAAACTTTTTCCTAATCCAACCAAAACCTTGGTAAACTTTATAAATAACAAAGCCTACTACCACTAAAAAGAAAACTAATAAAAAGATTAATACAGGATAACTTAAAGAAAGTAAAGAAGTTAATCCTAATGCTCCTGCTGTTCCAATTTCTGCTGTAGCAATAATAGGATTTGCTACTCCACCTGTCGTAGAAGTAGAGACAGCCCTTGATCCAGAAGTTGCTCCACTTACCATAGCTGCAGTTCCTCCTCCTGCAATAATTGCCATAGACCATTTTAAAAACTCAGAATCCAATGTATCCAATTGAATAGCCATCATCATTGTTCCTGCAATAGCAGCTGCAGGAGCTGTAATTGTATCTAAAATATTATCAACCCAAGGAATATAATAACCAAAAATTTCTACTATGGTTGCTATTCCAAATGCTATTACAGCTGTTGAACTTCCTAACCAAGACCAATTATCACTTAATTCAAATGGGATCCATCCTAAGTAAGCAAATCCACTTACCATAAATAATGGGACAAAAACGCGAAAGCCTACTGCAGAAGCTAATCCTATTCCTACTAAGAGCCCTATAATAATTTCTGGAAACATTCTTTTTCAATTTTTAATTCTTAATTAATTCTTTCTTCTTAAATTTATATTTTTGAAATCATTAAAAAATTCATGGAACAATATATTATCGCTATCATTTCAATTTTAATTAGTATTCTTGCGGGTTTTATTATTGGAAAATTATTTTCTCAAAATCAGTTCAATAAAAAAATTAACGCTTTATATACTGATAATCAAAAATTAAGCCATTCTAACGAACTAATAGAAACACAAAACAAAACCCTTCAAAACCAAATTCTTACAACTAAGGAAGAGTTTACTCTTCTATTGGAAAAAGCTGAATCAGAAAAAAAACAACTACAGCATGATAAGAATACTGTTGAGCAAACTTTAAACATTCAACTTACTCAAAAAGAAGCTACAATTGATCATTTAGAAGATAAATTACTAAGTCAAGTTAAAGAATATCAAAAACTTCAAGATGAAAACAAACGTGATTTTGAAATTTTAGCCAATAAAATCTTAGAAGAAAAATCTTCTAAATTTACAGAACAAAATAAAGTAAATATAAAATCATTGTTAGATCCTTTACAAGAAAAGATTCAACATTTTGAAAAAAAGGTAGAAGACACCAATAAAGAAAGTATTGAACGAAATTCTCAACTACGTGAACAAATTTTTAATTTGAAATCACTTAATGAGCAAATGAGTAAAGAAGCCTTAAATTTAACAAAAGCTTTGAAAGGAGATAATAAAACACAAGGGAATTGGGGAGAATTAGTTCTAGAGCGTGTTTTAGAAAAATCTGGATTAGAAAAGGGGCGTGAATATGAAGTTCAACAAAGCTTTACTAATGAAGAAGGAAAGCGTTTCATGCCTGATGTTGTCATCAATCTTCCTGATCATAAAAAAATGATTGTTGATTCTAAAGTTTCTTTAACAGCTTATGAGAAATATAGTAATGAGGAAGATGAAGAACTAAAAGAACAGTTTTTAAAGGATCATATTCTTTCTTTAAATCGTCATGTAGAACAATTAAGTGAAAAAAAATATGAGGATTTGTATCAAATTGATTCTCCTGACTTTGTTTTACTTTTTGTACCTATCGAACCTGCTTTTGCTATTGCTTTAAATACCGATAACCAATTGTACAACAAAGCTTTTGAAAAAAACATTGTCATTGTCACCCCTTCTACACTTCTTGCAACGCTTCGTACAATCGATACGATGTGGAACAATGAAAAGCAACAACGTAATGCTATTGAAATTGCACGCCAAGCAGGTGCCTTATATGATAAATTTGAAGGTTTAGTAGTCGATTTGACTAAAGTTGGCAAAAAAATGGACGATGCTAAGAAGGATTATAGTGCTGCCATGAATAAATTGGTTGAAGGACGTGGAAATCTCATTACCAGTGTAGAAAAACTTAAAAAATTAGGTGCTAAAGCAAAAAAATCACTACCTCAACCTTTTATAGAACGTGCAGAAGATGAGGAATCTTAATCTATTTAAACATTTAAAACTAAGAATTCTATTCAAAATTCTTATTGCTGGAACTATTGGAATCTTTCTCCTTATATTCCTTTGTAATTACTGGGTAGAACATTCTACTAAAAACCAAATTTATTCTAATATAGAAACTATACCTCATCATAAGGTTGGTGTTTTATTGGGAACTTCTAAATATGTTGCTGGAGGACGAATCAACCTATATTATCAGTTTCGAATTAAGGCAGCCGCAGCACTATTTCATGCTAAAAAAATTGATTTCATTATTGTCAGTGGAGATAATTCTGTGAAAAATTATAATGAACCAGAACAAATGAAACAATCTCTTATTGAAAAAGGGGTTCCTTCTGATAAAATTCAAGAGGATTATGCTGGTTTTCGAACTTTAGATTCTATGCTACGTGCTAAAGAAATATTTGGTCAAGATCATTATACCATTATTTCACAACCTTTTCATAATGAAAGGGCTTTATTTATTTCTAATTATCATGGTCATCATGCTATTGCTTTTAATGCCCAAAAAGTAACACAACGTTATGGTTTTAAAACCCAAGTGAGAGAATATTTAGCACGTGTAAAAGCAGTCTTAGATTTATACATCTTAAAAACAGATGCCAAATTTTATGGAGAAAAGATTGAAATAAAAGATTAACTTACTATTTTTTAAAGATTACTATTTTTCTTTATCTTGGTATCATAATAGGTTTATTTATCATGAAAAAGAATTATAAAAAAGGGACTCAATGTCTGAATTGTCATCATATTATTGCAAAAAATCATAATTTTTGTTCTAATTGTGGTCAAAAAAATAATTTAAATCGTTACACTACCTATAATCTAATTCATGATTTTTTCTATAATTTCGTCTCATACGATTCTAAGTTGAGAACTTCTATTCGAGGATTAATTAAACACCCTGGAAATGTTCCAAAAGAATTTGTTGAAGGAAAACGTATTTGTTATGTAAACCCTTTTCGTTTGTATTTCACTTTCTCTGTTATACTTATTTTAATGGTAACTTATGCCATTCATTATGATGAAATTAAAAACCCAGAGACTACTCAAGAAGAACCTATTATAGAATCTATAAAGTTAGATTTTCAAGGAGAAGAAAATAATAAACAAGATTCCTATTCTTTTATACAATATTTCTTTATAACCAAGACTAAAATATCAACTTATTTAAAGGAACATCCTAAAGCTAATTTTGAAGAAATTAAAGAAAAACTTCAAATTGAAGATCATTTTTTAAATCGTCTGATTTTTAATAAAGCTAAAAAATTACTCTATAAAACCATAGTTGACATTGCATTATCCGTTATTTCTCAATTACCTATAACATTATTAATAACCATTCCTATTATCAGTTTGATATTCAGCCTTATCTATTTTAATCATCACTTTAATTATGCTGAACATCTTACCTTTTTACTCTACAATGCTTCTTTTATGTTTTTAGCTTTTATTTTCTTTTTTTTCATAGTAGCTATTGTAGAATTCCTACTCAATATAGAAAGCAATTTATTCGGAATTATTCTCTCTTCTCTATTTAGTATTTTATTATTAGGTTATAGCTATCAATCTATAAAAACATTTTACCAAAATTCTTGGGGTATAACAATCATAAAAACAACATTTTTATTAATGATTTCTTTTTTTATTATATCCCTTTCAATCACTATAGTCTTTTTATTTAATCTTCTTATTTTATAAATAAAAAAAGATATGTTAACTATTTACGTTAACATATCTTCAAAATGTATTAAAACTATAATTTAATTCAAATATTTTTTTGCTTCCTGTAATGCTTGATCAATACCTCCAATTTCTTTACCTCCTGCAGTTGCAAAGAAAGCTTGACCACCACCGCCACCTTTAATAAACTGACCTAATTCACGAACAATCGTTCCTGCATTTAATGATTTAGAAGATACTAAATCTTCTGAAATAAAGACTGTTAATACTGGTTTCTGATTAGCTGTTGACCCTATAATCATAAATAAATTATCAATTTTACCCTTCAATTGAAAAGCTATACTTTTTACAGCTCCTGCATCTAAATCTGTTTTTTCTGAAATAAAAGTGATATCCCCTATTTTTTCAGCTTTATTGATCCATTCATCTTTTGCAACTAAAGCTTTTTCTTTAATAAATTGCTCTACTTGTTTACGCAACTCATTGTTTTCTTTTTGTATTGATTCTATCGCTTTAACCGGTTCTTTCGGATTTTTTAAGATTTTTAATACATCCGAATATTCTGTAAAATGTTTTTTCAAATGATCAATTGCTTTTTGCCCCGTAATCGCTTCTATTCTACGTATTCCAGATGCGATAGAGCTTTCTGATTCAATATGAAACATCATAATATCGGTAGTTGATTTCACATGACAACCTCCACATAATTCAAAAGAATCTCCAAAACCAATTGTACGTACAACATCATCATATTTTTCTCCAAATAAAGCCATAGCTCCTTTCTCAATCGCTACATTAATCGGAACAGAACGATTCTCCTCTAAAGGATGACCTGCAATAATATTTTTAAAAACAATTTCTTCAATTTGTTGCATTTCTTCTTCTGTAATTTTTGAAAAATGTGAAAAATCAAAGCGTAATCGATCTTCACTTACATGTGATCCTCTTTGTTCTACATGATCTCCTAAAACCTCACGTAAAGCCTGGTGTAATAAATGCGTTGCTGTATGGTTTTTTGTAATAGCATCTCTTCTTTTCTTATCTACAAAAGCTTTAAATGTCGCTTCTGGAGTTTTCGGTAATGTTTTGGTAATATGAATAATTAAATTATTCTCTTTTTTTGTATCTAATATAGTTATTTTCTCTCCTAAAGCTTCAATATAACCTGTATCACCTACTTGACCTCCACTTTCTGCGTAAAATGGTGTAAAATTAAAGGCAATTTGATAAAATGATCCTTTTTTATTAGTTACTTTACGGTATTTCGTAATTTTTACATCCGCTTCTAAATAATCATATCCAATAAATTCTTCCTTTTCATCTTCAAGTATCACTACCCAATCACCTGTTTCTGATTCAGAAGCTTTTCTAGCACGATCTTTTTGATCTTGCATGTGTTTTTCAAATCCTTTTTCGTCAATCGTCATTCCAAAATTCTCTGCCACTAAAGCTGATAAATCAGTTGGAAAACCAAATGTATCATACAATTCGAAAACCACTTTCCCTTCTATGATTGTTTTTCCTTCTTTTTTATTTTTTTCAATAATTTGTGAAATACGATTTAAACCTTGTTCTAATGTTCTTAAAAAAGAAACTTCTTCTTCTTTAATTACATTCACAATCAATTCTTTTTGTTTGATAATCTCTGGGAAAAACTCACCCATTTCTTTTTCTAAAATATCAACCAGTCTATAAATAAAAGGTTCTTTCTGATTTAAAAAACGATAGCCATATGAAATTGCACGGCGTAAAATACGGCGAATCACATAACCTGCACCATTGTTCGAAGGTAATTGCCCATCTGCTATTGCAAAAGAAACTGCTCTTAAATGATCGGCTACCACACGAATTGCGATATCATCTTCTTCATTTTCACCATATGTTTTTCCAGAAATAGTCTCTATTTGATTAATGATTGGCATGAAAACATCTGTATCATAATTTGATGCTTTCTTTTGAATTGCCATGCACAAACGCTCAAACCCCATTCCTGTATCAATATGCTTTTGAGGTAATTTCTCAAGAGAGCCGTCTGCTTTACGCATAAACTCCATAAAAACCAAATTCCATACCTCTACAACTTGTGGATGGTCTGCATTTATTAATTCTTTACCTGAAATCTTTGCTTTTTCCTCTTCAGAGCGTAAATCAACATGGATTTCAGAACAAGGACCACAAGGTCCTGTTTCTCCCATCTCCCAAAAGTTATCCTTTTTATCAAATTCTAAAATTCGATCTTCAGCAATATATTTTTTCCAAATATTAATAGCATCTATATCTTTTGGTAAATTATCTGTCTTATCTCCTTCAAAAACTGACACATAGATATTATCTATTGGAATTTCATAAACTTTTGTTAAAAGTTCCCATGCCCAAGCAATAGCCTCTTCTTTAAAATAGTCTCCAAAAGACCAATTCCCTAGCATTTCAAACATCGTATGATGGTAGGTATCATGCCCTACTTCATCCAAATCATTATGCTTTCCTGAAACACGCAAACACTTCTGAGTATCAGCTATACGAACAGATTTAGGTTCTTTATACCCTAAAAAATAATCTTTAAATTGATTCATCCCTGCATTGGTAAACATTAGGGTTGGATCATCCTTTAAAACAATAGGTGCTGACGCTACAATTTCATGTTGTTTCTTCTTAAAAAAGTCAAAAAATGCTTGACGTATCGCTCTTGATTTCATATAATTTTCACCAAATTTGTCACAAAGTTAACAATAATCATATTTATCCCACGTTATTTATTTATAAATTTGCAGTGCTTTAAAAATATAAATATGTCTAAAGAAAAGTTTTATTACGATAGTAAAACAGCTACTTATGTAAAAATAGACGAATCTTTTTCTAAAAGATTTAAAAAAATAGCTATCGCACTATCTGCAGTTGGTGTCTTGGGGGTCACTTCTGCTTACCTTTTTTCTAACAACGACAGTAACTCTACTAACACCATCTCTTTAGTTTCAAATAACAATTCTGAAACTGAATTAAATAAAATGGCAGAACAATATAATGCTTTAAATGATAAATTAGAAAAAGCAAATACTGTTTTAGAAAATTTACAAGAACGAGATAACCATTTATATCGTACTTATTTCGAATTAGATCCTATTTCTGATGAAGTTAGAAAAGGTGGATTTGGAGGTACAGACCGTTATAAAGATTTAAAAAACTTATCCCAAGCCGAATTAGTCATTGAAACAAGTAAAAAAGTGGATATGCTAAGTAAACAATTGTTAGTTCAATCACAATCAATTGAAGAGGTTGCTAAACGAGCGAAGGAAAAAGAAAAAATGTTAGCCAGCATCCCTGCTATACAACCTATTGCTAAAAACAATTTAAAAAGGTTAGCTTCAGGTTATGGAATGCGTCGTCATCCTATTTTAAAAATAGGGAAAATGCACTGGGGACTTGATTTTAGTGCTGCTACTGGAACACCTATTTATGCTACAGGTGATGCTACTGTTAAAAGTGCAGGCCGCATGGGAGGTTATGGTAACGTAGTGGTTTTAAATCATGGCTATGGTTATGAAACTTATTATGCTCACATGAGTAAATTTGGAAAATATAGAGCAGGACAAAAAGTAAAAAGAGGTGATATTATAGGATATGTAGGAAGTACTGGATTATCTTCTGGTCCTCACTTACATTATGAGGTACATAAAAATGGTGAAAAAATTGACCCTATTTCATTCTTTTATAAGAGTGTAAGTCCTGATGAATACAAAAAATTACATGATCAAGCTCAAGAAGCTGGGCAATCAATGGATTAATATGTATGTAGAATTACCAGAAAAATTATATTATACAATAGGAGAAGTAGCTAAGGCATTTAATGTCAATACTTCTCTTATTCGTTTTTGGGAAAAAGAGTTTGAAGTTATAAAACCCAAAAAAAATAAAAAAGGAAATCGCCTTTTTACACCTAAAGACATCTCTAATCTTAAATTGATTTATCATCTAGTTAAAGAGAAAGGATACACACTTGAAGGTGCTAAAACAGCTTTAAAAACAGAGCCTGAAAAAACACATACTCAATTTGAAGTTATTTCTAGATTAGAAAAAATTCGTGCTGAGCTCTTAAAAATTAAAAAAGAATTAGACCTAGTAGATGAAACCTAATTCTTTTAATTAAATATAAAAAAATCCTTCTTAAAAACTAAGAAGGATTTTTTGTATTTATATTTAATCAATATTAGATCAAACTTGCAAAATGTTTTGTCAATCGAATTAATTGAGCAACATAAGACATTTCATTATCATACCATGTTACAATTTTTACTAATTGTTTTCCTTCTTGCTCCATAACTTTTGTTGATAAACCATCAAACAATGAACCATAAGTAATTCCAACGATATCTGAAGAAACAATTGGATCCTCTGTATATCCTAATGTATCTTTTAATTCATTTTTAGAAGCTGAAATTATTGCTTGATTAATTTCTTCAACCGTTACGTTTTTATCTAATTCAACTACTAAATCCACTAAAGATCCTGTAGGTACTGGAACACGCATAGCTCCTCCATCTAATTTACCTTTTAATTCAGGTAAAACTAAACCTACTGCTACAGCAGCTCCTGTTGATGTTGGCACAATATTTTCTGCAGCAGCACGTCCTCTTCTTAAATCAGAATGTGGTCCATCTAATGTATTTTGATCATTTGTATAACCATGAATAGTCGTCATTAATCCTTTTTTAATTCCAAAAGTATCATTTAATACTTTTGCTACAGGAGCTAAACAATTTGTTGTACAAGAGGCGCCTGATAAAACAGTTTCAGATCCATCTAAAATATCATGGTTTACATTATAAACAATGGTTTTCATATCTCCTTTTGCTGGAGCTGAAATAATTACTTTACGAGCACCTGCTTTGATATGTTTTTCTGCTAATTCTTTTGTACGGAAGAATCCTGTACATTCTAGAACAACATCTACTTTTAAATCTCCCCAAGGTAAATTTTCAGGATCTCTTTCTGAATAAATAGTAACAGCATTACCGTCTACTACTAATTGATTATCTTTTATTTCTAAAGATTCTGTTTTAAAGCGACCTTGTGTTGTATCATACTTTAATAAATGACCTAATGTTTTTGCATCCGTTAAATCATTAATTGCAACAACTTCAAACTCTGGGCTATCTTCGATTAAACGGAAAGCCAAACGTCCAATTCTACCGAATCCATTGATAGCAACTCTTACTTTACTCATTGTATTATTTTTTAATTATGTTTATAAATTTACTTTTAATTAAATCGCTAACATTTCAGCTACTTCAATTAAATTTTTATTAATTTCATTATGTTTTTTAATCGCCTCATCAAAAGCTGTATACACAACTTTATTACTTCGAATACCTGCCATAATATTGGTTTTTCCATCCATTAAAGCTTCTACAGCAGCTACTCCTAAACGAGAAGCTAATACTCGATCTGCACATGAAGGATCTCCTCCTCTTTGAATATGCCCTAAAACGGTTACACGAATATCATACTCTGGGTACTTCATTTTAACAAATTTGGCTAGATCATAAACACCGCCTAATTCTTCTCCTTCAGCAACCACAATAATATTGGATTTTTTCCCTACTTTCTCAGCATTTCGAACTGACTTCAATAAATCATCTATACTATCTTTCTGCTCAGGAATTAAAATATCAGAAGCTCCTGAAGCTATTCCAGTATTTAATGCAATAAACCCTGCATCACGTCCCATAACTTCTACAAAAAACATTCGATTATGAGATTGCGCAGTATCACGAATCTTATCAATAGCTGAAACTACTGTATTTAAAGCAGTATCATAACCTATTGTAAAATCAGTACCAAAAATATCATTATCAATAGTTCCAGGTGCACCTACTACAGGAACGCCATATTCTTCATGAAAAACTTTAGCTCCAGTAAAAGAACCATCTCCTCCAATCACAACTAAAGCTTCTAAACCATTTTTCACAAAATGATCGTATGCTTTTTTACGACCTTCTTTAGTTCTAAACTCTTCTGAACGTGCTGTTTTCAATATGGTCCCCCCACGATTGATAATATTTCGAACATCACGAGGACCTAAATCTATGATATCATTTTCTATTAATCCTCTATAACCTAATCGAATTCCTTTACATTCAATTCCATAATAAGCACATGCTCTTGCTACCGCACGAATTGCAGCATTCATACCCGGTGCATCTCCCCCCGAAGTCATCACTCCTATTCTTTTTATTTTCTTTTCTGCCATAGTTTTCATACAATTGAAATGTAAAAATACTCTTTTTTGATGTCTTTACAAATATAGCAATTTTTATTTTAGTGTAAAAATAACACTTAGAAAAAAATACCGCATAGTATGATTAAAATTACTTATATTTGTTGAAAAGTAAACTAACATGGGTAAAAACACAGAAAGTTTATTAGACCTTTCCGTAGATTGTGTTGTTTTTGGTTTCGATAATGATAAATTAAAATTATTAGTAATCGAACAAGAACGAGCGGCAAAAAATAATCTTCCTCGTAAGGCCTTACCAGGAAATTTGGTTTTTGAAAGTGAAAGCTTAGATGATGCTGCAGGCCGCGTTTTAAAAGAATTAACTGGTTTAAATGGTGTTTATTTAAGGCAATTTTATACTTTTGGAAATCCTGAACGTGTTCGTGATTTAAAAGATCAAGAATGGTTACGAAAGTTTAGACAACGTCCTGATTCTCGTGTTATTTCTGTAGCATATTATTCGTTAGTTAAAATGGAAGATTATCATTTAAGTCCATCTTCTTTTGCTGAAAATGCTGAATGGATTGATATTGATGAAATACCTCAGTTAGCATTTGACCATAATGAAATTGTTGACCGAGCTATTGGAAAATTACGAAAAGATACCCAAAACTATAATATTAGTTTTAAATTACTTCCCAATAAATTCACTTTAGGACAATTACAAAAATTGTATGAAGTTATTTTAAATAAAGAATTGGATAAACGAAATTTTAGAAAATCTATTAGAAAGATAGAAGAATTAGTTCCTTTAGATGAAAAGCAAAAAAATGTGGATCATAAGCCTGCTCAACTTTTTATGTTCAGGCAATTAAACAAAAACATTCCTTTTTAAAATACATGATATTTATCATTATTTAAATTGATATAGATTACTAGACGAATGCATATCTTTGTACTGTCGTTCTTGTTCTCATAACTTTTAGTTACCTTTAATTTTAAAGGTTTTAGTTAAGTAACCAAGCTTTTTGTAAGCTTGGTTTTTTTATACTTTTAATTTTTCTATACAAAGTATTCTTCTTTAAAACCTAATAAGTAAATTTTCTTTTTAGCTCTTGTAAATGCTGTGTAAATCCATCTTAAATAATTTTCATCTATTTGTTCTGTATAAGGCTGTTCAACAAAAACATGATCCCATTGCCCTCCTTGGGCTTTATGACAAGTTACTGCATAAGCATATTTCACTTGTAAAGCATTAAAATAAGGGTTCTCTTTTACTTTTTTAAATCTTTTATATTTAGTAGGTTCATCTTCATAATCTTCTATCACCTTTTCATATAATTGATTACTTTGTTCATATGTTAAACCAGAAGTTTCCGCATGAATAGTGTCCAATAATAACACAGTATTAAAATCAGGCTCTTCTGGATAATCGGGTAATGAAATTTTCACTTCAGCAAATTGAAAACCATATAATTCTATTATTTTTCTAACCTTCTTAATTTCAATCACTTCACCATTTGCTATAAACCCAGGTTTAGAGGTTTCATCCAACCAGAAATAATTATTTTTCAAAACCATCAGTTTATCTCCTTTTTCTAAAACTCCATCACGTAACAAAATTCGTTGACGTATTTGTTCATTATATAAGTTTGCTCTTTTATTAGATCTTACAACAATGAGTGTTTCATCTAAATTTTGGGTCAAATTTTCAGCTAAAGCAGCTTCGACATCATAACGATCTGTAAAGCGTTCAAAATCATTATCTGAAACATTCAATTGTAAATCATAAATTCGTTCTGATATAAACTCTCGAATTCGGGTTGCATTCTTTACAATTGTAGAATCTTCTTCTTGTCGAACGACTTCTGTTAATTTGAATTCCTGAACTTCTTTACAATAGTTGAAGTTTAGGTAATTCTGATCTAAAGCAGGACTAATTTCTAAATGAACAGGAGGCAACTGAGCTACATCACCTATAAAAAGAATTTTATTTTTTGAATTTAATTGAAAAACATATTGAAACAAATCATCCATTAAAACACCTCCTGACATTCCTTTTGAATTCATTGCTTGATTGGTAATCATAGAGGCTTCATCTATAATAAAAAGAGTATTTTTCAATTTATTTTTTTTCAAAATAAACTCAGTACCATTTTTACCATTTCTAACATGATAAATATGGCTGTGAATTGTGAACGCTTTCTTTCCAGAATAATTCCCTAAAACTTTAGCTGCTCGACCCGTTGGAGCAAGTAATATCACATTATATTTTGTATTTCGTAATGTCTTTACAATAGCTTTTGTTAAACTTGTTTTCCCTGTTCCTGCATATCCTTTTAAAATAAATACTTCTTGTTCCAATTGAACCATAAATTTTGAAAATCTTTCAAAAAAATCATATTGTTCCTTTGTCGGATCAAAATTAAACTGAGATAACAGCTCTGATTTGATAGCATCTATAGTCATATTTCAAAAATAGCCAAAATATTTCTTTTATAACTGAAAAAAAATTGTAGTTTTGTTTTCTGTGAAATGTTAAATCTAAAAAGTAATATAAAGTATTTATTATGAGTAGAGGTCTAAGAGTTGGTTTACAATTATTATTATTAGTGGGAGCATTATTAATTGCTTATTTTGGTTGGAATAGCGTAAACGAACCCGTACAATTTGACAAAGAACGTGATGAAAAGTACGTTGAAGTAATCCATAAAATGAGAGAAATTCGTGATGCTCAAATAGCATATCGTGATTATCATAATCAATTTGCACCAACATGGGATGATTTAATTTCTTTTATTGATACAGGAAAATATGTAGTGTTAGAAAAGAAAGATGTTAAAGTAATGAAAACACAACGAGGTCTTTCTTATGAAGGTACTGAAACGGTTATCGACACCTTAGATGTAGTTCCTTTAAAAGATTCTTTATTTAAAAAATACAAAACAGCTTCTAAAGCTCAAATTAATGAGTTACGCTACATTCCAGGTTTAAAAGACAAAAAAGAATTTGAAATAGAATCTACTTTAGAAGAAAAGTACGATAGTTTAAATGAGCGTAATATTCGTACAATTCGTTTTGAAGTTCGTGCTCCAAAAAGAGTTTTATTAAATTCTTTGGATAATGATTATGATGAATTTTATGTAGAAAGAGAAATCAATGCTGAAAAAGGTATTAAAGATTCTATCTTAAAAATTGGTTCTTTATACATCAATTCAACTGACGGTAACTGGCCTAAAGCTTATGACCTTATGGTTGATGACAAGTACAAAAAGAAGAAATAAATTATATTTCTAAATATATCAATAAAATGATATCTAATTCAACTAATATATTATCCATCCACCTCAACGTGGATGGATTTTCTTTTTATTTTTTTGAAAAAGATCAGACTATTGTTACAAAAAGAAATTATTTTATTGAATCTCAAACTCCTCAAATTTATATCAAGCACTTAGTTGAGGCTCTTAAAAAAGAAAAAACAGAACATTTTTCTTTAATTCGTCTTATTTTTTCTAACAAACTCTTTACTCTAGTTCCTAATGAACTTTTTAATGAAAATAGAGTTTCAGACTATATTGAATTCAATAGTTTTTTACTACCTAATGATCCTATTGAATCAAAATTAATTGAAACATTAGATATTCAATTTTTGCATAGTTATGTTGAATCTATAGAAGTTCAAATTAAAGATCTTTTTCCCAAAAAAGAAGTTAAGATTTTACATAGTGGTTATTCACTCATTAATCAATTATCAAATTTCTCATCTGAGATTCAGTATTTTGTTTGGTTTAATTTTTCAAGTATTGAACTTCTTTATTTTAATGAAGAGCAGCTGATTTTTTATAACTATTTCGAAACGGAAACAAAAGAAGATATCTTATATTATATCCTTTTCGTAGCTCAACAACTTGAAATTGATGTGAATGAAATACCAATTCATTTACTTGGAAATATAGAAAAACACAGTGAAACCATTGCCATGATGAAAAAATATATTCGCCATGTTAAAATTGGTATTAACGAAAACATTACTTTTAAAGAATTTATACTCTAATGCGAATTATCTCTGGACAATATAAAGGAAAACGCTTAATAGCACCTAAAAATTTGCCTGTACGTCCTACTACTGATATGGCAAAAGAATCCTTATTCAATATTCTTAACAATCGTTATTATTTTCAAAATATTTCTGTTTTAGACTTATTTTCAGGTACTGGAAATATAAGTTATGAATTTGCCTCTAGAGGAACAGAACACATCATTTCTGTTGATCAAAATTTTCATTGTATTCAATTTATAAAAAAAACCATTGCTCAATTACAATTTGAAAAAGAAATCACACCTTTCAAAAGTGATGTTTTTAAATTTTTAGAAAAACATCAATCTCAATACGATTTTATTTTTGCAGACCCTCCTTATGACTTTTCAGAAAAACAATTTCTTACTATTCCTCACTTAATTTTTGAAAATGAATTATTACACGATGATGGTTTATTAATTGTAGAACATTCACCTCATACTGATGATCTCTCAAACCACCCTAATTTTATTGAAAGAAAAAAATATGGGAGTGTTTGTTTTAGTTTTTTTCAAAAAACATCTTTATAATTATTACTAGATATAGATTATTGTTTTAACTTTGTCCAAAATTATTAAAACAATGAAACACTTAAAATCAATTTTCTTTATCGCAACAGTTCTATTTGCATTTAGTCTAAGTGCACAAGAGAGCAAAGGAATTACAGCCAATGAACTTTTAAAATCTTTAAATAATGTAGATGAATTAGGTGTTGATGCATCTAAACAAGCTGAATTTAAAGATTTAAATAGCTCTTTTGTACAACAGTTAAAAAGTTTAGCTACTAGTTCTTATTCTAAACAAGAGAAAAAATCAAAATTCAATGATCTTTTCAAGCAAAGAAATAATGACTTAGAATCATTATTCGGTTCTAAAAGCGCTTATGAAAAATATAAAAAGAAAGCAAATAAAACATTAAAGAAAACTAAGCGAAAAGCAAAATGGAGTCTTGTTAAAATGGTTTTATAAAAACTTAAGAAATATCCCGAAATAAATTCGGGATATTTTTTTATCTAGAATATTCGATCACATGTAAATCAAAAATACGTTCTTCTTCAATTTTAAATTTTAACATTGTACGAACTTTTTGAAAACCGTGCTTCCCAATAGCTCCCGGATTCATATGTAACAATCCTATTTTCGGATCAGGCATCACTTTTAAAATATGAGAATGCCCACAAATAAATAGTTTAGGAGGATTTTTTTTCAATTCATTCCGAATTTCAGGATTATAGCGATTAGGGTAACCTCCAATATGCGTTATCCATACATCAACTTTTTCACACATAAAACGATTATGCAAAGGGAATTCACTCCTTATTTCAGCTCCATCAATATTTCCATACACAGCACGAAATATCCCATATTTTTTCAACTCATCTGAAACATGAATTGATCCAAGATCACCTGCATGCCAAATTTCATCAGCCTCTTTAGCATGCTTAATAATTTCTTCACCTAAATAACTATGCGTATCCGATATTAATAAAATATTTTTCATCAAAAATGGTTCTTAAACTTATTACTTAAAAAACGATTACTTATCCGTTAAATTTATTTTTCTTCTTACCTTTGTCCGATAAATTTACAAAATTTGAGGTATTTCATAGAATTAGCATACGACGGTACACACTATCATGGTTGGCAAATACAACCTAACGCTATTTCTATACAAGAAACCATCGAAAAATGTCTTTCAACTTTACTTGCTACTGAAATCAAAATCACAGGAGCCGGCAGAACTGATTCAGGAGTTCATGCTAAACAAATGTTTGCACATTTTGATAGTGGAACACCATTAAATGAGAACTTAATTCATCGTATGAATAACTTTTTACCAAAAGATATCGTAATCTTAGATCTTTTTTCTGTTAAAAAAGATGCTCATACACGATTTGATGCTACTTCTCGTCGTTACGAATATCATATTTCTTTAAGAAAAAATCCATTTAATCATCATTCAACATGGCAATTTTCAAAAATGGATTTAGATATTAATTTAATGAATCAGGCTGCTCAATTATTATTTGACTATACTGATTTCACTAGTTTTTCTAAACTACATACCGATGTAAAAACCAATAATTGTAAAATTTTTAAAGCTGAATGGCGTTATATTGAAAAAGATCTATTATGTTTTGAAATTACCGCAGACCGATTTTTACGAAATATGGTACGTGCTATTGTGGGCACTTTAACAGATGTTGGAAAAAAGAAATTATCTTTAAATGATTTTAAAACTATTATTGAAAATAAAAATCGAAGCAAGGCAGGCGCTTCTGCTCCTGCAAAAGGACTTTTTCTAGTAGAAATAAAATATCCCACAACTATTAAATGACTTCTGTAAATAGAAATATTATTCAAAAATTAGCACATTATCCTTTACGATATAAGGGATTATTCTTGGCTACTATTATAATTGCATTAGCTAATTCATTTGCTTCAGCATACCGTCCTAAATTAATTAGTGAAGTAATTGACGTAGCCATTCCAAGTAAAAATATAGAATTCCTTTTACAAAGTCTCTACGTTATTATTGGTATTATCATATTAGAAGTTATTTTACAGTTTATTTTCATAATATTGGCTAATACTTTTGCTCAAAATATTATTCAAGATATTCGAGATGATCTTTTTAAAAAGTTGGTATATTTTAAATTAAGTTTTTTTAATAATACACCTAACGGGGTGTTAGTTACTCGTGCCGTTTCAGATATTGAAACAATTTCTACTGTATTTAGTGACGGTGTTGTAATGATTTTTGGTGATATCTTAAAAATTTCTTTCGTCATCTTTATGATGTATACTATCAATTGGAAAATAGCGACTATTGTATTGGCCATTATACCGATTATGATTGTTTTAACACGTTATTTCCAAAAATCGATTAAAAGGACGTTTCAAGATGAACGATCACTAGCTGCGAAACTTAACAGTTTTGTTCAAGAACGTGTTACAGGCATTAAAATCATACAAATCTTCAATCGAGAAAAAGCAGAATTTGAAAAATTTCAAAAAATTAACACTCAATTAAAAGAAGCTCATATTCGTACGGTTTTCTATTTTGCCATTTTTTTCCCTATCACAGAAATTATTTCATCTGTTGCCATTGGTTTAGTAATTCTTTACGGAGGCTATTCAACTATGAATAGTATACCTGTAAATGCAGGAGAAATTATTGCTTTTATCCTTTATATTCAAATGCTATTTCGCCCTATGCGACAAATTGCAGATCGTTTTAATAATATGCAACGTGGACTAGTTGGTGCTGAACGAGTTTTAAAATTAATGGACGTTGATGAAATTATACCTGATAATGGAATCACAGAATTACAGCATATTGATGGAAATATTGAATTTGAAGATGTACATTTTTCATATAAAAAAGGTGAAGAAGTCTTAAAAGGAATCTCTTTTCAAGTTAAAGCAGGAGAAACCATTGCTATTGTTGGAGCTACAGGAGCTGGAAAATCTACTATTATTAATCTTTTAACTCGATTTTATGATATAGATTCTGGAAAAATCAAAATTGACAATATTGATATTAAAGACATTCCTTTACAAAACTTAAGAAAAAAAATAGCCGTCGTATTACAAGATGTATTTCTTTTTAATGATACTATCTACCAAAATATAACTCTTGGAAATAATACCATTTCAAAAGAGCAAGTAATTGAGGCTGCTAAAGAAATAAAACTTCATCAATTCATCCAAAATTTACCTAATGAATATGATTACGAAGTAAAAGAACGTGGTGCAACGCTCTCTGTCGGACAGCGCCAATTGATCTCTTTTTTAAGAGCCATGGTTTATAACCCTGATATTTTAGTTTTAGATGAAGCTACTTCTTCTATTGATAATCATTCAGAAGCTCTCATTCAAGAAGCCACTAAAAAACTTACTCAAAACCGTACTTCTATTGTAATTGCTCACCGATTAGCAACCATTCAAAATGCAGATAAAATAATTGCTTTAGAAAATGGTCTTATAAAAGAAATCGGAACACATCAAGATCTTTTACAAAACCCTGAAGGCTATTATAAAAAATTATATGATGCACAATTTTCTGCTAATCTTGATTCTTAATACTTTATATCTATCTTAAAAAAACATAATATTATGTTCTTATTTTTAAAATAGAAGACATTTTATAAAAACTTTACCTTTTATTTACAAATTTTAGCCTATATTTGCTCCAATATTTAATATACATATTAAAACTTAAAAGTATGAAAAAGACATTATTAGCATTGTCGATAATCGGATTAGTAGGATTAACATCTTGTAAAAAAACAGTAGAAGGTGCTGTTGAAGATACAACAAACGCTGTTGAAGCAACTGCAGATGCTGCTGGAAATGCTGTAGAGGCTACAGGAGATGCTGCTGCTAGTGTTGTTGAAGGAACAGCAGATGCAGTAGAAGGAGCTGCAAAAGGAGTGAAAGATTTAGTATCAGGAATTCCAACAACTGGAAATGAAAAAATTGATACTTTCTTAAAAGAAGCTGATGATTATTTCAAAGCTGCAAAAGAAGCTTACGCTTCTAAAGATGCTACAAAATTAGCTGAAATTTCGAAAATAGGGCAAGAATTTAATAAAAAGCAACAAGAAATGGCTGCTGAATTCCAAAATTTACCAGCTGATGTTCAAACTAAAATTGGTGAGTATTTTACTGCTAAAAGTAATGAATTAATGGAAGCTATGAAAGCTCAATAAAATAGAAAATTCATTTAATTTACATACAAAACCCGACATTATTTGTCGGGTTTTCTTATTTTTGATTATTCATTATTTAGACACATTATCATTGTTCAAAAACTTTTTATATAAATCAGGATATACTCTATTAACTCTATGGGGTGTTATTACCGTAATTTTTTGTTTATTCTTTATTCTTCCTGGGGATCCTGCAAGGATGATGCTAGATCAGAGAGAAGATGAAGAACAACTAAAAATTGTTCGTCAAAAATTAGGGTTAGATTTACCCATATTCACACAATATGTTTATTATTTAAATGATTTATCCCCTATTTCATTTCATAATACAACAACTCCTAATAGTATTGATTATTATTCTCCTACAAAATATAATGCTTTAACATTATTTGAAACAGATACAAATAAAATGGTTCTTAAAATACCTTATTTTAGAGAATCGTTTCAAAATCAAGGTAAAAAAGTAAGTTCCATTTTAGAAGAAGTCTTACCAAACACCATTTTATTAGCCTGCTGCTCAATCACTATTGCCTTTATACTAGGTATTTTATTAGGTATTTTTTCAGCTTTGACTAAAGATAGTTGGTTTGACCGAATCATAGCTGTTATCACCTCAATTGGGATGAGTATCCCTTCTTTCTTTTCTGCAATTTTAATGGCATGGATTTTTGCTTTTATTTTAAAAGAATATACCGGACTAAATATGACAGGAAGTCTTTATGAAATCGATGATATGGGTGAAGGAAAACATTTAGCTTTAAAAAACTTAATTCTTCCTTCCTTAACCTTAGGTATACGCCCTCTTGCAGTTGTCACACAATTAATGCGAAATTCGCTATTAGAAATTTTGAACCAAGATTATATAAGAACTGCTAAGGCAAAAGGGCTTTCAACTTTTACTATCATTAGGAAACATGCTTTAAAAAATGCTTTAAACCCTGTAATAACAGCTATTTCAGGTTGGTTTGCTGGCATGTTAGCAGGAGCAGTTTTTGTAGAATATATTTTTGGATGGAACGGATTAGGAAAAGAAATTGTTGACGCTCTTAATAATTTAGATTTACCTGTTATTATGGGCTCAGTTCTTATTATTTCTTTTATGTTTATTTTCATCAATATAATAGTCGATTTACTCTACAAACTATTAGATCCTAGAGTTCGCTAAATAAAAAAAGTCTTACTAAAATTAGCAAGACTTTAATCTTTTTATACTATTTATTTTATATTCCTAGTTCAGTAAAAAGCCCTTCAATTTTTTCTTTTTCTGAAGGTCTATAAGTATATGCAGAAACTATTTTTCCTTCTGGATCTATCAATATAAAACGAGGAATAGAATTTATCTTATAACTTTTTATAAATTCTGAATCAAAAGCATTATCTGCATACAATTGAACCCCTTTTAATTCTTTGTCTTTCACCATTTTAATCCATTTATCATGATTTTGAATTTGGTCTACTGAAATACTAACAAATTCTATATTTTTCCCATGGTATTTTTCTTCTAATTCTTTTAAAAATGGAATTTCTTGTTTACATGGACCACACCACGTTGCCCAAACATCAATATAAACATATTTCCCTTTTAAATCTTCTAAAGAAGTTTTCGACCCGTCAATATTTTCATAGTTAGAAAAACTAGGAGAAATCGTTCCCTTTGCCAATTCTGTTCGGATCTTTACCTGATTTTCAAAATACTCTCGATATCTTTCAATAACACCATCTACTTCTTCTTTTTCTGATTTTATAAATTCTTGATCAAAGTTTTTATTTTCATCAACAAAAGCATACAACGTTTTTTTAATATCATCTAATTTTTTAGAAAAATCAGCTTCATTTAAATCTCCCAACTCTGAAATATCAAATACTTCTTCTTCTTTTAAAGCTATTTTTGCTAAATAATTATTAACATCAGCTCCTGCCCCTTTATATGTAATACTTTCATCAAATTGATTGGTATCCAATGTTAACTGAAGATCCTCTCCATTCTTTAAATAAACTACAGAATATTCTCCTCCATCATAAATGGTATATTTCCCTTCTTTAACATGTAATGTATCTTTAAACTCTCCTTTTGTTACCTCAATTTTCTTCTTATAGCTATCATTGAACACTATTAAAGAATCTGAATTTGGATTTGTTATTTTTCCAGAAAAGGTTACAAAACCTTTATCAGAAGTTGAAGAAACAGTATTTTTTTTACAAGAAAACATTGTAAAAATAATCCCTAAACCAATTAAAAATACGTTCTTATTTTTCATACTTTATCTTTTTAGATTACTAAAGATAATCAAAATATTGTTTACCTATAAAATTATCTCTTTTGTTCTATAAATTATAAAGCCTAAAGCTTACCTTTACTAAATAAAAAAAGTCTTACCTAAAAGTAAGACTTTAATTTTTTTATATAAAATTGTTTAAATTCCTAACTCTTCAAAAAACTTTTCTATTTCTTTTTTGTTTGACGGTCTGTACATATTTGCTTCTACTATTTTTCCTTCTGGATCAATTAAAATAAAGCGAGGAATAGAATTAATTTTATAACTTTTTATAAATTCCGAATCAAATGCATTATCTGCATATAATTGAATTCCATTTAATTCTTTCTCTTTTACCATTTTAACCCATTTATCATGACTTCCAGCTTCATCTACTGAAATACTAACAAATTCTATATTTTTCCCATGGTATTTCTCTTCCAATTCTTTTAAAAACGGAATTTCTTTTTTACAAGGAGCACACCATGTTGCCCAAACATCAATATAAACATATTTCCCTTTTAAATCTTCTAAAGAAGTTTTTGATCCGTCAATATTTTCATAATTGGTAAAGCTTGGAGAAACAGTTCCTTCTGCTAACTCCCTTTGGATTGCTTCTTGATGCTCAATTTGCTTTTGATAGTTTTTAATATAACGATCCACCTCTTCTTTTTCTGATTTCACAAACTCTTTATCAAGATTTGTATTTTGATCAATAAATTCATATAAGGGTTTTCTAATTCCTTCCATAGTTTCAGAAGAAGTAACATTTTTTAAAAGTTCTTCTTTTCTCAAAGCTAACTTAGCTAAATAATTACTAATATCTGCTCCACTTCCCTCATAAACTATAGTTTCGTCAAATTGATTGGTATCTAAAGTTAATTGAATATCCATTCCTTTTTTTAAATACATCGTAGATGCTTCTACTCCATCATAGAAACTATATTTTCCGTCTTTAATATGCAATGTGTCTTTAAATTCTCCATTAGTTACTTTTAATTTCTTTTTATAACCTTCGTAATTATACACAACTAATGAATCTGAATTAGGTTTTGTTATTTTTCCTGAAAAGGTTACAAAATCTTTTTCAGAAGTTGAAGAAACAACATCTTTTTTACAAGAAAACATTGCAAAAATGATCCCCAAACCAATTAATAATACATTCTTTTTTTTCATATTTTATCATTTTAGAAAAGCAAAAATAATCAAAGCGTCATCATTTATAATAATTATTCTTTCAACTTTATTCTTGAAAAAGAATATATTTGTTGTCAAATGAAATTTTCAGTTACGACCATATTATATATATCTATAGTCACTGCCCTTTTTTTTCCTTTTGGACAGCAAACCAAAATATTAATTCCTTACTTATTGGTTGCTTTAATGTTTTTAAGTTTTAGTACCATACAGTTAAAGTTTCGTGATTTTCTACGGATAGAAGCTTTATATTTTGGTATTATTTCTTTATTAGTCCTTCCTTTCTTAGTTTATCATGCTACAATTTCTTTAGATGTGTCTTTACATTTAGGCTTGTTTTTAGCCGTTATTGCACCTCCTGCAATTTCATCTACTGTTATCATTCAAATAATCAAAGGAGATACCAACTTAGGACTTATAAATAGTATTATATTTAGCTTAATTTGTCCATTAAGTATTAGTCTTCTTTTAAACATTTATTTTCACGATTCAAGCTTTCAGTTACCCATATTGAATATTCTAACCCTTTTATTTACCATTATTTTTATTCCTATTCTATTAGTAAATTTTCTAAAACATTTTTTTCCTACTTCTTTAAATAAAATAGCTTTAACCTCAACCCGTATTACTCCATACCTTTTTATTTTAATCACTGCGTTGGGTATTGCTGCAGCACGTGATTATATCATTAATCAATCTATAGAAAAAATTGCTTTAACTATTTTAGCAACCTCTACTTTAGCTCTTTTTAATTATGGACTTGGCTTCCTTTTTTCTAAAAAAGAAACCAAACGTACTATGATGGTCACTTCTGGTTATAAAAGTATTTCACTCTTAATTGGAGTTGGAACTTTATATTTTACAGATTCTATTTTAATGGTTATTGTACTCTATTTAATTGCTCAACAAGTTATTAATGGATTTCTTCTTTCTAAATTTAAATAATAAAAAAACCTTGCTAAGATTTATATCCTAACAAGGTTATATATGTTTTTTTAACAATTCTATTGATTTCCTTTAGCATAGTCTGCTAAAAACTTTTCTAAACCAGAATCTGTTAAAGGATGTTTTAACAATCCTAAAATAGCTGATAATGGTGCTGTTATAACATCTGCTCCTACTTTAGCACATTCTATCACATGATGTGTGTGACGAACTGAAGCAGCTAAAATTTCTGTATCATATCCGTAATTATCGTAAATATGACGAATTTCATCAATCAAACGCATTCCATCAGAAGAAATATCATCCAAACGTCCTACAAAAGGTGATACATAAGTTGCTCCTGCTTTTGCTGCTAATAAAGCTTGACCAGGAGAAAATACTAAAGTACAATTAGTTTTAACACCTCGATCCGATAAAGTTTTAATAGCTTTAATTCCATCTTTTACCATAGGAATTTTAATCACAATTTGCTTATGAAGTTTAATCAATTCTTCGGCTTCTTTAATCATTCCTTCATAATCTGTTGAAATTACTTCTGCAGAAACGTCACCTGTTACAATATTACAAATATCAACATAATGCTTTTTTATATTTTCTTCTCCCGTAATTCCTTCTTTCGCCATTAATGAAGGGTTGGTTGTTACTCCATCTAAAACGCCTAAGTCTTGAGCTTCTTTAATTTGTTCTAAGTTTGCCGTGTCTATAAAAAACTTCATTTTACTATTTATTTAGATTTCGAAGATACAATAAAGATCCAATTAATAAAAGGAATATTAGACCTAAGGCTACATTTCTTGAGTTCTCAATTCTGTAATCTATATTTAGCAGGGCTCATTCCCACTTTTTGTTTAAATAATTTACTAAAGTGTTGAGGGTATTCAAAGCCTAAATCATAAGCAATCTCACTAATAGCAGCATTGGTTCCTAACAATTTATTTTTTGCTTTATCAATCACCCACTCATAGATATGATCTTTTGTGCTTTTCCCTGTTTCTTTTTTTAATAAATCACTTAAATAATTGGGTGACATATTTAACATTTCTCCACAATATTTTACAGATGGTAAACCATGTGTTAGTAGTTTATCTGAATTGAAATAATCATTTAAAAAATTTTCAAAATTAATAACATAATCCTGATTTAAATTGGTTCGCACATAAAATTGACGATCATAATAGCGATTACAATAATCTAAAATTAGTTCGATTGTGGAAATAATTAGTTTTTGACTATGTTTATCAATATTTTGATTAATTTCCATTTCAATTCTTCTTACTAGATCTGTTAATGTTGCTTTTTCTTCTTCTGACAAATGCAATGCTTCATGAACTTCATAATCAAAGAAAGTATAATTCCCTATATTTTTCCCTAACTCTGATTTGCGAATTAAATCAGTATGAAAAATCAAAGACCACCCTTTGGCATCATCCATAATATTTTTTTCTTCTATAGAAAGTACTTGATTAGGTTTAGAAAATATCATCGTACCATTAGAAAAATCATAATTATTTCGACCATAACCTAATGAACCTTCCATTCCATCTTTTAATGAGATCGAAAACAAATCAGTATTATACTTAACTCCTAAATATTGATTAAAATTAGGCATATCTTTAGCCCACATAATCGTAACCAGAGGATGTTTAGGTGATGGTATTCCAAATAATTTATTCGCTTCTGTAATTGATTTTATATGGATAATTTCATTCATTTTTTATTATTTCTACGAGTTTGCTAAGGTATTTATCTCTTGATTTTCTAAAATTTTCAATTCTTGTGAATTTAATACGCTATTAATCATAGCCAATCCAATTTTAGTAGTGGTCGTAATATTTTTAGACTTTTTCATCATACCAAAAAATGGTCTTAAAATTACATAAAACAAATTGTACCATCCTGTTCTCGATTTAATTCCCTTCTCAGGAATAATAGCTCCAGGCCTAAACATATAAGTATCTTTAAAACCCTTAGCGAGAATATAGTTTTCCGTTTTACCTTTTACTCTTGCCCACATTGATCTACCTTTCTCTGTACTATCTGTACCTGTACCCGATACATAATTAAAAACCATATTCGGATTTACTTTGTAACATATATCCACAAGTGTTTTTGTATATTCAAAAGTGATCTTAGTATAAGTTGCTTCATTTTTACCTACAGCAGATGTTCCCATACAATGAAAACAAGCATCATATCCTTCCAACTCTTTAACTACAGCTTCTATATTTGAAAAATCTTTGACAATAATTTCCTTTATTTTTGAATGATTTATATTCAATGTATTGCGAGTAATCAACAAAATATTGGTTATTTTTTCATGCTCCATACATTCATATAAAACACCTTTACCTATCATACCTGTGGATCCTGTAATAATAACTTTCATTTATTTATAAATTTTCTCTGTTCTTAATTTTAAAGCTTTATTCAAACGTTTATAAGCTTGCTCTACAGGCTTTGGATTCCAAAAATTAACCCCAATCCCTCTATAATCTTCATGTATCATTAGCTTTGTTTGCCCTTCATTGGGTTCCAAAATATATTTATGATTAAATGTTAAAACAAGTGGAACACCTCCCTTTTGATTCAATAATTTGTTCGGAATTACTTGTTTAACTATAGCTCTTATTTCGCTTATATTATTTTCATCTTGAGTAAATTGATATTTCACTTTATTTCCTTCTTTTACTTCTCCCTCAAGCAATTGCATAACAGGATTCCATTCTGGATATTTTTCCATATTAATTAATACTTCCCAAACTTGGTCAGAAGTCGCATCAATAATAATTTCATGGTGAACTGATTTTTTACCCATTAAAACAAATACCATCAATAAAACAATTATAGTAATACCTATATATATCAATTTTCTCATTTTAAATATTTATCAAACCAAGTCACAATAGGTTTTGGGTTCTTACCTAACCAAACATAAGCTGCCCCACGCTTTTTATCCAAATCAAGCCATAACATTTCTTTCTCAACAATAAGATCATTATAATATCGTTTTACCATATCCAAATTAGTCATAGGATCATTTTGATTTTGAATGACAAGAGTTGGTACATTTATATTTTTCACATAAGGTAAGAAAGAATCTCCTGTTAAATCAATATTTCGCTCTCTTTTATTATACTTATTCCCTGCATTAATTAAAAATGTAGGTAAACCCATTGCTTTTACAAAATAATCATAAGTAAGCGGTTGAACTGAAATCATCGTTTTTAAATTTTTAAAACTTTTCATTTCATTTTCCATCCCAAAAGCAAAAGTACTGGCTCCTTGCCCCATACAAATTGATAACAAACCAATATTAGAATTTTGATAATTAGGATGCTCTGCAATAAACTTAATAGCCGCTACAACATCTTTACGTTCATCTTTTCCCCAAGAAACCCAACCTTTTTGTTCACTGTTTCCATGATTACGCATATCATACATCAAAACTGAATAACCTGCTTCAACCAAATATTTAGCTTGATCAAGAAAATGAATATCACTAGTCCAAAGTGTGTTTTTAAAAATACCTTTTCCTTCCTGTGTAAAACCACAACGAGAACATTGTACTCCAAAATGTGATTGTATAATAACTTTATCTGTTCCTCCTTTCACTAACCAACCAGAGAGCATTACTCCATCACCAGTTTTAAAAGTTACATTTTCATACTCTAGACCATATTTATCAGGTGTTTCAAACACAGGTGATTTTCCTGGTTTAATCATCATATCTGATATCATTTTCCCAAACATTTTTTTTAATTTTTAAGTTAATATTATAGTACAAAATTGCTATTAAATTTACTCTAAAACGTATACATTTTAAAGATACTATTATATATTTTACAGATTTTAATCGTTTTTATACTTCTTGCATTTTTCGAACTTGTTTCAATAACATTTTCTTGGGTGTAAAAGGAATTGTTTTCATCATCAAATTTTGTGCAAAAGTTAACCCTGAAACCACATCTAAATCCCCTTCCATCATAGCGTGATAACCGTCTTCAGCTACTGAACGTGCACTTACTGTTTTTTCAAACAAATTGGTCTTATCCATTCCTGAGGTTGAAGCAAATTCTGTTTCAGTAGCTCCTGGCATCAATGTAGTTACCGTAATATTAGTATCATATAATTCTTCAGCTACTGCATTACCTAAAAAGGTTACATAAGCTTTGCTTGCATAATAAATTGCTTGTAACGGACCTGGTAAAAATGATGCAGTGGAAGATGTATTTAATATTTTTCCGCTATTTCGAGAGACCATATCTGGTAAAAATAAATACATTAATTCTGTTAATGCGACCATATTTAAATTGATCATTTGTTGTTGACGATCCCATGATAATTCATGAAACTTTCCTCTTAAACCAAACCCTGCATTGTTTATTAAATATTCTACTTGAATATTTTTTTGCTGTACTTCTGAATACAATTCTTGAGCTGCACCCGATTGACTTAAGTCTTTCATAATGGTCATAACCTCTACACCGTATTTTTGCTCTAATTTAGTTTTCAGTTCATCTAATTTATTTTGTCTTCTAGCTACGATAATTAAATCTCCTCCTTTTTCAGCATGAATATTAGCTAATTCTTTACCTATTCCACTACTCGCTCCTGTTATTAATGCTACTTTTTTCATCTTATTTGATTTTTTTAATACTTTATACAACAAAATTAAATCACATTTTTAATTGAAAAGTATATATTTTACAGAAGTGCTTACACTTTTCACTGATTATGTTTTTCTATTTATTAGAATAGCTTATTTGATAGTAATTTCTTAACTTTAATTATTCGTAATTCAAAAAACTGAATAGTTTATTTAATAACTTAAATTTACTTTACGTAAAAGAAACTATGCATTATGCAACACTTCAAAACTATAGCAGATTATTGTACCGCAATTAACATCTCTCTACCAAATCAACCTTATTTTGACAGTAGAAACTTTGAAGAAAACATGCCTACGGTTTTAGCTAAAATGGAACCTTTTAAGCATGAATTTTATGCTATTGCTATAAAAATCGAAGGATCTGGAAAAGCCATTTCTGGACATCATTCTAATTTTCCTGAAGGAGCTACCGTATTCTTCAATTCACCTTTTCAATTAATTTCTTGGGATATTCTACCAGATTGGAAAGGATACTATATTATGTTTTCAAAAGAATTTATAGCACACTCTCAATATTTACAAAACTTATTAGTTCAATTCCCCTTTTTAAAAATTGATAACTCTACTCCTTTTGAAATTCAACCCAATGAAGTTTCAACATTACTTACCCTTTTTGAAGCTATTCACCAAGAAAACCAAAACTTAAAGTCTGATTCTTTACATATTATCGAAACACAAACCTTAGTATTACTTCATTTTGTTAAACGGTTTTTCAATCAACAAGTAAATCAGCAAGAAGCTGAAACAGCTTTTCGTAAAGCAGATCTTAATTTATTATCTCGTTTTCAAACTTTAGTTGAAACAAGTTTTTATGAAATTTTTTCAGGAGAAAAAAAGACCCATTCCCCAAGTTATTATGCTGAGCAACTAGCTGTACACCCCAATCATTTAAATGCTATTGTTAAACAAATTACTGGTTATACAACAAAAAATCATATTCAACAACATATTTTACACTTAGCTAAGTCACGTTTAATACAAACACAATTGAGTATTAAAGAAATTGCTTATACTTTGCATTTTGATGCACCAAATAATTTTAATAGTTTTTTCAAAAAACAAACTGGACAAACCCCTAATAATTTTAGGAGAAATCGCTAATCTTTGATTTTTATACTTTTCAATTTGATTCTATACTATTTATAAAGAAAATCAACAGCATATTTGTACTATTAAAATCTTTCAACAATGAAAACCTTATTTATAACCTTTTTGATGATAACCTCACTCAATATAAATGCACAAGAAATGAATGATCTATTTAATATTCAACAAACCATTAGTAAATTATTTGTGAGCACAGACAATCGTAATTGGAATGATATTGAAAACCTATTTACTCCAAAAGTGACTTTAGACTATTCTTCCATGAATCATAATCCTGCTACAGAACTCTCTCCTACTGATATTACTTCAGCTTGGAAAACGGTATTGCCTGGTTTTACCCATACACATCATCAAATAGGTAATTTTATTACAAAAATAAAAGGTAATAAAGCACACTCTTTTTGCTATGGAACTGCTACACACTACTTAAAGAATGAAAATGGAAATATTTGGACCGTTGTAGGTAGTTATGATTTTGACTTAGTAAAAGTTAATAACCTCTGGAAAATATCATCTATGACCTTTAATTACCAATATCAAGATGGTAATACAAAATTGATTGAACAAGCCATTCAAAATGTAACATCGAAATAAAAAATTTAAAATAAAAGTAAAAATGACAACTCAAACAGCTATTAAAAATAAAACATCTATTAAAGCATTCTTCAAAGCATTAGAAAATGAAAATATAGATACTATTGTTGATTTATTTGCAGAAGATGCTAAACATATAAACCCTTATCATTCTGGAATTTTCCCAGAAGGGGCGACAACGAAAGAAGGTATACGAAATTATTGGACTCCAGTTTTTCCAAATTTTGATGGTATGCATTTTTCTATAGAAGAACTTTATGCTATGGAAGATCCTAACATCATTTTTGTAAAATATACGGGAACTATAAATCTAAAAAATAACGCCGGGATATATAGTAACAACTACTACTCTACCTTTAAATTTGATAATACTGGCAAAATTAAAGAATATGTAGAAATTTTCAATCCAATTGTTGCTGCTCGTGGCTTTGGATTGTTAGACAAAATTAAATAATCAAAATGAAAAAACTATTTATATTATCTGTACTAGGAATATTACTTACTTCCTGTGGAAGGCAAGAAAAAAAGAAAGTAGAAAATACAACAACTAAAAACACATCAGTAACAATGAAAAAAGTAAATTTTAAAAGTGAAGGATTAAACTTAGTAGGAAACTTATTTTATCCACCTCATTTTGAAGAAGGAAAACAATATCCAACTTTAGTTTGTTCAGGAAGTTGGACTACTGTGAAAGAACAAATGGCTGGCTTATACGCAAAACGTTTTGCTGAAAATGGATTTATTACACTTGCTTTCGATTTTAGAAATTATGGAGAAAGTGAAGGTGAACCTAGATCTTGGGAAAATCCATCTATGAAAATTCAAGATATTAAAAATGCTGTAGCTTATTTAAAAACATTAGCAGAAGTCGATTCAAATCGAATTGGTGCTTTTGGAGTTTGTGCTGGTTCTATGTACACTCTAATGGCTGCTTCAGAAGATAATGATATTAAAGCTGTTGCTACCACAGCATCTTGGTTACATGACGCCGAAGCAGTAAAATTATTTTATGGTGGTGAAGAAGGCGTTAAACAACGTATAGAAGCTGCTCAAGCCGCTAAGAAAAAATATGCTCAAACAGGTGAATTCACCTATATCAAAACCATATCAACTACTGATCCAACCGCTGCTATGTATGGAGAATTTGATTATTATTTAAATCCAAAACGAGGAGCTATACCTCAATGGAGTGCGGATCAGTTTGCTGTTGCAACTTGGGAAGATTGGTTAACATTAGATCCATTTCCTTCTGCTGCAAAACTTAATAAACCTTTATTTATGGTTCATTCAGATGGTTGTGTATTACCTGATTACACAAAAAAGTATTTTGAAGCTGTTCCTTCAACAAATAAAGAATTGATTTGGGTCGAAACTGATTTAGCTAGCCCTATGCACCAATTTAACTTTTACGATCAAGAGAAAGAAGTAAATTTGGCCATCGAAAAAACCAGTGCTTTTTTTCATAAAAACTTATAAAAAAAAAGAGTTTGATAATCGAATGATTATCAAACTCTTATTATCATAATCTTGGTCGGGGTACCAGGACTCGAACCTGGGACCTCCACGTCCCAAACGTGGCGCGCTAGCCAACTGTGCTACACCCCGAATGATTGTATTTCACAATTGCGGTTGCAAATATAATCATTTTCTATAAAAAAACAAGGTCTTTTATTTTTTTACAAACTTTAATGTTTGACTTCCTTCTTTTGTACCTATTTTCACTAAGTAAATACCTCTAGAAAATTTCTGTAACTCTTTACCTAACGACACTTTTGTTCCATTAGCTTTAACCGTCTTATTTAAAATTAAACGACCGTTTAAATCATATACCGCAATCTTCATTTCTATATTTTCTAAACTATTTTTTACAATAATTTGAGTATCAAAAGAATCTTGGGCTAACATTGCTAACTTTCCTGGAGAACTAATTTCTTGTGGCTTTTCAATATCTATAGGAATTTCTCCTACTGCAAAACCCGAAGCTATATTTCTTTTAAAATGATCTTCTGATTGGGCCGTTAAAAACAAAGAATATACACCATCTGAAAACTGATTTGTCTTTAATTGAAACTCACCTTTTGATTCATTCCATTTAAAATTAACAACTTCACTTTGTGGTTTTGTAACAGGATTCCCATATAAATCAACTGTTTTAGTAATGATGGCTGAAACTTCTACCTTCCCTTCTTGTGTATCATCCAAAACATTTAAAGATAAAACAGGATACTTTTTCCCTCTTTCAAAACTATAATTTATGGAAGCTTTATGTGGCTCTTTTACAACAGCTACATATTTTGAATCACTTTCAATTTTTAAATCTGATGTTTTTAACTTATCTACAGAAATTTGAGTCGTATAATTATTTACACGAGCACTTCTATTACTATTTTCTCCTGTTGAAAAATTAGCTTGTGGGTTTTCATGAAAAATCGTTATCTCTACATTTTCATCATCTTGTAAAATAATCTCATCATATTCATTTTGAGAATACACAATTTGATAATCACTTGTTACTTCATAATGAGTAGGGGCTTTTTCTTTCTCTTGTACACTCTTTCTATTAGATTGGTTTGTATTTTTCAAAAAAGGCTGAATATACTTCCAAGAATATTGTCCATACAATATATCCAAATGATCATAATCTCCTTTTTTAGAGCCATCATTGGTCAAAATCACATTTCCATTAGGTCTTATAGAACTGTAATATGGTGTTACACCATCATTATCTCCTCCTCCATCAAGTAAAATATAACCTCCAGCTGTAATCATTACTGGTTTAAATAGAGTATGTCCTTTATTCCAACCCCATGTTCCTAAATTATAATATTTATTAGGCTGATTTAAAGGATGATTATCAAAATAAGGTCGTACAACACTTTCACAATAGTAAGTAGTTGAAAGTGCAGCACCATCATTTAACCCTGTTAAGCTCCACAACCATTTGAACCACCAATTTTGTGATAAATCAGCTAATTGTGTTCCTCGGAAAGGGGTTCCTAAAGTTATCACTCTTTTAATTTTATTTCTCTTGTTTTCTCGAAACAAAGCTGCTTCTGATGCTTTTCCTCCATTACTATGAACAACCAAAAAAGCATCTTGCTCATTATAGTGTTCTGTGATTTGATCAATCGCTCTTCCTAAAATCTCACCATTTACCCATAATCCTTCACCGCGAGTTGTTGCTACAAAGGCCGTTTTATATCCGGCATTATAGGCTAATTCATACATTTCATTTCCAATTAGCATACTCTCAGTTGAGCCTATATAACCATGATTAAAAATAATAAGATCTCCGTTAAAATTAGCGGGTGTTTGTCCATACAAAATATTTCGTTGTCCTAACGAATTCAAATAATTCAAACTAAGTTGATTGGGTTTTGGAAGTTGTGCTTCCTTCAATGTTTGTGAAAATAATGGCATTACAACAAATAACACCATGGGAATTAGTAGTTTTGTTCTCATATTTTTTCTTTTCAAAATACTAAAAAGATATTATTCATCCAATTTTATTTGTTAAAATCTATAATTATATAAACATGAAGCATGAAATTCAATCATAAATATCCTGTATTAAATACTTCTTATAAAAGATAAAAAATACATTCTTTTTTAGATTTATTTATACAATAAAAAGAGGAGTCATTTGACTCCTCTTTCCCTACTTATTCATGTTTTGTTAATTCTAATTACAACTCTTTTTAACACATGTCCATGCTCCATTCTTATAAAGCTTTAAACATTTAGCTGTTGTATCGTAAATTAACATCCCTTCTATCGGATTCTCTATATTAGATAATTCCGCTGTTGTATGACGTGTCACTACAAATCCTTTATTGATCGATTCTAATACTATAAATCCATTATTCACATCCAATGGCCAGTTATCTGTCGGTGTCTGATTTAATGTCGAAATACCCGCCTTTGTAACCTCTGGTGTCCCTGTCGTTAAAGGACTCTTACTACATACACATGCTGAAATACCATCTATAACTTTATCATAAGTATATGTTCCATCATACACTCCACTATCAGTTGAAGTTTCTAATGAATCTACAAATCCGTTTGAGCCTATATTAGTTGTTGGGAATTTATAATCAGTTGTTGTATCTGTTGTTACTCCTGCTTCAAATGCATCTGAACAACCATCTCCATCACTATCTAAATCTAATCGATTCGGTATACCATCTCCATCTGTATCTATATCTAAACAACTCGAAGGTCCATCAAATACAATTCCTTGTGCATTACTTGATTGTAACCCACTAACTCGTATCACAACATCAGATTGTGTTGCTGTCCATTTAAATGTATATTCTTCCCATTCTTCTGCTGTTGTTGCATTTGATACAGATGAACTTACTGTTTCTTGATGTAATAAAGTAGTTCCATTTGTATCGTATACTCGGAAAGTAAGTCCCATATTATTCGATTGACTATAAGATCCATCCGATGTATATGCTAATGGTAATTCATACTCATTTCCTATCGTTAAACCATCCACTCGTTGTCTTAATCCTTCTGTCAAAGTATTTGAAGAACTTGCCCATACTGCTCGACCTCCATATGGAGATTCAGCTATATTTTCCATTAATCTAAGACCTGTCCCTGCTGAACCTGGTGTATCTATATCTACTGTATAATCAGGTCCTACTTGACTCCCTTGAAATTTATGCCATTGATATTGACCTACAACACTAGAATGAGGTAATGTTGATTGTCCTGTTGGCCACTGAGCCTCTGTAGTCTCTTCAAACCCTAAATTGTTTAATGGAAATATTTTTGCACATCCACTCTCCTCTGTATCTAAGATTCCATCATTATCATCATCAATATCTGTAACATCTGGTATACCATCTCCATCTGAATCTAATAGTGCTGTTGTATACGCATAAATATTTTTTGAATCATCATCCAAATTCATTGACACTGCTGTCGCTGGTGGTGTTAAGTTTACTATAAATCCACAATTCGGATCAGACTGTGCACTCTCTGCTGTATTCTCCACTGCAATCTCTATACTCCCTGCCGATGGTACAGTCAATGTCTCTCCTGCTATATCTTCCTTCTGAATTCCTGTAATCGTATTCGACCCACTATCATAACTCCAATCAAACTTCCCTGACCATGTCCCTGTTATCGAATTTGATATTGTCGAAGTATCACTCGGTACCGCATCTGATAAACTTACAATCACTTGTAATGCAAAACTATCGCCTGAACTCCAAGTTGTTAATCCCGTGGAACTCGCATTGTATAAATTAAATGAAAATGTAGCATTTCCTCCTGATTCAACAACTCCTGGTGTGATCACTACATCTGATACTCCAGGATCCTGGGCTTTTGCCCAGTTTCCAAGTAGTACTATTCCTATTATAATGATTATTTTCTTAAACATTTTTATTCTCTTTTAATTCCCCTTTAAATTTAATTTCTCTGTATCTCGATTGTTCGTAAAGTTAACTTCTCCTCCACTTGTATCTACTACAAAGGCCGATATACTCGTATCACTAACACCTTCAAAATCTACCGTTCCTTCAAAGCCTATGGCACTTGAAGTTAAGCCTTCGAAAGTACTTGGTTTATATCTAAATGTATGCAAGCCAAATTGCTTACCTAAATACTCCCAATCAGTATTATTAACCACTTCTCCACTAACTTCTGTTAAATCAGAATTGAAATTAAAATCAAAGAACGTTTCTTCTGGAATTCTTACGACTACCGGTTTCCCGTCTAAAGATGGATTCCCTGTAATCTCTACTACATTTACACGGATTGATAATGCTCCTCCATTTTCAATCACCGCTGGTCTAGATGAGATTTGTACCGTGAAATCAGGGAATGGTGCATCTCCAAATTCTTCCGGATTTCCATCTGTTATATCTATAATTCCATCACCGTCTGTATCCGTTCCTTCTACTACGCCGTCTCCATCTGGATCTTCCGTGTCCGTTAAGTTTGGATTGTTCGGGGTTAATACATCAATGTCGCCATCTGTCTCTGGTAAGGTACTGATGATCGTTCCTGAGGTATCTACTTCACCATCTCCGTTCGTATCAGCACTTCCGCCTTCTACCACATCATTTAACCCATCATTATCACTATCCAAATCACGCCAGTCTCCTACATTGTCTCCATCCGTATCTCTTGGACTGTCGTTGGTTCCATCATCATTGTAATCAACCTTATCATCTGTTAAACCTTGATCTTTATTATCCGGTTCTATGCTGTCTACTATTCCGTTTGTTCCTACTTCTTGACTCGGGTCGATTACACCGTCGTTATCCGTATCTAAGGCATCAATCTGACTCTGTGGTAAGCCACTCTCCATTAAGTCTGGAATTCCGTCATTGTCCGTATCGATATCCAAGTAATCTGGTGTCCCATCTCCATCCGTATCCGTCGATTGGTCCGGATTATCCGAATTATACCCTTCTACGCTATCTGGAATACCGTCGTTATCGTCATCTAAATCAACACTGTCTGGAATTCCATCTCCATCCGTATCAGGATTTGCTTCTGTATACGTGAAACGGGATGTATTTCCTTGTGCATCCGTATCAGGATCCAATGCCGTTAAATTTACATTAAATCCATTCTGTGATACCGCCTCTACCGTATTGCCCGTTACCGCTATCGGAATACGTACTACCGTATTCTTCGAGGCTGGATATTCCGCCTTCTGCATAAACGATATATTATTCGTATTACTATCGTAACTTACCGTAAAATATTCCAACAAATCTCCCGTTATCAAACTCGTATCTTGATCCTGTAGATCAACATTCGCCATATCGATCTGTATCAATATATTCGCCCCAAAATTCGTAGAGGCCGGTGCCGCTACTCCTGAGGTCTCATGAAACGTAAAACTAGCCAATCCCGTCCCTTTATTCTCTACCGTATTCAATGGTACAGGTGAGATTAACGCATTTGATGCTTGTACAGCCTGTCCACTTACCTGCTCACTCGCAAATAAGAAAACACACAATGCTGCTGCTATTTTTTTATATCTATTCATCTTTCTCTATCCCTTATTAAAATTCTATATAATCTATATCTACATTATTCTTAGAGTTCGTCTCGCCTCCTGAACCTGCTTGAATCGTAACTTTTAATGGATACGTCCCTTTCGTTCCTGATTGCGGGGTAAACGTTGCATTTACACCAACCATACTCGCGCTATCACCAGCAAAGATCCCTCCATTTCCTGTGTAAATAAACTTATACGTAAAGTCATCTTCTTCCAGTTTCCAGTCCTTATTGTTAACCGTTCTTCCATTCAATGTGGTTAACGTTGTATCAAAATCAATCGATAACTCCGATTGTTTTACGATCACAAACTCAATAGGGTCTGTTCCATTGGAATCTCCACCTTCTATCTCTCCTATCATCACAACAAAATCAACTGATTCTGAATCTTCTGTAATAATCGTATTACTTGTGAAAATTCTTGGAAAATAATCTGGTGTCGTTGCTATTGGCGCATCTCCAAATTCATTTGGTAAACCATCAACTGAATCTTTGATTCCATCTTGATCCGTATCTGGACCAGTGATTACAGGGCCGTTTGGTTCTTGATAGTTTGGCTTACCATCTGTTTCAGGTAAATTGTCCCCATCTGCTAATGAGGTATTCGGCGTATCATCCATTCCGTCTCCATTTGTATCTGGAACTCCAGCCTCTTCTACATCGTTAATTCCATCATCATCACTATCTAAATCTTGATAGTCCGGAATACCATCACTATCCGTGTCTGGTGCATTTTGTGATTCATCACCTCCAAAACCATTATCATTATCATCTATAATATCTGCAATTCCATCTCCATCAGTATCTGCTGTATTATCAACCTTACCATCATTATTTGCATCTAATGCTGAATTTGTTCCACCTTCTACTAAATCAGAAATACCATCATTATCGCTATCTATATCTTGGAAATCTGGTGTTCCATCACCATCCGTATCTTTTGGTGAATCTTTGGTCCCATCATTATCGTAATCAACATCATCTTTTGATGTTCCTCCATCTGTATTGTCTGGTTCTAATGAGTCTGCAATTCCATTTTCTCCTACTGGAACAGTTGAATCAATTACTCCATCATTATTCTTATCTAAATCTGTAATTTGATCTTCTGGAATTCCACTTTCTAATAAGTCTGGTAATCCATCGTTATCTGAATCTAAATCTAAGCTATCCGGAATACCGTCTCCATCGGTATCTCCATTATTAGATGCTGTAGCTTCTTCTACTGAATCAGGAATACCGTCATTGTCATCATCTAAATCCGTTACATCTGGAATTCCATCACCATCGGTATCAATTGGAGAAGTACCCAAAGTACCTACATCTAATGCTAACCGTTGTACATTAGATGTTGGAGGTCCAACTTGTCCTATATGATCTCTATAAACGACATTAATAAAGTTCACATTAACTTCTCCTGTATTTGATATTTTTATAATATTATATTTTGCATAACATTGATTCGTTACGTTACCTCCTCCATCAATATAAACATTACCTGAACTATCAACAGCCCATTTGTCAACATTAGAAGCTGAAACTCCTCCTTGTTTAGTATTATTAATACCTGGCTCACCTGTAGAAGTAGTAAAGTTTAATATTCCATTTTCTGCAAAATCGGTATCTAATATGGCGTGAGTTCCATTCGGATTTGGAGTTAAATCAGTTTTGCTTGTCACTAATTTAAACTTCCACAATTTATTACTATCTCCTATGTAAAAATCGGTTGAAGTATAAAATTTAATTTTTGATGTTGCAATATTGCTTGCACCATTTAAAGTCAATCCATCTTGGATTGTAATAGCTTCAAGGTTGTCTCCTTTATAATCGGTTCTTACTAATGAATATCTTCTAGGTGTATTAGTAGTTCTAACATGGACCAATTTATTATCATTACCTATTTGATAATCAGAACTACATAATGCACTGATTGATTTGGTTGCTAATCTATTTCCTGTAACGGCATCATAAACTGAATGTCGATCAGCCTGATTACACCATACATATTTACCATCTTTACTAACTGCTAATTCACGAACTTGAACTGTATTAGGCAAATTAGTTATTCTCCATTTTAAATCAGTAGATTCATCTGCAGTATCATTAATATCATAAGCTCTAATCTCATTACCATAATATGAAACATAATATTGATTATTAACCAAATCATACTCAAATTGTCCTATTGTCCATGGTTCATCTACATTAGCATAAGGTGTAGAAAAATATCCTTCTTCATTAAAATTAGCCGATTCTGAAAACTCATATCCTAAAATTGGATATCCACCTTCAGCTGGATGAACAGCAATTAATAATTCGTCTCCATTAGGAAGTTCATATGGATAACCTGAATTAGATCCTAAATCTGCATTTACTTTCGTATCAGGAATACCATTAGAATGAATTCTTACTAATCCGTCATGAAGTAAATTACTGTACCCCATATGACTCGTCCCTAATACTAATTTTCCATCTTTTTGAATAAAAAAGTCTCGAACTCCTCTAGAACCTTTTGTATTTAATTTAAATTCTTTATCAAAATTACCATCTTTATCAAACTTAGCTAAATCAGTAATCCAATGTTCATTAATGGTATTAAATCCAGCTCCTACATAAATTTCATCATTAGTACCTATTTCAACCTTTGATAAACCCAAAGCACCTTTCTCTCCTGCTCCACTTTTTACCGTTAAAGTTTTAATAGGTGAAAAAGAAGTATCAATACTTCCATCTGAATTTAATCGAGCTAAACCTTTAGAGCCATTTACAGTAAAACGTCCTACCACAATAATTTTACCATCACTTTGAACATCTAAATCAATTGCAAACGTACTAAAATTAGGAGGGTTAAAACTTGTATCTAAACTTCCATCAGCATTATACTTTTTTACTTTACGACTTTCTACTACTAAAATTTGCCCATTAGAAAGTTCTTCAATATCTGAAACTTCTCCTGTAGTATTAATTGTTTGTAATATAGAACCATCATTACTTGATAACTTCACCATTTTTAAGCCTTGATGAGCCGCCCAGATATAATCTCCTAATTCTGATGGATAAATTTCTAAGATATTTCTTGTAGGTCTTAATTGTGAAGCAAATTGTGTCCTACTTCCATCGTTAGCAATTCTATATATAGTATTATAGTAATTACCTGCTCCTTGATTTACATATATAAAATCACCATTTTGTAGTGCTTCTATTTGATTATTTCCTCCTGAATCAATCGTAGAGTTAGAAACTGGAGCTGATGTACTTGAAGTAAAATCTGCATTATGTACATAAACATTTGGTGCAGTATTTCCATCATAAGTTTCATAATTCCCTATAGTACCTATTTCTCCATCCTTATTAACTGCTATAGCACTTACATATGGTGTATATCCCGTACCACCTGCATAGCCTGGGTTAGGGCAATAATTGATTTGATTTTCAACATTCATTGGTGGTGTAGTAGTCTGTGCATTTATTAACGCAATCACACTAAAATAAACTATAAGAAACAGTCTACTTACTAATTTTATATTTTTTATTTTCATATCTTTTTCATTAATAAATTATTCCCAAAACTCCCAAACTGAACCATTAAAAACAGATAATGTTTGATTCTCTGTATCATAGCAAATCATCCCTGGTGATGGATTCACTACATTTAAATGTGGTGATGCTACCTTAGGTAAGATTAAAGCTTTATCGCTTGACTCTAACACTAATACTCCTGGTGCACTTGAAGTTTCTGCTCCAATGATTACTCCTTGTCCCGATGTTACTGATTCACTAACCGTATTCGTTTGGGTTCTTGCTGTTCCAGTCTCTTCCGATAATTCTACCCAAGAACCATTGTAATACTTTATTTTCTTATCATTTGCATCAAACACTAATGTCCCTTCTACCACTCCTGGTGTACTGGTTACTGAAGGTAATATGATTCCCTTTTTTGTATTCGGTGCAAAATCTAGAAGTCCATCTCCATCTACAGATGCCTTCTCTATTGCTACTTGAGCATTCACTATTATTCCACATAATAGTAGTAGTCCACTAACTAATTTCCCCATAAATATTTAATTTGTTTTTATTGTATAATATGACGTATGCCAATACCTAATACATATAAGTATACATATAGTATTGTACTTTTAAATTTTACTTTAACTCAATATTGTGATTGATAAATAATCTGTAAGTGTTTCTTATGATTTTCTCATAAAAAAAAGACTAAATATTATGTTCCCCTTCAATAATATCTATAGTATATCTTTGTAGATTATAATCTCATATAGTAATAATATACATTTCCCCCATAATTTTTTATATTATTTTCCTAATCATTTACAAAAATTTTGTATAAACTATACACTAGTACATTTTATACAATTCCCCTTTATCTTATAATATAGAATAAGTCTTAAAACGACTCTATATAATAGAAGTATTTTTTCCCCATATTAAATTTTTCTAGTGTTTATTTTGTTATTAAATACAAAATTATCGTAATAAGACATCTCAAAAGCTTACTAAATGATACATTTTTTTTTAAAATTAAATGTAATTTAAACATTTATAATCTATTGAAAACCAATTATAGAAACAATTTCATCAAGCATAAATTTTAATTTCATATATTGAAAAATTATTCTATCGATTTATAAAGGCTTTCTATCGACAATATAACACATCTTATCTATATAATTATCATTTAAATACATCTTTAAATATATTCCATAAACCATATAGTGTTCTTGTTTGACAGTACAAGAATTATTTTATATTAAGCCATTCATCTAACTTTTCTAGTATTTTCTTTTGATCTTTTTTTGAAAAATCCTTAATACGTGTTTTATGACTTCCTTTCTCTTTAATCATCTTTAAAGCTTTAACATACCTTTTTGGAGAAGGTGCACAAGCTCCCCATGTATCATACTCTCCATAAATATATAAAATATGATCCCCTTTATTTTCTAAAAAGTTTCTTACTTCTTTCATATAATTTGGGTTATAGGTTAAATCTACATCTTTAGGTGCAAAACGACGGTTAGTAGGTCGATGCACAATTTGTAATAAATCTTTAACAGGCGTTGTATCAAAACCATAATACCCTAATTCTTTCATGTGTTGATAATAAGAAGGTAACAAACGATAATAAGTTGCATCATTATAAAAACTAATCCCTACAATTTTATTCAGATAATCAAATTGTTCTTTTTGATTACTTTTACTGGTAGGAATCTCAGCACAATCACCTCCCCATTGCCAAAAAGAAAAAGGAAACTCTAAAATAGCATATTCTAAAGCCTCTTCAATTGGAACTTCAGTAAAGTGCATGTCTTTTGCCGTTATATACTGATTTACTTCTTTTAAAACTTTTTGTCTATTCTTTAGTACAGTACGTTGAAATGTTATTATTTTATCTCTGCATTCTTTGGTACCAACTGTTTTAATATGATGATCCGTTCTTGGATCTTCTGTCGTATTAATTATAGGAGCTACATAAGGAACAGCAACTTCAACATCTTTTGGATATTTTGATTTATAAATTAATGTAGTTTCACCTCCTTTACTTATTCCAGTAGAAATCCATTTTCCTGAATAAATCTTTTTCAACTTTGTTACAATTGTATGATAATCTTCAATAGCTTGATCATTCGTTAAATACTCCCAAGGAATAGTTTCTGGTCTCGATTTTCCGTAAAAACGATATTCTACAATAAGTTGGTTACCATTTAAAAGAGTACTCAATTCTGTTATTTTATTTTGAGCACTATATCCTTCCGTTTCTATTACAGTAGGTAAATCATATCCCTTATGAGATAAATACATATAATGTTTAAATGTTCCTTTTTCTGGTCTTTCATGATCTAAAGGTTCCTCTAATATAATTTGATAGGTTTCTTTAAAATCTCCTAATACTTCAATAGGTGTTATATTAGCTGAAGGAAATAACAGATGCAATTTCTCATTGAGTGTTCCTTGTTCATAAATTGTATTTTCCTGAGCAATACATAGACTTAAAAATAATATCACAAAAGGTACTACTAAAAGCTTTTTATTTTTTAAAATCATATTCCTTATTTATCCATTAAGTAAACTAAAAGTACTAAAAGAAAACTCAAAAAAGAATATGATTTTAACATACAATCATACAATTTTAGCAAAATATAAGTTAATCATCTATTAGTATAGATATTTCATTATTTTTAGAAAAATATATCATAATGAAGAATATTCTGATGTTAGATTGTCAATTTATTGAACAAAACACCCATTTCAATAAACTTATAGAAACACTTCGCGATGCTTTTTCATCGAATACAGTTCAAGTTCCTTTAAGACATCATCATGATTTTCAAAATTCTAAAGAACAAATTCCTAGTACACTTTTACTAATGCCAGCATGGAATCCTAATCAAGAAGCTGGAGTAAAAATTGTCACAGTAAATCCTCAAAACACACAATATAATCTTCCTTCAATTCAAGGATTATATGTTTATTTAGATGCTCAAAATGGATCCGTAAAAGCTATTTTAGATGCAAAAACATTAACTGTAAAAAGAACTGCTGCTGCTTCAGCTTTAGCTTCTTCTTATCTATCTAAAAAGGATGCTTCTTCTTTATTGATGATTGGTACAGGAGCTTTGTCCACTCATTTAATAGAAGCTCATGCAAGTGTTCGTCCTATTAAAAAAGTGTATATATATGGTAGAAATTATCAAAAAGCACAACAAATTTCTTCATTATTAAAAAATAAAACTTATCAAGTAATCCCTGTAAAAACTATTGAAGAAAAGATTTCTACAGTAGATATTATTTCCAGTGCCACATTATCTAATGATCCTTTAATTTTAGGAAAGCATTTACAAAAAGGACAACACCTCGATTTAGTTGGATCTTACAAAAGAGATATGAGAGAAGCTGATGATAAAGCCATTGTACAAGCCACGGTTTATGTAGATTCTTATGAAGGGGCTCTAAAAGAAAGCGGAGATATTGTCATTCCACTAGAAAAAGGCCTTTTAAAAGTAGATGAAATTCCAGCTGATTTATTCAAATTATGTTCTCAAAATATTTTTGCACGAAAATCAAATTCAGAAATTACCCTTTTTAAATCTGTAGGGCATGCTTTAGAAGATTTAACCGCAGCCACATATTATTATAACCAATACACCTCATGATGAAAAATACTTATCAAAATATTTTAAAAAACACCACCTTTATTCCTCCTCAAGATTGGCATGAAATTAAAACCATTGATATGCATACAGGAGGAGAACCTCTTCGTGTTATTGTTAGTGGTTTTCCTAAATTGAGAGGGAATAATGTGTTAGAATACCGCCGTTATGTAAAGAGTCACTATGACTATTTGCGTACTGCTTTACTATTTGAACCTAGAGGTCATGCTGATATGTATGGCTGTATCCTTCTTCCTCCTAACAATGATGAAGCAGATTTTGGAATTTTATTCCTTCATAATGAAGGCTATAGTACTATGTGCGGTCATGCAATTATTGCAATATCTACCTTAGCCGTTCAAATGAAGTGGATTTCTGTTGTAGAAGGTGATAACATTATTAAAATCGATGCTCCTTGTGGAAGGATTATTTCGTATACACGTGTTCAAAATGGAAAAGTTGTGGATGTTCGGTTTCATTGTGTTCCTTCTTTTGTTGTTGGATTAGACCGAAATGTTTTTGTGAAAGGATTAGGTGATGTCACCTATGATTTAGCTTATGGAGGAGCTTTTTATGCTTATGTAGATGCTTCACAATTCAATCTTGAATTAACTCCTAAAAACTATCGTACTTTAATTCAAAAAGGAATGGCCATTAAAGAAGCTGTGATAAAAAATGATACAGCTATACAACATCCTTTTGAGGAAGATTTAAGCTTTTTATACGGAACCATTTTTATAGGAGGACCTATTTCAGAAGGAATTAACAGTCGAAATGTCTGTATTTTTGCAGAAGGAGAAGTCGATCGTTGTCCAACTGGCTCAGGAGTATCAGGACGAATGGCTATTCATCATGCCCGAAAAGAATTGGCTATAGGAGAAAGAATGAGTATTGAAAGTATTACACAGAGTGTATTTCATGGTAGTATTGTTAAGGAACTACAATACGGTCCTTTTACAGCTATTATTCCAGAAGTTCAAGGAGCGGCTTATATAACAGGAATGAATACTTTTCTTATCGACCCTAATGACCCTATGAAAGAAGGGTTTATTTTACGATAGATTATCAAATAACTAATAAAAAATAAACCCTTGATTCCTCAAGGGTTTACACAAACTAAAAATTAACTATTGATTAACTACTTAACAATTCTTCTATTTCTTCTATTTCAATAGGCAATGATTCAGAAAGATTAACAGGACCTTTCTCGGTAATCAAATAATCGTTTTCTAATCGACATCCTATTTTTTCTTCGGGAATATAAATCCCAGGTTCACAAGTTAAAACCATCCCTGCTTCTAATTTTCTACTATATAATCCTACATCATGTACATCTAAACCTAAATGATGTGCAGTACCGTGCATAAAATATTTTTTATAAGCTGGATTTTTAGGATCTTGATTTTTAATATCTTCTTTTGTAATTAACCCTAAAACTATTAACTGTTCTTCAACCAATTTAATCATATTCTTTTCATATTCTGCATGAGCAACTCCTATTTGTAATAATTTAGAACCTTCTTTTAAGCAATGTAAAACAGCTTGATAAACTTCTTTCTGACGTAATGAAAATTTACCTGAGACAGGAAAACAACGGGTTGTATCAGAGTTATAATTAGCATAGTTTACTCCAAAATCCATTAAAACAAAATCTTCTGGACAAAGTATATCATTATTATCCGTATAATGTAACGCACAAGCATTTGCCCCACTCGCAACAATGGGTTTAAAAGCATGTCGATTTCCTCCATTTTTAATAATTTGATAGGTTAATTCTGCTTCTAATTCATATTCTTTAATACCTGCTTTTACTGTTTTTAAAACTTTTTGAAATCCTTTTTCACTAATTGCTATAGCTTTTTTAATTAAATCAATTTCTACATCACTTTTAATTTGGCGTAAAGACCTTGTAATTTTTGCTACACGATCATAAGAATGTAATGGATATTGTTTTTTACACCATACAATCATTCGATCTTCTCGCGTTTCAATCTCAGCAGTAGCTCTTTTAATATGTTCATTATGTCCCAAATAAAATCCATCTGCTTCAAATGCAAAAAGTTGCAAGGTTTTCTCAAACTCTTTTACCCATTTTATCGTTGCAATACCTGAAATTTCTTCTGCTTCTTCCTTCGAAAATTTTTCTCCTTCCCAAACTTTAATATGCTCATTCGTTTCTTTTATAAAAAGTAACGTCTTATTTTCTTCTTTTACTGCATCAGGATATAAAACTAAAATCGTATTTTCCTGATCGATTCCACTTAAATAAAAAAGATCATTATTTTGAGAAAAACCCATCACATCATCTGCATTAGTCGGCATAATATCATTAGAAGATAAAATTGCAATGGTATTGGATTGCATATTTTGCATAAATCGCTGTCTATTTTCTATAAATAATTGAGTAGAAATTTTTGGATATCGCATCATATTAAAATTTACGTTCTGGATTAAATAAGTTCAAAGACACAGATGTTTTTTGATTTAAAATGGTTTCTGTAATCAACTTTCCTGTTGCTGGTGCTAAACTAAGTCCCATCATGGCATGCCCTGTAGCTAATAGAATATTCCTTACTTTACTCAACCTTCCTATATAAGGTAAACCATCTGGAGAGCAAGGACGATAGCCATACCATATTGATTCTTTGTTGAGAAATGGAATGCTACAATCAGGATAATATTTTGAAATAGCTTCTGTTATTCCTTTTACTCTATTGGTATTGATTGTTGTATTTTTAACATGAGTAATTTCCATAGTTCCACCAAAACGAACAGCCTCCCCGATAGGTGTTACAGCTACTTTTGCTTCGCATAAGATAGAAGGAATCTCAGGTTTATTTTTTAAATCTGGAATAGTAAAACTATAGCCTTTTCCTGGTAATAATGATAAAGACCACCCTATTTTTTTTGATAATCTTGGACTCCAAGCTCCCGTAGCCAAAATAACTTCATCAGCACTATATTGGTTACAATGTGTTTGTACTTTTTTAATGGTATTGTTTTCCAATTCAAAATCAATCACTTCTTCATTAGAAACAAAGACAACTCCCATTTCTTTTAATTTTCTTTTTAAAAAATCCATCAATTTATTGGGATTTAAATGGGCATCTGATTTATAATGTATTCCTCCTAAAACATCTGTAGAAAGTCCTTTCTCTAAAGTCAAAACTTCACTTTTATTTAAAAAATCTACTTCTAATCCTAATGCTTGTGCTTTTTCTGCGGCTTCAATTTCTTCTTCGGCCACAGAGGCTGTTTTATAAAGCATCAATAAACCTTTTTCTTTATAAAGAAAATCATCTTCATCTTTAGCTAAGTCTTGATATAAAGATTTACTAAAAACAGACAATTCTTTTAAAGCAGGCATGGCTTTTTCAACTTTGGATTTCGTTGCTGATTTATAAAAAGAATAGCCCCATTTTATCAATTCTAAATTAATTCTAGGCTCTATATAAAAAGGACTTTTCACATCGAACATCCATTTAATACCTTGTTGAATCATTCCAGGAGCTGCTAATGGAATTATATGACTAGGAACAATCATTCCTGCATTTCCATAGGAACATCCATCTGAAAAATCATTTTGATCTAAAATGGTGATTTTACATCCTTCTTGTGCTAAATAATAAGCTGAAAATAATCCTACTACACCTCCACCTATAACGATTACTTCTTTCAATCTTTTTGTTTTTAAAATTTAAATCACTTGAAACCCATGAGCATAAGGATCATCGTCATCTATTATAATATTGTTATAACCTGTTACTCTTGCCCAACCTTCTATACTTGGAATAATGGCTTTTTTATTATCTAAATTTACTTCTCTTTCAATTCTACCTATAAATTGAGAACCAATAATACTTTCGTGTACAAAATCTTCTCCTGATTTTAATTTTCCTTTTGCATACCATTGTGCCATTCTAGCAGATGTTCCCGTTCCACAAGGGGAACGATCAATAGCTTTATCACCGTAAAAAACAGCATTACGTGCTGTCGCTTCTGAAGAAAGTGGTTTTCCAGTCCATAACAAATGACTTAAACCTTGAATCGTTTCATTTTCAGGATGCACAAAACTATATGATTCATTGAGTCGTTCTCGAATTATTCTACTCCATCGTATTAATTCTCCTGCTGTATAATTTTCTAATCCTTTAAAATTTTCTTGAGGATCTACAATAGCATAAAAATTACCTCCATAAGCTACATCTACATTCAACTTCCCTAAATCTGGACATTCAACAGATAGATTTTCAGCTTCTAAATAGGAAGCAATATTGGTCAACCGTACAGAAGTTACTTTTTTTCCTTCTTTTGTATAGTTTACCAGAACCAATCCTGCTGGGGTTTCTAAACGTAATTTCCCTTCCACTTTAGGAAAAACTAAACCTTGCTCTATTGCAATTGTAACGGTTCCAATGGTTCCATGACCACACATGGGTAAACAACCACTTGTCTCTATAAAAAGAACTCCTATATCATTTTCAGGGTTGGTAGGAGGATATAAAATACTCCCTGACATCATATCATGACCACGAGGCTCAAACATCAACCCTTTTCTTATCCAATCAAATTCTTTTAAAAAATGTTGTCTTTTTTCACTCATTGTGGCTCCTTCTAAAATTGGGCCACCTCCTGCTACAACACGAACAGGGTTTCCACAAGTATGTGCATCTACACAAAAAAATGTTTTTGTTCCCATAAAAATTTTCTTAAAAAAGAAGGTGATTAAAAAAAACGTTAAACATAATTTAACCACCCTCTAATTCATTACTAAGTTTTAATTATTATATCCTCTGTTGTATACCTTCCGTTCACTAAACGTATATTGTGTGTTATATTTTTATTTTTTAATGGTTCAGGCAATAATGCTTGTGGCCAATTTTGAAAACAAACAGGTCGTACAAATCGTTTTATAGCAGATGTTCCTACTGATGTGAAACGAGCATCCGTTGTAGAGGGGTAAGGACCTCCATGATGCATAGCATGGCAAACTTCTACACCTGTAGGCACACCATTATATAAAATTCGACCTACTTTTTCTACTAAGTTATCTATTATCTCTTTATAATCAAGTAATTCTTCTTCTTTTCCCATTATTGTTCCTGTTAATTGTCCTTCCAATTGATTCACAACATGAGCCAACTCTTCCTTATTTTCACATTCTACTACTAAAGAAAATGGTCCAAATACTTCTTGATGCAAATTAATATTTTCTAAAAAGTACTTTCCAGAAACTTTTGCAATGACTTGCTTTCCTGTATTCGGATTTACCATATTATTGTATTTCCCTACAGTCACAACATGGTCTTCTTTTAATATGTTTTGACTTTTATCATCAAAATTATTGACTATATGAGGGTGTAACATAATAGCAGGTGTCTTTCCTTCTACTTTCTTTCCTAATTGTTGAACAAATTGATCAAAATCTTCACTTTTCAATCCTATAATTAAACCTGGATTCGTACAAAATTGACCTGAACCTAAGGTTATAGAGTTTACCAATTGTTCTGCTAATTCTTCTTTTTTATCTACTAAAATTTTAGGTAATACAATCACTGGATTTATACTTCCCATTTCTGCAAAAACAGGAATTGGATCTTGTCTACTGTTGGCTAAATCAAATAAAGCTTTTCCTCCTTGAAAACTACCTGTAAAAGCTACTGATTTTATTAGTGGATCTTGTACTAACTGGCGTCCAACCTCAATTCCTTTACTATTCAAATTGGAAAAAACACCATTAGGCATACCAGTCTTATGGGCTGCTTTTATAATCGCTGATGCCATCAATTCACCTGTACCTGCATGCATTGGATGTGATTTAACAATGACAGGACACCCAGAAGCTAGTGCGGAAGCTGTATCTCCTCCAGCTGTTGAAAAAGCAAAAGGAAAATTACTTGCTCCAAAAACTACAACAGGACCTATTGGAACTAACATTTTTCTTAGATCAGGCCTAGGAGCTGGAGTTCTCTCTGGTAAAGCAGTATCAATTATGGCTTCAACCCAAGAGCCTTCTTCTAATAAATTGGCAAACATTTTTAATTGTCCAATCGTTCGACCTCGTTCACCTATTAGTCTTCCTTCAGGCAAACCTGATTCTTCCATTGCAGTTTGAATCAGATCATCTCCTAAAGCTAAAATCTCTTCAGCGATACTATTTAAAAAAGCACTTTTTTCTTTTGATGATGTATTTCTATATGTTTTAAACGCTTCAGTAGCTAATAGAATAGCTTGCTTAATTTCTTCTTTTGAAGCTTCTTTAAAAATGTGATTGTTCTCTTTATTTAATTCTGAATTAAAGGTTTTAAACGATGTACTTCCTAATTCAGACAATGTATTTCCTATGTAATTTTTTCCTGTAATCATATCAGTTAAACCTCTATTAATAAATTTTTATAATTAGGTAGTACAGGTCTTGTTTGTATCCCTTTTTCAATAATTTCAAGTACTTTTTCTCTTTCTTTTCCTTGTAAAGGTAAACGTGGCTCTCTTACATATTCGGTACCTATTCCAGTGGCTACTTCTGCTAATTTTATATTTTGTACCAGTTTAGAATTAATATCTAACTCTAATAAAGGTAAAAACCAACGATAAATAGCTAATGCTTCTTCTAAACGACCCGCTTTTACTAAACTATAAATAGCTACCGTTTCTTTTGGGAAAGCACAAACTAATCCTGCAACCCAACCATCAGCCCCCATCAATAAACTTTCAAGAGCCAATGTGTCCACTCCACTTAAAATTTTAAATCGATCTCCAAAACGATTTTTCATTCGGGTAATATTTGAAATATCTCGTGTAGATTCTTTTACAGCCTGTATATTTTTACATACTGCTAGTTCTTCAAACATATCTAAAGTCACTTCAATACCATAATCAACAGGATTATTATAAATCATAATAGGTAAAGAAGTACTTTCTGCTATCTTTTTAAAATAAGTTACAGTTTCATTATCATCTGCTTTATAACGCATTGGAGGTAATATCATCAAACCAGATGCTCCATCTTCTTCTGCTATTTTGGCTGCATAAATTGCTTCTTTAGTGGATTGTTCTGCAATATTGATAATTACAGGGATTTTTCCTTTTACTATACGTACAGTTTCTCGAACTAAAATTATTTTTTCATCTTCTGATAAAGTACTGGCTTCTCCAAGTGTCCCCCCTAAAATAATTCCATGAACTCCAGCTTCTACTTGTGCTTGTATATTAATTTCAAAATTGGCTAAATCCAATGTATCTTCTAAAGTAAATTTAGTTGTAACGGCAGGCATTACTCCTTTCCAATTTATTTGCATATTTATATAATTTTTATGAAAACAAATTTAGAAGTTGTATATTGTTTTTTATATCTGTTTTTTACCACCTTATAATACTATTTTACCCTGTACATACTGAGATACTCTGTTTTTGATATTAATATATGCATATTTTTATTAAATTTGATCTTATGAAAGTATTACCCTTTAAAATTCCTAAAAGTTCTACAGACACTTTAATTTATCAAGAAGATGTTGGTCGCATTTTTTATGATAAATTACATCAACATCAGGAAATTCAAATTAGTTATATTGAAAAAGGAGAAGGCACTTACATCATTGGTGATGCTATTGGATCTTTTAAACCGCATGATTTTTTTATCATAGGAGAAAAACTTCCTCATGTTTTTAAATGTGATACAAAGCCTTGTGAACAAGTTAAAATGATTTCTTTATTTTTTTCAAAAGATTCTTTTGGTAAAAATTTTTTTAACCTTCCTGAATTTTTTGAATTTCAATCTCTTTTTGAAGCTTTCAACAGAGGTATTTTAGTACGTTACAAAACAGTAGAAATAGAGGCTCTTATGCAACGAGCGAAAAGCACCTCTAAAATTGATCGTTTTATCATCTTACTGGAAATCTTAAAACATCTTTACAAATTACCTTATAACCCATTGTCTTCTATCATTTTATACAATCAGTATTCTGAAGATGAAGGAAAACGTATGGATCATATCTTTCAATTTGTTATGAATGAGTTTCATCGTAATATTACCTTAAAAGAAGTAGCCAATATAGCTTATATGACACCGAATGCTTTTTGTCGTTATTTTAAACAACGAACAAATAAAACATTCGTTAATTTTTTAACTGAAATTAGAATTGGAAATGCATGCAAATTATTAACTAAAAATGAAGATTTAACTATTTTGGACATTTGTTTTCGTTCTGGGTTTAATAATCTATCCAATTTTAATAGAAAATTTAAGCAAATAAAAGGGGTTACTCCTTCTAATTTCAGAAAAACACATCATACTTAAAAATACATTGTATCTATACAATAAAAAAAGGATGATCAAATAGATCATCCTTTTTCATTTAAATCAATTTAAGAACTCTGTTCTTATTATTTATTATGGACATGCTCTTTGAATACATCCTGTCCATCCTCCATTAGCAGCTCCTTTGTATAGTTTTAGACACTTTTCTGTTGTATCAAATACTAACATTCCTTCAATTGGATTTGCAATAGCAGTCTCTGGGTCTGCTATTCTTGTTATGACAAATCCTTTATTGGTTGATTCTAAGACTAAGAAACCATTGTTTACATCGGTCGGCCAATTATTTGTTGGATTTATATCCAATGTTGAAATTCCGGTCTTCGTAACTTCTGGGGTTCCTGTTGTTAATGGATCTACAGTACATACACAATTACTTACCATTGCATCTAATGCATTACCATAGGTATAAGTACCTGTAAAGGTTCCATCTTCTGTTGTTTCTAAACTGTCTGCAAAACCATTGGCTCCATACCCTCCTTGAACTACAGCGTTTGCAGTAGTAGTGGTTGTATTTACGGTTCCATCTCCATTAACTACATTTCCATCAATTAATGTCACAGAACCGGTTGCACTGGTAACACTGGATTCATTTGCATCAGGACATGCATCTCCATCACTATCTAAGTCTAAATAATCAGGAATTCCATCTGTATCTGTATTTCGTGTTACAACTCGATAGGTTACATTACCAAATGTATATGTTGTGGCATCTAACGTTGTATCGGTATCATCATAATCTGAACATCCAACATTATAACTTCCATCATCTAAATAACCATTAGATAAGAAACGGGTAATATTACCGTGTGTATTTCCTGAAGCACTTGTAAACGTACCTGTTCCACCATTTCCAATAACTACAATTTTTCCATCAGGTTGTAAGGCAAATTTGAATACTCTTGCAAAACTAGTTAAAGTAATACTCGTATCATTTGCAATGGTCATAAAATCAGTATCTAACGTACCATCTTCTTTCCATTTAAAAATACCTTCTGAAGTCAATAAATACGTTTCTTGTGTATCAGGATTAACCATCATGTCACGCATAGTACCTGTAGGTGTAATTCCTTCAAATGTCGTATCAACTGAACCGTCAGCATTAAATCTCACAATACCTTGATAACCTCCATAAGTAGCTGTAGGAGAAGTAAATGCTACTACTAATTTATTATCTTCTGTAACCTCCATTTCATTAATAGCTGAAATAGAGAAATCAAAATCTGTACTTTGAGTACCGTCTACATTATATTTAACCAATTTATGATTCAATTGAACAATCGGACTACCATCATTAAAGCTGGCTACTTGCTGTAAATTACCTCCATTTGTAATGGTTACAGGTTTTGGAGCAAAGTTAGATGTTGTATCCGGTGTTCCATCTACATTCATTTTATAGAAATACCATGTACCTGCTAAATTTGTAGTACGGTGTGTCCAGAAAATATTTCCTGTATACGGATTTTGATGAATATCAGCATTATTAATAAAGCTATTGGTCGTTCCTCCCCATCGAGCTATTGAACCATCTTTATTAATCTTCCATACTTGTGGATCTCCAACTCCACTTACAAATTTGCTTACTAAGAAACTTCCATCTGATAATGATATATTTACATTTGTACTTGTTCCAGGTTGTGTTACTTCAACTGCGATTAAATCATTTGTACCATCTTGGAAAGTAAAATCAGGATTTAAAAAGGCAAATGTTCGTGCTTCCGAATCTGGAGTAACTACTCCCTCTAAATCTGTATATGTATTAGGTTGTGTATAATTCCCCATTACAAACATAGTTCCTTCATCATTTATAGCAATTGTATTTCTAGCTCCACTAAATCCAAAGTTACTTGTTATAGGATCACATATGAAACCATAATTAAAGCCCTCTACAGAATCCAGTACTCCATCATTATCTGCATCTAAATCATCCATATCTACTACACTATCTCCATCAGAATCTAAACATTTACTTAATTCTTTAATTGTAGCTATAATATAAGTTGATGTATAATTTATTTTACCCGATTCAGCTGTTTTTTCTACAGAATCAGCTAGACCATTTGCACCAACTTCGGCAAAAGTAGATGCTATTGTACTTGTTGCTGCTGTAGCACCTGTAACATCAGCCTCAAATGCATCTGGACAAGAATCTCCATCACTATCGGTATCTAAACGGTTAACAGTATTATCTCCATCTGTATCAACATCAACTCCATCAACTTGCTCCAAAACATCTGGAATTCCATCGTTATCATCATCTAAGTCAATCACATCAGGTACTGTATCCCCATCTGTATCAATACACAAATTCAATTGATCATCTAACGCATAATCGTTGTATGTTGAAGTATAACTAATGGTTCCTGGGTTTGCAGGTAAATCTTCAACTGTATCTGCTAATCCATTTCCATTTTCATCTCCATTTCCAGCACCTTGTGAAATGGAAAATTTATAATCGGTAGTTTTGTCCGTTGTGGCACCTGCTTCAAATGCATCAGAACAACCATCTCCATCACTATTAAGATCTAAATGATTATAATCTCCATCACCATCTGCATCATCACTACAAGTCTCCTTAGGGTAATCTTGCCCATTATAGTTATTAATATTAATGTAAATCTCTTTAACTCGTGCTTGAGTTGTAGTACCCGTCACTCCTACAATTCTAAATTTCTCATAGAATGTTGTTGGATGCAGCGTATTGGTAAACGTCTCTGTTGCATTTACTACAGTTCTTGATGCAGCAACATCTAAATCTTCCCATGCTCCATTAGTATAACCTTGTAATTTGAATGTTGCTGTTGCTGCTCCAAAAGCAATATTAAACATTGAAAAGTCAATTGAATTAACTGCCAATGGTGTTGTAGGTGTAATTTCATATACCGCTAATCCAACTGCATTTTGAGCATTAGCAACTCCTGTATAACTTGATGTGGTATCTACTCCATCATAAGCATTTGTAAATGGACGTCCCGCTGCCTCAATTGTTAAATCAGATGTTACACTAGTTATTGCTCTTGCTTCATCTTCTGTATAATAACAGTTAGGGGATTCTACTATATCCAATACCCCATCGTTATCATCATCAAGATCTTCTAAATCACTTATTCCATCACCATCTGTATCAGCACATAAGTCTAAGAAATCACTTACTGCATATCTACTATACGTTGATGTATATGTGGTTGTGGCACTTGATGTATCATCACTTTCAATATCATCATCCAATCCGTTTGTTCCAACTTCTGCTCCCGTAGTGGCAATACGTCCGTTAGCATCAACTGCTACTCCTACATTCGCCTCTATTGCATCAAAACAGGTATCTCCATCACTATTAACGTCCAAATGGTTGTATTCTCCATCACCATCTATATCATCACTACAACTCGATTTTGGATAATCTTGTGTATTATAATTACTTGAAGATATTAATAATTCTAACTCTCCATAACCATTTGAATAGGTTGTTCCTGATACTCCTTGTAATCGATAATACTTATACAATCCAGCATTTTGAGTTACACTAAAAATGTCCTCATCTGGATTTGGATTAATTGTATACGTAACTGACGCACTTAAATCTGTCCAAGTACTGTTATCATTACTTCCTTGAAGAATTACTTCCCCATTATTAAAGAATCCATACGTACTTGCATAATTAAATTTAATTCCGTCTAATTGTAGCGCATCTGGTAACTCTATTTTGTATACTTCTTTTCCTGCTATCGCTTGAGCATTCGTAAAACGTGTATTTCCTGCTGTAGTTTCTACTCCATCTATCGATAAGGAAACTGGATTAGCTGCAAACGTTGGCATTTCACTACTCACTGAAAAACCTGCATAAGCACTACGATCTCCTGTTAAAGGTTGTTCATCTAATGTATAATAACAATTTGGTGATTCTATTATATCCAATATTCCATCGTTATCATCATCAATGTCAAACAAATCATTTATACCATCTCCATCTGTATCAGCACAAGCATTCAAAAAGTCACTTAATGCATATTTATTATATGTTGATGTATATGTAGTTGTAGCACTTGATGTATCATCACTTTCGATATCATTATCCAATCCATTCGATCCAACTTCTGCACCTGTAGTCGCAATACGTCCATTGGCATCAACTGTAACACCTACATTCGCCTCCGTTGCATCAAAACATCCATCTCCATCACTATCTACATCTACATGATTGTTTTCTCCATCTCCATCATTGTCATCACTACAACTGGTCTTTGGATTATCATGAGCATTAAAATTATTTACATTCAAATAAATTTCTTGTACTCGTGCATAATATACCACACCTGCAGCCCCTGTTATTCTAAACTTTTCGTAGACTGTAGTAGGATGTAATGTATTCGTAAACGTTTCAATACCATTTACTACAGCATGATTGGCTGCAACATCTAAATCTTCCCATGCTCCATTAGCATATCCTTGCATCTTTACAGTATTAGCTGCTCCATTCGTAAAGGCTAAATTATACATTGAAAAATCAATTGAACTAATCGCTACTGGTATTGTTGGTACAATTTCATAAACTGTTAATCCTATTCCATTTTGATTAGGTGATAATCCGGTATAACTTGCTGTTGAATCTGTTCCATCATAGGCATTTGTAAATGGACGTGCTGCTGCTTCAATCGTTAAATCAGATGTCACATCAGCAATCACTTTTGCTTCATCTTCTGTATAATAACAATTTGGAGATTCCATAACATCCAGTATACCATCATTATCATCGTCTATATCAAATAGATCATTTATACCATCTCCATCTGTATCGGTACATGCGTTTAATGTATCATATAAAGCATACTTATTATATGTTGATGTATACGTGGTTGTGGCACTTGATGTATCATCACTTTCAATATCATCATCTAATCCATTGGATCCAACTTCTGCTCCCGTAGTGGCAATACGTCCGTTAGCATCAACTGCTACTCCTACATTTGCCTCAATTGCATCAAAACATCCATCATTATCACTATCAACGTCTACGTTATTGTATTCTCCATCGCCATCTGTATCATCACTACAATTGGTCTTTGGATAATCTTGTGTATTATAATTACTTGAAGATATTAATAATTCTAACTCCCCATAACCATTTGAATAGGTTGTTCCTGATACTCCTTGTAATCGATAATACTTATACAATCCAGCATTTTGAGTTACACTAAAAATATCTTCATCTGGGTTTGGATTAATTGTATACGTAACTGACGCACTTAAATCTGTCCAAGTACTGTTATCATTACTCCCTTGTAAAATCACAGCTCCATTATTAAAGAATCCATATGTACTTGCATAATTAAATTTAATTCCATCTAATTGTAGCGCATCTGGTAACTCTATTTTATATACTTCTTTTCCTGCTATCGCTTGAGCATTTGTAAAACGTGTATTCCCTACTGTAGTTTCTACTCCATCTATTGACAATGAAACTGGATTGGCTGCAAACGTTGGCATTTCACTACTCACTGAAAAACCTGCATAAGCACTACGATCTCCTGTTAAAGGCTGTTCATCTAATGCATAATAACAATTTGGTGATTCTATTATATCCAATACTCCATCATTATCATCATCAATATCAACTAAATCATTTATACCATCTCCATCTGTATCAGCACACGCATTTAAAAAGTCACTTAATGCATATTTATCATATGTTGATGTATACGTCGTTGTGGCACTTGATGTATCATCACTTTCAATATCATTATCCAATCCATTCGATCCAACTTCTGCACCTGTAGTCGCAATACGTCCATTGGCATCAACTGTAACACCTACATTCGCCTCCGTTGCATCAAAACATCCATCTCCGTCACTATCTACATCCACATGATTGTACTCTCCATCTCCATCATTGTCATCACTACAACTAGTCTTTGGATTATCATGTGTATTATAATTACTTACATTCAAATAGATTTCTTGAACTCGTGCATAATATACCACACCTGCAGCCCCTGTTATTCTAAACTTTTCATAAATTTTGGTAGGGTTCAAGGTATTCGTAAATGTTTCAATACCATTTACTACAGCATGGTTGGCTGCAACATCCAAGTCGTCCCATGTTCCATTAGCATACCCTTGCATTTTAACCATATTGGCTGCCCCATTCGTAAAGGCCAAATTGTACATTGAAAAATCAATTGAACTAATTGCTACAGGTGCTGTTGGCACAATTTCATAAACTGTTAATCCTATTCCATTTTGATTAGGTGATAATCCGGTATAACTTGCTGTTGAATCTGTTCCATCATAAGCATTTGTAAATGGACGTGCTGCTGCTTCAATCGTTAAATCAGATGTCACATCAGCAATCACTTTTGCTTCATCTTCTGTATAATAACAGTTTGGTGATTCTATAACATCCAAAATACCATCATTATCATCATCTATATCAATTAAATCATTTACACCATCTCCATCTGTATCAGCACATACACTTAAAAAGTCAGTTATGGCATATTTATTATAGGTTGATACATAATTAATAACTCCTGAATCGGTACTTGTTTCCACACTATTGGCTAAACCATTCGTTCCGACATTAGTAGAATTACCTACTGTTTCTGTTGAAGAAGTTGCACCGGTTACTCCAGCTTCATAAGCATCAAAACATCCATCTCCATCACTATCTGTATCTAAATAGTTTGGCTTACCATCATTATCCATATCTGGATCTTGACATAAGCCCATATTAAATCCAAATGATTCCCAAGTGAATGTTCCAGAAGGAATTGTTCTTGCTACATCCAGTTCAAAAATTTTACTTGTTTCTGTTTGTATTTCAATATTCCAATCAGAATTATCAATTGTTTGAGCTGAGATACTTAAAGTCACAGGAGAACTTACCTCTGCTCCATCTGCATAATTGGTAATTTGTCCTGTAGGATTAGAAATAATAGCTTTTTGTCCTGTTGCCCATGTAAATGTAATGTCTTGAGCATTATTTGTTTGCGCTCCTATTCCTGAATTATTTTCAGGAACATTTACTCCATACTTAAAATTTCCTAATACACCCGATGTACTCGTCAATTTATAATTTTCATTGACTGTTAATTGAGTACTTGTATTACTATGCCATCTATATTGCCAACCACTGCCGTCATCATAGGCTGTCCACCATGAAGCATTGGTCGTTGCATCCATTGTAAATTCTAATGTAGCACTATTGGTACCGTCTGTAATTGTTCCTGTATAAGATGGTGCCAAACCATCACCTTCCGATGTAGCACTTGATAGAAACTCACTTGAACAGATCATTTCCATACTATCTGGAATTCCATCGTTATCATTATCAAGATCAATTAAGTCTCCTACTCCATCATTATCTGTATCAACACATACATTTAGTGAGTTATTAATACCATACAGGCTATATGTAGAGTTATAGCTTACTTCTCCTGATTCAGCACTTGTTTCAATTGAGTCAGCTAAACCATTCGTTCCATAACTTCCTTGTACTTTTGCATTAGCAGTTGAAACCGTTGTATTTGTGGTTCCATCTCCATTAACTACATCCCCATTTATTAAAACAACTGATCCTCCAGCAACAATACCTGCTTCTACGGCATCTGGACATCCATCTCCATCACTATCTAAGTCAAAAACATTTGGAACACCATCATTATCATCATCACATTCTGTGTTCACAAAATTAACTCTTTTTAATTCAACACCATCTACAGAAATATATCCATTAGCAAAACCTGTATTTAACGAAACAGGATCAGGTCTAATTTCTAAAATAGGATTTGCATTTTGCATATTCGTGAATGTTAGTGTCACTAACTCCCAACTATTAGCTCCTGCCCCATTCCATGTCATCACTGGAGTATATTGTACTTGTCCATCTAATGTTACTTTAAAACGAGCTTGGTTTCCAATAACATCAGACCCTACTACTCCTCCATAAGCTTGATAAAAAGACACCACATAATCCTGACCTGTAGTTACTTCAACAGTTCCTGCTACTGTACGAACACTTTCACCTCCATTATATGAAGCCGATCCACTAATATAAACTCCTCCATCAGGAGAGTTAGGAAGTCCATTATTAGCCCCAGCAGCCCAACCGCTACCTGTATTATCAGCATTTATCCAACTATCACAAGAAGCAGCAGCGTGCTCCCAACCTGTTGCTAACGGATTAGAGTTTGCTCCACTTGAACTAGCTATAGAAGCTAATGATTCAAAAGAACCATCAACTTTACCATCTAATATAGATGGGTTTGAACATTCATCAGTATCCAATACTCCATCATTATCATCATCTAAATCATCAACATTACATATTCCATCTCCATCGAAATCATCAGTACTTAATGTTCCCCCTACTGTTCCTCCACATTGTGCTTTTAAAACAAAGGTTCCAAAACACATTGTTAGTAATAATACATATAATATATATTTTTTCATATAAGCCCTTATTAAATTATTTTTCTTCCAAGTTTTATATTAATCCCAGAATTCCCATGTATTTCCATTAAAAATTGCAATGATTTGATTTGTTGTATCATAACAAATCATTCCTGCTTCTGGATTTACCACATTTAAATGAGGTGCTGCTATTTTAGGTAGTATTAATGCTTTATTAGATGACTCTAATACTAAAACACCCTCTACTGAAGAAGTATTTGCTCCTATTATAACACCCGGACCAGATGAAACCGCTTCACCTACAGTATTATCTTGGCTTCTTGCAGAACCTGTATCCTCTGTTAAATTTTCCCAGGCCGTACCGTCATAATATTTTACTTTATTGTCTGTACGATCAAAAAGTATTGTCCCCTCTGCTCCACTCGGTAAACTTGTTACCCCCGGAAGTATAATTCCTTTCTTTGTGTTTGATGGAAAATCTAATATTCCATCTCCATCTACTGAAGTTTTTTCTACCGCTACTTGTCCAAAACAATAATTTGCTATGCACAACAATAGCATAATCCCTACGTTTTTCATCATTTTTTTAGTTTATTTAATAGTTTTTAACAAATTAAATCAACAAAATTATATAATACCATACATTATTATTTAATAAAACGATCTTTTATTTAACACAAATATCTTTTTTTATCAAGATAATAAGTACCACAAAAGATAAATACGCTGTTTTTATAGACAAAACAACACAATATAACGTTTAACATTTTCTTTAGATTAACTATTTATAATTTTAACTATCGACTATTAAATGTATAGATTACCTATCATAATAGAAGTCACTCTTTTATAACAATATCACATAGATAATTATATCTATAATTATAATAAATAAGAATATTTCAATTTTTCTTTTTTTACATAAACTGTATCTTTGCTCACCAATCATAAAAGAAAAACAATGGATTATTTTTCAATAGCTACTATATTAATCGTTTTATCAGCCTTATTTGGTTATTTAAATATTCGTTTTCTAAAACTTCCTAATACGATTGGATTAATGGTTATTACCATTTTATTTACTTTAGGAACAGTTGTTATCGGGTTCTTTGATAATACGCTATTGATTAAAGAGAAAGAGTTTATTACCCAAATAGATTTCACCCATGTGTTATTGGATATTATGCTGAGCTTTTTACTATTTGCTGGAGCTTTGCATACTAATTTCAATCAACTAAAAGTACAACGCTGGCCTATTATTCTTTTTGCAACTTTAGGTACTTTAATTTCCACTTTTTTAGTAGGTAGTTTTATGTATTTTATTTTACCTTTCATTGGTTTATCTGTTGATTTTATATATTGTTTATTATTTGGAGCTTTAATCTCTCCTACAGACCCTATTGCTGTATTAGGGATTTTAAAAAAAGCAGGAGTTCCTAAAAAATTAGAAACTAAGATTGTAGGAGAATCTTTATTCAATGATGGTGTTGGAGTAGTAATTTTCTTAACCATTTTTCAAATTGCTCAATCACAAACTTCAGAAGTCGAAGTATTTGATGTTGTAGAACTCTTTGGACAAGAAGTTATTGGAGGTATTGGTTTAGGACTTATTTTAGGATGGGCTACTTATAAATTATTAAAATCAATTGATGATTATGATGTAGAAGTAATCATCACTTTAGCTGCTGTTATGGGTGGAACTTTATTAGCTCAAAAATTACATCTTTCAGCTCCCTTAGCAATGGTTACAGCAGGTTTAATTGTTGGACACGATACAGTGCGCGGCACCGCTATGTCTGAAGTAACAGAGGCCTACGTAGATAAATTTTGGGAACTTACCGATGTATTACTCAATACCATTTTATTTGTTATGATTGGAATGGAATTATTAGTTTTAACATTTAATGAGCACTATGTAGTGGCTGGTTTATTAGGTATTCCTTTGGTATTGTTTGCTCGATACCTTTCTTTATTCGCCCCTATTAGTTTACTGAGTAAAAAATTAGACTTTGAACCTAATACTAGCCTAATTATGACTTGGGGTGGTTTACGAGGTGGTATTTCTATTGCCTTAGCTTTAAGTTTAACCCCTGATATGCACCGTGAACTTTTCTTAGTTATTACTTATACCATAGTAGTATTTTCCATTATTGTTCAAGGTTTAACGGTTGAACCTTTGGTAAAAAGGCTAAATCGTAAAAATAATAACTCATTATAAATGAAAATGGAATAATGAAAAAAGATGATTAATCTTTTCATCTAATTAAAAATTCTTAACTAAATTATTTATTACTCAATTCTACTGAATCATTACAAAGTGTACAAATCAAATGATCTTTATAATTCTGATCTACTAATCTAAAAGTTTTAGTATATGGATATCCTCCCCCCAAACCTAAATTTTCATCTTTTAAAGTAAAAAAACATTGAAATGATAAGGTGGTTTGATATTCTTCTAAATCATTTGGGTCACACAGGGTTTCCATTGAAGGTTCACAGCGTGTAGAAACAAAATCAGTTAATACATAATTCAAAACCAAATTCATATCAATTTTATACGCTTTTAGTACCTCTTCATTTAAATAATATACATAACGTCCACTCGGTTGTGCTTTTCGATCTACATGATCTTTATAAAGTATAAAATCATTCATAATGAACGATTTCATCTTAGCTACCAATACAAAATTTGAAGATTTTTCAAAATTCAGTTTTTCAAACTCTTCTGTATAACGATTGGTTTCTTCGTTAAAGTAACGAGGAAACATAGGTGTTTGAGTTTTATCCAACCAAATTTCATGTTCCATTGATTCAAAACCCATCAAGTTTTTGCCTTTATTTTCAGTAGTCAAAGATGCTTTCACACGCATATCACTTGATTTAGCATAATAATATAGACCAGGGTAATTCAATCCTGGTAAAGGAAGTTTGTAAGGTTGATCTAAAATCCATTTTCCCTCATAAGCTGAAGCTGGGCAAAACATTTGTACATGACGATTAGAAGTATAAGCTGTTTGATATGGCTTATCTAAATTTGAATTAAAAAAATCATCTAACGGATGGGATATAGAAGATTTTTTACGCATTGTATTTTTATAAATTAGTACTCCTACTATCAATATTCCTGCAAACATACCAACCAAAAACAACTTCTTAATAATTGAATTTTTATACGTTCTTTTAGAAGAATCTAGTTCTTCCTTTTTATTTTTTTGTTCTTGTTTCAGAACTTCTACTTCTTTTTTTAAGGATTGATAAGCCGCAATATTTTTTATATTTCGAATTCCTCGAATATACATTCCTTCAGTAGCACTTCCTGACATTAGTTTAGTAAATTGGGAATTGCTTATACATAATTCTTCTGCAATTTTTCCATAAGAAGTCGATCCAAACTTAGAAACCAGTGGTTTTGACTCTCCATAGGTTTCAATCAAACAATCTTTAAATTTCTCTTTTAAGTCTTTATTCATCAGTGTTTTTGGTATTTATCTATTTTGTAAAAAAGTGTAAAACAATATGAAAGAGTCTAAAATATGCGAAAAATAAACGATTTAATCTTTAAATTGCTTACCATCAAATAGCACAAAAGGTATTCATAATCATCTATATACCTTAACTCTATTTTACTGATTACTATCTTAAAAAATAATAACTAAATATTACTAATTTTTATGAAACTTACCAAACACTTTGTATTCTTTTTGGTACTTAACTTTTTTATAATAGAAGGACAAGCACAAAAATTAAAACTTAACTTAGATGAAACAGGCAAAACCTATATCAAAGGATCTTTACGAGGTCAATTTTGGGCACGCTACTACGACACCAATCCAGGAACAACTGTAAATGGAGATCCTACAGGTTCTATTACCGATTTTTCTATACGTCGAATACGAGCCAATATTTCAGCACAATTAACACCTAAAATTTTTGTATATGCTTTATTAGGTGGTAATAATATTAATTCAAAAACAGAAAAAGATTTTGAATTTGATATTTTAGATTTCTATGCTGAATATGAATTTAGTAAGGCTATTAGTATTGGTATGGGTGAATCTTCTTGGGATGGATTAGATCGATGGAATGTACGTAGTAGTAAATCACTTATGGCTTTAGATGCCCCTTTATTTTCCCTACTCACGGTTAATAAAAATGATGATTTAGCACGTGGACTTGGAGCTTGGGCAAAAGGACAAATTGGAAAATTTGATTATATCTTGGCTATAAAAAGTCCTACAACTTACGGTGTAGAAGCAACAGAAGGAAAAGTTGATTTTGCTTTAAACAATACAAAAAAAAGAACATCCGGTTATGTAAAATATGAATTTTGGGATAATGAAAGTAACAAAACAGCTTATAGTGGAGGAACCGGGACTTATTTAGGTAAAAAGAAATTGCTAAACCTAGGGGCTGGTTTTATGCTCCAACCTGATATGACTTCACAATTAGTCAACGGTATAGAAGAGTATTATGATTATAAAAATTGGGCAATTGATGCTTTTTTAGAATTTCCATTAAATGAACGAAATGCTGCTCTCACTTCATATTTAGGTTTTTTCAATACAAATTTTGGACCTAATTATATTCGAAATTTAGGAGCAAACGACATCGCAGATTCTAGTGGTACTTCCTTTAATGGTGGAGGAAATGATTATCCTATGATGGGAACTGGGGAAACCATTTTCTTTCAATTAGGTTACTTACTCCCCAAATTTAAAAAATCAACACATAGAGTACAACCCAACATCGCCGTACAATACTCTGATTTTGATGCTTTGGATGACCCTATGGTCACATATGATTTAGGTATAAATTATTATTTAAAAGGGCATAGTAATAAACTAACATTAGGCTATCAAGATCGTCCAATTTTTAATGAAAATGAACTAGGTAAGATAAAGAAAACATCTCGCAGAGGAATGTTAATTCTTCAATATCAAATCGAAATTAATTAAACTATGGCACAGTTAGAATCCAACAAACCGTTAAATTTAAGAATTATAGGACTAGGTCTTATCATTTTTATTGCTTTCACCTCTTTTATTGATTTATCACCTGGAAATCCACAAGTAACTTATACTGCAGCTATTGCCATTATCATGGCCTTATGGTGGGTTACCGAAGCTATTCCAATTGGAGTTACTGCATTATTACCCGTTCTCCTTTTTCCTGCTTTTGGGATTATGAATGGTAAAGCAGTATCAACAGTTTACATCAACTACATCATTTTTTTATTTCTAGGTGGTTTTATGATGGCAATTGCTCTCGAAAAATGGAATTTACATAAACGAATGGCTCTTGCAATATTAATGAGTGTTGGAGGTAGTCCGTTTCGAATCCTTCTAGGCTTTATGTTAGCATCTGCTTTTTTATCTATGTGGATGTCAAATACTGCAACGGCTATGATGATGTTACCTATTGCTTTTTCTGTTTTAAATTCATTAGAAGAAGAACATGGAAAAGAAGATATGAATCGATTTTCAATTGGTATTTTATTAAGTATTGCCTATGCTTGCTCTATTGGAGGGATTGCAACTTTAGTTGGAACTCCACCTAATTTAGCTTTTGTTCGAATTTTTGAGATCACTTTTCCTAATGCAACTGAAATTAGTTTTGGCCAATGGTTAATTTTTGCGCTCCCATTGGCTATAGGGATGTTTTTCATTACATTAGTATACCTTGCTTTTCTTTTTATACCTAAAAAACCCATTAAAAAATTAAATCGTTCTTTTTTTAAAGAAAAATACAAAGCATTAGGTCCTCTTACTTATGAACAAAAAGTTTTATCAGCTTTATTTATACTTCTTATTCTTTTATGGATCTTTAGAAAAAATATTAATATTGGTGCTACTGTAATTCCTGGATGGAGTCAATTATTAAATTATCCTAAATTTATCAATGATGGTACGATAGCTATCTTTATTGCTCTATTATTGTTCATAATACCATCTAAAGAAAATAAAGGTGAAGGTCTGATTACGTGGAATGTATCCTATAAAATTCCTTGGCATATCATTCTTCTATTTGGAGGTGGATTTGCTTTAGCAAAAGGATTTTTGGATTCGGGGCTTTCTGCTCATATAGGAGCACAACTACAAAGTGCAGGTAATTTTTCTGATCTTGGACTTATAGCAACCATTACCACCGTTATGTCTTTTTTAACCGAATTTACATCAAATACAGCTACTACAGAAATGATGCTACCTATTATTTCAGCTATGGCTACCCAAATCGGTACACATCCTATTTTACTTATGGTTCCTCTAACATTAGCAGCCTCAATGGCTTTTATGTTTCCTATTGCAACTCCTCCCAATGCTATTGTTTTTGGGTCGGGTAAAATTAAAATGAAAGACATGATTTTCACAGGCTTCTTCTTAAATATGCTGGCTATAATTCTTATTACCTTAACAACTTACTATTGGTTGCCTATTGCTTTTGATATGGATCTTAGTATATTTCCTGAATGGGCAAAAGAAGCCGTACTCAATCATTCTAAATAAATCAATATATAATTTTCTTTAAATTAGTTATTGAACAAAGGCTATTTCCTTTCGGCTATAGTCTTTGTTATATATTATTTCTTACCAAACAATCTTTCTCCCTTTATCTCTATCCTTAATTAAAAAGTACATTGCTAGAGGAACTAATCCATGCCCCAATCTATAAATTGTGGTATGAAGATATTGTCCTAAAAACTCATTAATTGGTAATTGAGGGTAATAAAAAGCATATGTTCGATCTAAAGCTGAAATAAATCCCCATGCAATCATATAATACAATGCTATTTTTTCTGTCTTTCTAAAAAATAGTGCTATACTGGCTATAATATCTAATACTCCCATCGTATTTAAAAAATGAATGGCTCCCTTTTCTGAAATATGAAATGTATTGATCGTCATATCAACAAATATTCCTGGACGAAAATATGGAAATCCTAAAGCATATAGAGCATGACATGTAAAACATAAAGCCATAGTACATTTCATTATAAATAATAATCTATTTCTATGCACTGTTTCATTAACTGCCCAAATAAAAAATAGCGGCGTCATTAATTGTACACTATGCTCAAAGAACATTCCCATTTCATAAAAACGCTCCTTAGTTTCTAGCATAAACAATATCGCTAATAAAAAAACACCAAAATAGATAATATATTTTAACCCTCTTAAAGAATATTTATAAAACATAACAGCAATCGCACACAAAACAAAGTAATAACCATTCCAAGTGATAACTGTTTGAATTAAATCATTAACATGAGAGCTTGTCACATAAGCTGTCCATGATTCAAATCCTATTTTTTCTACTAAACCTGACATTAATTTTTCATCCCACAAAAGCGTTCGAAAAGGCGCATCCCATCGTATAAACTGCCATGCTCTTCCAAGAAAAATACACATAGCTGCTATTCTTAATACATTTTTAAAAGTCATATAAGTTTTTTTTCATTTTATTATTCAGCATAATTACCGTATTTATTTTTACTTCAAGTAGATCATTTGTTAAGTTTATGATTCATTTTAACTCATTTTATTACCACTAGAGTAATTTGGGTTAAAAATTTAGTTTCTAATTTTATTTTTTATAAAACTTTATAATTCACACCATATATGAAAGCAAAACATTTACTGTTTATGTTAGCTCTTTTAGTGAGCTACACCACTTATGCCCACACTTCTAGATATAGAATTATGTTGGGAGAAAATCCATCTCATTCTATGATTATCGGATGGGATCAAATATCAGGAGAAAACCCTGTTATTTATTATGGAGAAACAGATCATGGAAGAAATTATGCTTCCTATCCTCTATCAAAAAAATATGATAGTCAAATTTATTTTAGGGAAATGTATAATACATTCGCTACTCTAAACAATTTAAAACCTAATACTACCTACTATTTTGTCATTAAAGATAGTCAAGGTGTTAGCAACCGTTATTCTTTTCAAACCATTCCTGATGATGTAAATGCTCAGTTATCCATTATTGGAGGTGGAGATTCTAGAAACAGCACTTCTGTTAGAATAAAGGCTAATGGATTGGTAGCCAAACTTAATCCACATGCTGTAATTTTTGATGGAGATATGACAGGAGGCGACTCTTCTTCCGAATGGAAAAGATGGTTTGATCATTGGCAATACACAATCAACTCAAATGGGAAAATGACACCTATTATTCCAGCTAGAGGAAATCATGAACAACCCGAAACTATAAGTAAACTTTTTAATTTACCATCTAAAAGTGAATATTATAGTCTTTCTTTATCAAAATTATTAACTATTTATACTCTTAATTCTGAAATTTCAATTACAGGAAATCAAACTGATTGGTTAAAAGAAGAATTAATTCGTAATCACGACCGTACCGTTCACCAAATGGCTCAATACCATAAACCTATGCGACCACATGCAGAAGGTAAATCGGATCAAAATGAGCAATATTTTAACTGGTCTCAACTTTTTTATGATTATGGAGTAAAATTAGTTTTAGAAGGAGATTCTCATACTTCAAAAACTACATTTCCTGTAAAGCCAAGTTACAATGAAGGAAGTGAAGAAGGTTTTATTATTGAAAACCAAAAAGGAACTACATATATTGGAGAAGGTTGTTGGGGAGCTCCATTAAGAAATTCACGAGATATTAAATCTTGGACTAAAAATGCTGGAGAATTTAATCAATTCAAACTTTTATGGATTGATAAAGAACATATAGAAATTAGAACTATTAAAATTGACGGTTCCTCAATTTCTCATGCTTTAACAGACCAAAATCGATATAACTTACCTTCTAGTATTGATGTTTTTGAAGGTCGTGATAATCCTACTATTATAAAACCCAACAATGATAGCACCTTGGATGATATTGCATTATTTAATTCTAATAATTCCTATGAAAAAATTATTTCCAAAAAAATTACTTCTCATTACGCTGATGTAGAAGAAACTATTCGAAATGGTAATTTGGATACAGGGAGTGATGATTTAGATATGGAAAGAGAAAAAATAATAGGATTAATTTTTGAAAATATTCAAATTCCTAATAATATCACAGTCACAGATGCTTATATACAATTCACCGCTAAAGAATCCAATAGTCAATCTACTAATTTAACTATTAAAGGGTTGCTAAATACCAATTTGACTAGATTTAGAAATTCTTATGCTGTTTCTAAAGAACCTACTACATCAAGTAGTGTCTCTTGGTCTCCTGAGCCATGGACTGAAGATTACTTTTTATATAAAACTTCTAACCTATCTCCTATAATTAATGAATTAATTCAAAAATCCAATTGGAAATCTGGAAAGAACTTAGCTTTTAGAATTAGTGGCTCAGGAATGCGATCTGCACGATCTTACAATGGAAATATACCTCCTCAATTGATTATTAAATATCGAGAAAATAGCACACCTTCAGCAGGAGAACATTCCATTAACATACGTATCTCTCGTGATGAAGATGACGCTTTTGAATACGATTATAATGGCTACGTAAATAATTGGGACAATACACTTTACATACCTAATAATGGTTCTACCAAATTCCATACAGGACTTGTCTTTGCCAAATCAGGAATCAAAAAAGGAGCAAAAATTAAACGAGCTTATTTAGAATTTTATACTACTTCTAATAGTGATCGTGATGCCAATATTACCATTCATGGTATTAAAGAAGCTAATACAGCAAGTTTTACAAGAGATTACTACAATATAACCTCTAGGCCTTTAACAACTGAAACAGCTAATTGGACTTTAAAAGAATGGGATTATAGAAACTTTTATCAATCTGTTGATATCTCTAATATTGTACAAGAAATTATTGATCAACGTGGTTGGCAAGAAATCAATAATATTGGATTTGTTTTAACAGGCTCAGGTACTCGTTATGCTCACTCTTTTGATAATTCTTCCAATTTATCTCCTAAATTAGTTGTAGAATATGATCTTCCTAATGGCTCTATCGAAACTGATAATATTGTAATCAGCAGAACTAAAATTACCGATTATAATAACGATATCGAAGAAAATGCTTACGGAGACATCGATACAGGAAGTAGAGAACTTGATCTATCTGTTAGAAGGGATCGAAAAGAACCTCAATTAACAGGATTAATTTTTAATACTAATATTCCTAAAAATGCTCGAATTATTGAGTCTTATATACAATTTACCTCTCAAGATGAAGCTCATGATACCACATATTTACAAATAAGAGGTATTAAAGAACCTGGTAACTTATACCGATTTAATGGCTATTTTAGAGAATTACGCAATAAAACTCTTACTCAAACCTATCAAGATTGGACACCTGAAGAATGGTATAAAAAAGATGAAGCTTCTGAAAAACAACGTACACCTGATTTAACTCCTATAGTTCAAGAAGTCATTGATGATCCTTACTGGAAAACAGGATACGGAATTGGATTCAATATTTTTGGTAATGGTAAAAGACCTGTTCATTCTAGGAATCATTCTATTGAATATGCTCCTGAATTAGTTGTAAAATATGTAATTGATGATGATTACCCAACCATCACTCAACCTACTACACCTAATGGTTCATATGAAATAACCCGTACAATTGAAATTCCAATTACACAAAACTATGATGATGCTGAAGAATTTTATCATGGTGGTATTGACTTGCATAGCTATGATTTAGATATTGCAAAAGATAATCGTGCAGGACAATTAATAGGACTTATTTTTAAGAAACTTCCTATACCACGAAATGCTACTATAAATGAAGCTCATATTCAATTCACTTCTGATCATGATGAAACAACTAAAGAAGATTCTAACTTTAAAATACAGGCTATTAGTAGCCCTGAAAAGTATATGAATCTCCATCGATTCTACGGACGTCACAGAGAAATATCTTCTATGCCATTAACAGAATCCTTTACATCTTGGAAACCTGAAGCATGGTTAATAAAGAATGAAACAGGAAATGCACAAAAAACAACTGATATTTCAAATATTATTAACGAAGCCATTACCAACACTTATTGGCTTCAAAATAGTAGTTTAGCCTTTGTTATTAGCGGTACAGGTAAGCGAGATGCAAAATCATTTGAAAATGTTTATTTAAAAGATAATAAAGTAATTCATGAAAATGGTGATTATAGAAGAACACCTGCCATGTTATCTATAACCTATACTTATATGAGTGATCAACCTTCTACAACTACTCAGAGTAGTCGTCAGAATAGTTCGTCAATAGAAAGTAACGAGATTGAAAATAAATCTACCAAGGTTTCGGTTTATCCTAATCCAACATCACATTATTTATACATACAATCAAGTGAAGAGATTAAACAAATTAGCATTTTTGATATCTATGGAAGAAAAGTAGTACAGACAGAACAACTTCCTATTGATGGAAAAATTAATTTGAAACACTTAAAAGAAGGTCTTTATTATGCTGTTATTACCGACCATAAAAATAATAGTGTTAAGAAAAAAATTGTAAAGAAAAACAAGTAACCTATTTAAAACCGATTAATATATTTAAAAAAGGTCAGGATATTAATATTCTGGCCTTTTTGTTCTTTTTACTTATTTTATAATAATGTTATTCAAACAAATCAGAAGACAAATAACGATCACCTCGATCACAAATAATTGCAACAATAACCCCTTTTTCAATTTTCTTTGCAACTTCAAGAGCGATTGCAACAGCTCCTCCACTACTCATTCCAGCAAAAACACCTTCTTTTTGAACCAATAAATTAGCCATTTCACGTGCCTTTTTTTCGCTTACTTCAATTACCTCATCTACTTTATTTCTATCAAAAAAACGAGGTAAATAAGCCTCTGGCCATTTACGAATTCCAGGAATTTTAGATCCTTCAGTTGGTTGTGCTCCAATAATTTTAATATCAACATTTTGTTCTTTTAAATAGGTTGATGTGCCCATTATAGTTCCTGTCGTTCCCATAGAAGAAACAAAATGGGTTATTTTGTGATCACTATCTTTCCATATTTCAGGTCCTGTTGTTTTATAATGTGCTTTCCAATTATCATCATTTGAAAACTGATCTAGCATAACATAACCTTGTTCGGTTACTTTTTGCTCAGCATAATCTCGTGAAGCCTCCATTCCTCTTTCTGACTCTGTCAAAGTTACCTTAGCTCCATATGCTTTCATTGTCAAAATACGTTCTTTTGTTGCCGTATGTGGCATTACCAATTCAATAGCTAAATTAAATTGTTTTGCAATCATGGCTAAAGCAATTCCTGTATTTCCTGAAGTAGCTTCTATAAGTTTTGAATTCTTATTAATTTCACCTCTTTCCAGTGCCATTTTGATCATATTATAAGCTGGACGATCTTTTACACTCCCTGCAGGATTATTCCCTTCCAGCTTTAACCATATTTCTACATTTGGGTTTGGATTTAGCTGATTTAGCTTCACCATAGGTGTACCTCCTATCTGATCTAAAATAGTACTCATACTATGTTCTATTACAATTTAGTTTTCATTAAAGCTTTAAATTTACAAAAAAGTCATCATTCTATAGCTCAGAATTAGATCTTCTCCTATTTTTATTAACCTAGAATGCTTAACTTTGAATAAATTTATTCGATATTTTGACAGGAACCGTTACAAAATCTACAGGAAGTTGGTACTCTATTCGTGATGAAAAAGGAAAAATTCATGAGGCTCGAATTAAAGGGAAGTTTCGTATTCAAGGAATTAAAAATACCAATCCAATAGCCGTTGGAGATATTGTTGATTTTGAAATAAATGAGAACGAAAGTACAGTTATTACAAAAATCCATGAACGTAAAAACTATATTATCCGGAAATCGGTTAATCTATCTAAAAAAACCCATATTATTGCTAGTAACATTGATATTGCTTTTTTAATTATAACACTAAAGCAACCACAAACTTCCACTGGTTTTATTGATCGTTTTTTGGTTACAGCAGAAGCTTATTCCATCCCGGTAATCCTTCTTTTTAACAAAGTTGACACCCTTTCACAAGAAGAACATCAACAAAAAGATAAATGGATGACTTTATATCAATCTATTGGATATCCATGTCAAGAAATCTCTGCTTTGAATAAAACTAATGTTGATTGGGTTCAAAAACAAATGAAAGGTAAAACTTCCATGCTCTCAGGGCATTCTGGGGCAGGAAAATCTACCTTAATCAATGCTTTAGATTCTAATTTAAATTTAAAAACTAAAGAAGTTTCACACTCCCATAACAAAGGTCAGCACACCACTACTTTTGCTGAAATGTTCGAATGGCCTTTTGGAGGATATATTATCGATACACCAGGAATAAAAGGACTCGGTTTAGTTGAAATGGAGAAAGAAGAAATTGGAGATTATTTTCCTGAAATACTAAATATTAAAAGTAATTGTAAATTTAATAACTGCTTACACTTGGATGAACCTAAATGTGCTGTTAAAACCGCTGTTGAACAGGGAGAAATTGCAACAAGTCGTTTTGCTTCCTATATTTCTTTTCTGGAAGAAGATGCTGAAGAAAATTACCGTCAAGATTATTGGTAACATTCAATGATAATGCATATACTTTCCTTTATAATATCTTTATTTCATAAATCGTAGACCAATTTTTTCCCGTAATTAATAAATTATCACCTTTTATAGCAATACCATTAAGAACACCTTCCTCATTCTTACGTTGTTTGTCTACTAGTTCTTTACAATTGATTTTAGCAAAAACACTTCCTGTTTTGGCATTAATTAAAATAATTTCATCACTTCCCCAAACGTTAGCATAAATAATTCCTTTATCATATTCCAATTCATTCAATTTCCCATATAACTTTTGATCATCGACAACATAAACTTGTTGATCAATTGAAGAAAAATCATGATGATTTATATATTTCAACACAGAGGATCCATCTGAAATAATAAATTGTTGTTCATTTTGAGTGATTCCCCAACCTTCATTTAACCCTCTTGGGTAGTTATATTCCTTTAAAAACTTTAAACCCTTATCATATATAAACAGTTTCCGTTTCTTCCATGTTAATTGAAATAAAGAATCATTCAAATACGTCATTCCTTCAGCAAAATACTCATCTCCTACTTTATATTCTTTTAAAAATTTTTGAGCTCCTAATGTATATTTTACTGCTTTTGATTTCCCTGTTCCCCCAGCACTTTCGTAGATAATACCCTCTTTATAATAAAACCCTTGTGTGAACAAACTAGAATCATGTGGATATTGATCTATTACTTCATAACTTAAGTCTTTTACTTTTTCAGAGGAATAAACTACTGCTTTCGATTCATAAATCTTCTTTTTATCATTATAGAAAACAGTTAATTTAACTGTATTTATACCTAGATGAAATGCCTTATTAACTGTAAAAGGGGATTGTTTCTGAATCATTCCATTTACGTCTACCCATAAAGAATCTATAGAATATTTCGAAGAAATATCAAAAGAAATTGTATCACCTTTATATAATTTTTGATGGTCTAACTTTGTAAAATCTGTTGTGATCTCAATTAAATCACTTGCAGATTCTTTTTTACATGAAACCATCATAATCAAGCAGCTTGCTATAATAAAAATTTTATTTATCGTATTCATAAGCTCAAAAGTAAACTATATTTTGTAACTTTCTTTCAATTAATTTAAACAAATCCAATGAAAAAGCCCATCAAAAATTGGTCAATAGACGACAGGCCTCGGGAAAAATTACGATCAAAAGGAAGAGAAAATCTTTCTAAAGCAGAATTGATTACCATTTTAATTGGCTCAGGATCTCGCAAAGAATCAGCCCTTGATCTATCACATAAAATTCTAAATTCTGTAAATTATAACTTACATAATTTAGCTAGATTAACCGTACCAGATTTATGTAAATTCAATGGAATTGGTCCTGTAAAAGCTATAACAATTATTACTGCATTAGAGTTAGGTCGTAGACGCCTTCTAGAAAAGGCACATCAAAAAACCACCATTACATGTAGTCAAGATCTATTTAATCTTATGGCTCCTATTCTATCTGATTTAGTAGAAGAACAATTTTGGGTACTCTATTTAAATCATCGATTACAAGTATTATTTCAAAAAATGATTTCTTCTGGCGGTTTTACACAAACCTTAGTTGATATAAGAAAAGTATTCAAACATGCACTCGAATGTAATGCAACTAAAATTGTTTTGGTTCATAATCATCCTACAGGAAATATGGAACCTAGCTTATCTGATAAAGAACTTACTCAAAAAATCAAAAAAGCAGCTCATTTTATTGACATCCAAGTTCTTGATCATATTATCATTGCCCAAAATCATTATTGTAGTTTTGCAGATGAAAATCTATTATAGTTTTAAATAAATTTAATATAGTATCTTTATCCAAAATTCAATTTCATTGATTCTTATTTTTACGAATAAAATAACCTCTAGAATACGCTATATTTTTAAGCATATTTTCACTTCAATATTAGGTATTGAAATCAAATTCACATCTAATATTGAAGAATTCATCGCACACGATGGCCCCAAAATAAGTTATGCAAAAAAAGAATTGGGAAGTGAGCTTTTTTTTGAGGCACACACTTTATTATTTGATAAAGGTATTCAAGAAGATTTAGAGTTTTCAATTGATTTTAAAGGAGAAATCCCCTATTTTTTTAGAACCAGTGATAAATCGGCACTTTCTCACGATTTATTTGCCTCTTCTTTCTATTTAATTACACGTTATGAAGAATATTTACCTTCTATAAAAGATTCTTTAGGACGATTTCAATCAAAAAATAGTTTAGCATTTCAAAATGGGTTTCTAAAAATACCTGTTGTTGATTTATGGGCAAAAGAAATTTTATATAAAATTCAAGAAAAATATCCTGATATTAAAGCAAATCAACGACCTTTTGCTTTTATTAATACTATATCTTCACATGAAGCCTTCAAGTATGCTCAAAGAGGTATTGGTGGAACTTTAGCTGGATTTATTAAAGACTTTTTCCAATTCAAATTTCAATCTATAAAAGAACGTGCTCAGGTTATTCTAAATTTAAGAAGAGATCCTTACAACACATTCAGTTTTTTACTAGATGTTCACAAGCAAAATAAATTGAAAAGTATTTTTTTCTTTTCTATTGGAGAACTATCTGAATACGATCATAATATATCAATTGAAAGAATTTTCTATAGAGAACTTATCAAATCCATTGAAGATTACTCTTTTGTTGGAATTAATTTTTCTATGAGATCAACTGATCAAACACATTTAAAAAAAGAAGAAAAAAAGGCGATGGAAACTATTAGTCATCGAACACCTAATCGATCTCGACAACATCTTTTTAAATTAAACTTACCTTTCACTTATCGTGATACAATTGAAATTGATATGAGAAAAGATTTTTCTATGGGCTATCATGATGAAATTGGCTTTCGTGCCAGCACTTGTACTCCTTTTCTCTTCTATGATTTAAAATATGAAAGCTTAACTCTATTAAAAATTTTCCCTTTTATTTTTAGCGATCACGCTTTGAAAAGAAAACACGGCTACGATCAAAAAAAGATCAAACAAGAAATTCTTTCATTAATTATGACGGTTAAAGAATTTAGTGGTGTTTTTATTAGTGTTTTTCACAATCATACTTTTTCAAATGAACCGCAATGGAAAGGCTGGAAAGAGATTTACTTAGACTTTATTGATACAATTAATACAATACAAAAAGAAAAATGAATTTAAACTCTATACAACATATATTTTTTGATCTGGATAATACCTTATGGGATTTTATCAAAAACTCAAAAATCACACTTGAAAATTTATATAAGGAGCATCATGTAGAAGAAGAACATCATATTGCCTTTTCAACTTGGTATGATCATTATTATGATATTAATGAACAACTTTGGGCAGAATATCGTGATCATAAAATTACTAAACAAGAATTAAAAGATTCTCGTTTTAGAAAAGCTTTTCAAGCTGTCGGAGTTAAGGATACTTCTTTACCAGAAGCTTTTGAAGCTGTTTATCTTAATCATCTTCCTAAAAATAATTTTTTACGTGATGGAGCTCATGATTTGTTAGAATATTTAAAAAAACAAAACAAATACACATTGCATATTATCACTAATGGTTTCAAAGATGTCTCTTTAAAAAAAATTAAAGGTTCTGGCATTGATTCTTATTTTGACGTAGTGGTTTCTGCTGAAGATGTGAACACACGTAAACCTGATCCTAAAGTATTTCAACATGCTCTAGATCTTGCTCAAGCCTCAAAAGAAGAATCTATTATTATTGGTGATGATTATATAGCAGATATTGTCGGAGGTCTTGATTTTGGAATTCAAGCTATTTTCTACAATATTTTGGATATGGAAGTGAAAAACAATAACTTTATCGAAATCAAACATCTTAACGAAGTCAAAAAATATTTATAAATGAAAAAATTATTCAGTGTATTATTGGTTACTTTTTTAATTACCTCTTATGCTCAAGAACGTTATCAATATGTTATTATTCCTAATGAATTTGATGGATTTAATAACAAAGAAAACCCATATGGTTTAAGTTCTAGCACACATTATTTATTGAAAAAAAGAAGTATTAAAACCATTAATGAGAAAGACTTACAATCTTTTCAAACACCTTGTGAAGGATTAAAGGTTAATATAAAGAATGTATCATCTATGTTTAAAAATAAAGTTCGTTTTATTTTAGAAAATTGTAACGGAACGGAAGTTTATTCAGCTGAAGGAAAAGGAAAATCAAAAGAGTTTAGAGAGGGATATACCGAAGCATTACAAGAAGCTATGGCCGGTTTACAAACACTACCTTACATTGATAATGGAATTAAAAAAGAGGTACAAGTTACGCAAAATGCTAATCCTGCTGTTGTTCCTGTCATTGTTACTCCTCCTGTTCAAGGAATTATTGAAACCGAAGAAGATGATTATGAGCCTACTAATTTATATTTTAATAATACATATATGCTCGATTTAGTTGAAGAAAATGGTAAAAAACAACTAAAAGCAATAAATGGAACTTTATTAGGCTACAAAAAATTACAAAATATTGCTACGTTATCCCCTTCTGGCATTGATGACACTTATTTAATTCAATGGATTACACCTAACGGGCAAACCATAAATGGTATGGCTAAATTCTCAGGAAAAGAGCTTCAAATATCATTACCTTCAGATAAAGGAAATAAATTGATAAAGGTTAAAAAACCTTAATCCTCATATCATAAAAAAAACTAAACCTCATATAGATGAACTTATATGAGGTTTTTCTTTTTTATAAATGATTATTTTTTCTCTATATTTAAAAATAAACACAATGAAAATGACAGAAAAAGAAAAAATGCTTCAAGGAAAGCCTTACAATACTCGAGACCCTGAATTAATTCAGCTCTATCATCATGCACGAAAATTAACTTTACAATACAACACTTTAGACTCAAAAGATTCCGAAAAAAGAATTGAAATTTTACAAAATCTTTTAGGTACTGCAGGAAAAAACATTTGGATTGAAACTCCTTTTCACTGTGATTATGGAAAATTAATTCACATAGGTAGAAATACAGTCGTTAATATGAATTGTGTATTTTTAGATGATAACAAGATTCGAATTGGAGAAGATTGTTTAATTGCTCCTAGTGTTCAAATTTATACTGCTACACATCCTATTAAAGCTTCTGATCGTATTCTCTCAAACCCAAAACCTAATCAAGCATCTTTTGTTACTTCGAGTAAACCTGTTACAATTGGTAATAGAGTATGGATCGGAGGCGGGAGCATTATTTTACCAGGGGTAAAAATTGGAAACAACACCACTATTGGAGCAGGTTCTGTTGTTACAAAGAACATTCCTGATAATGTATTAGCTTTTGGAAACCCTTGTAAAGTAGTTCAAGAATTGTAATTATATAAAAAACCAGTCTTTAAAAAAGACTGGTTTTTATTAATATTTTCTTTTTAAATTTTATAATTTAGAAAACCCTTCTTTTACAAAGTTAGTTAAGGCTTCTCCATGTAATAAATTTTGACTTAATAGAGCTAAATTCATTGCTCTTTTAATTAAAGTAGCTCTTTCTTCTTCTTGAGCACTTAATATTTTCCCTGCTAATTCATGATTTGTATTAATAACCAAATTATATGATTCTGGTAAATCTCCCATTCCCATCATCATTCCACCTCCCATCTGGTTCATTTCTTTCATACGACGCATAAATTCAGGAACTGTAATGATAAAAGGTTGATCTGAAGAATCAATATTCTCTAACTGAACCGTAAACTTAGGTGTTTCTACATTAGCTGTAATAATATCTTTTAATTCAGTTTGTTCTTCATCTGATAATTTAGAAGTTGTATTTTCTTCTTTTTGGATTAATTTATCAATATGATCTGCATCTACTCGTGTAAAGATAAAATCACTGTGTTTTTGTTCTAATTTTTGAATTAAATGTGATGATAATGGAGAATCCAAAATAATCACTTCATATCCTTTCGCTTTAGCAGATTCGATATAACTATGTTGTCCTATCTTATCTGAAGCATATAGCACCACTATTTTACCTTCTTTATTTTTTTGAGTTTCACTAATTTTTTCTTGTAACTCACTAAATGTAAAATAAGCATCATTTACTGTTTTATACAATGTAAACTTATCTGACTTTTCTAAAAATTTATCTTCAGTAAGCATTCCATATTCTACAATAATTTTAATATCATCCCATTTTTTCTGGAAATCTTCTCGATCATTTTTAAATAATGAATTAAATTTATCAGCTACTTTTCTCGTAATATAACCTGAAATCTTTTTTACAGCACCATCTGCTTGTAAATAAGAACGTGAAACATTCAATGGAATATCTGGAGAATCAATTACCCCACGTAATAACGTTAAGAAATCGGGTACAATTCCTTCTACATTATCCGTTACAAAAACTTGGTTTTGATACAATTGGATTTTATCTTTCTCCACTTGCATATTATTTTTCAATTTAGGAAAGTATAAAATACCTGTTAAATTAAAAGGATAATCTACATTTAAGTGAATATTAAATAAAGGCTCTTCAAATTGCATTGGATACAATTCACGATAAAAATTCAAATAATCTTCCTCTTTTAAATCCGAAGGTTTCTTAACCCAGGCCGGATTTGGATTATTCACAATATTATCTATTGTTATGGTTTCTGTAATTTCTTTTTTATCCTCTCCTTCTCCTTCAAATTTTCCTGTTCCTTTTGTCTCTTCACGAGTTCCCATTTTAATTGGAACAGGCATAAATTTACAATACTTATTTAATAGTTCTTTTATACGATGTTCTTCTAAGAACTCTTTATTTTCTTCGTTTATATGAAGAATAATTTCTGTACCTCGCTCTTTTTTATCATGTTCATTTAAAGTGAAATCCGTTTCTCCTTCGCATGTCCAATGAGCTGCTGGTTCGTCTTTAAAAGATTTTGTAATAATTTCTACTTTATCAGCTACCATGAAGGCTGAATAGAATCCCAACCCAAAGTGTCCTATAATAGCTTGAGCCTGATCAGTCTTCTCCTGATATTGATTTACAAATTCTTCTGCACCTGAAAAAGCTACTTGATTAATATATTTTTCAACTTCTTCTGCTGTCATACCAATTCCTTGGTCTATGACATGAAGTGTTTTATTCTCTTTATCAATTTTAATTTCAATCTTTGATTCTCCTATCTCTCCTTTAAATTCTCCAATAGAAGCTAATGCTTTTACTTTAGAAGTCGCATCTGTTGCATTAGAAACCAACTCTCTCAAAAAGATCTCATGATCGGAGTATAAGAATTTTTTAATAATGGGAAAGATATTATCTGCTTGTACATTAATTTTACCTGTTGACATATTGTATTTTTCTTTTTATATTTATACTAAAAATCATTGAAAAGTTTTCAAAGTACATGCCAAGTCTATGTTATTGTCAAAATGGCAGAGCTAATTCTTTTAAATAAAAGTTAAAGTGCAATAAAATGGTGAGAATACACCTTATTTTTATGAAATTTGTATTAGATTAAAATTATTATATATTAACACATACAATAATGTGAGTCATTATTTAATTACATCTTTATATTTTTCACTTACTAATGGCAAGTAATACATTAAATAATATTAGAATTTTAATTGTTGATGATAGTAAATTAAATATTATTATTCTAAAAAAACAATTATCAATAATCAGTCCTGAAGCCATAATTAAAACAGCTGAAAGTGGGGCAGAAGCTATTAAAATAACAAACAATGAAATGTTTAATATTATTTTCATTGATGTAAGAATGCCAATTTTAGATGGATTTGAAACAAGTATAAAAATCAGAAATGAAAGTTTACTAAACAAAGTAACCCCTATTATTGCTGTAACAGCTCATATAACAGCTGATATGTATCAAAAATGTACTACATTTTCAATAAATAATATTATTAGTCGCCCTATGACCCTAGAGATCTTAACTGAACAATTAAACAAATATAATACTGAATTAAGATCTTAAAATTTCACATGTTAAAATACTTTTTATTTTTATTTTTTTGTTCTCAACTTCTTTTTAGTCAAGAAGATTCTTACATCATAAACAATAAAGTTATTCGATCTATTTTAGAAAAAAGTGATCAAAAAGCATACGAATTAGCAAAAGAGCAATTAAAAAAAAGAAACTTATCAGATGATGACAAATTTGATTGCAACTGGGTTCTTGCTTATTATTTTATAGATCGTAACGAGGATTCTGTTCATTATTATTTTTCTAAAATAAATTTTGAACAACTCAATCCTTCCCAATCCTATTTATTCAAATGCCTTGAACATAAATATTTTAACGTCCTTGATGAAGAAAGTAAAGCTTTAGAAGTACTAGAAGAAGCAAAAAAATATAATATTATAGATCCTTTTTATTTATCAAATTATCTTGAAACCTCTTCACATATTCTATTTGGAGAATTTACCGATTTTAAGAAAAAATATGATTTTCTCAAAAACAAATTTGTTTTAAATCAAGAGTATAATATTGACTATACTAAATCATTATACGAGTATTACAATTTAGGTAAATTCATGTGTTTAAGAGAATTAGGAGAATTAAAAACAGAAAATAGCGATGATTATTTAAAGTATCTATCCATTTATAAAAAAAATAATCTTGATGATTCATTAACCTCTAGTGATAAAGCAAAATTAATTAGCAAAATAAAAGCTCAAAAATTATACTTCATGGCTAAGTCTGATTCATTAGCTAAAACTCTAAATGATAAATTTAGAATAGGCTATGGTCATCTTTTTAATGCCATATACTATTTTAATAGAAAAAATTACACACAATCCTTAAAAAATGCTGATTCAGCTATTCAAATTTTAAATGAGTCTCATAGTCGATTTTCTGCTTTAGGAGAATCTATAAAAGCGGAAAATTACTATGAAACTAAAAATTATGAGAAAGCTAAATACCTTTTTACTAAAGTTTTAAATTCTTCCCTTGGATCTCACAATTTCTATAAAAAAGTTTCCTATAATTATTTAGCCAAAATTGCAGAAAAAGAAAATAACATAAATAACATAAAAAAATATTATAAAAAATTAAATCAAGTCAATGAAGATCATTTAAACAAAATCTTAAATTCAAACAACGAATATCTAAGACAAAAACTAAAAATAAAAGAAGAGTTAAATGAAAAAGTATTAGAGGAAAAGAACTACAAAATACAGCAAAATAAAAAGTATAAAACTGTTTATTTTATATTCTCTTTTATGTTATTATTAGGATTGTTATTTCTTGGACTTTATAGTTATCAATTAAAAATGAATGCTTCTCTAACAGAAGAAAAAAATGACACGCTACAAAAATATAATGAAAATTTAAAAACTTTCACTTCTGTAATTTCTCATGATTTAAAAAGTCCTCTCTCTTCGATTATAAACTTAACTCAATTGTTAATGCTTGATGAAATTTCAAAAGATGAAAAAACAACTTATCTTGATATGATCACAAAACTTAGCAATAAAAGTATTTATTTAATTAATGAACTAAGAGCTTTTTATAAAATGGAACGAGGTGATTATAATTCACAACACTTCACCTCTATTAATCTTTATCAAACAATAAATGAAACTCATGATGTTTTATTTGCCATAACAGATAAAAATATGACTATTGAAAACAATATTCCTCATCACATAAATATTCAAGGAATTAAAGTTTTAATTATGGAATTGTTTCAAAATTTAATAGAAAATGCCATAAAATATTCTAAAAAAGATGCTGATATTGTTATAGAAATATATCTTAAATCAGAATCTGAAACAGCAATTGAAATTACTATAAAAGATTATGGAATTGGAATCCTCCCAAAAGATATACCTCTTATTTTTAACAAAGACAAACAAATTGATTCTAGTAAAAATGGACTAGGTCTTGGACTTAATTTTTGTAAAAAAATAATGGACACGCATAAAGGTAAAATAGAGTGTATTTCTGAATATGGAAACTATACCGAATTTAATTTAACTTTCAAAAATGAGTGTATTTAAGAAGCCTATTTTTGATTTTTCATTAATTCAAAAAGTAATTTCTTTCCTCTAAGTACCTGAATTTTTACGTTACTTATACTCAAATTCAATTCCTCAGCAATTTCTTTATACGTTTTTTCCTCTAAATAACGCATCTGGATTACTTTACGATAATTAGGTTTTAACTGTTTTACGTAACGTTTTATTTCTATTATTTTTTGTTTATTAATCAATTCTTCTTCAGGAGAAGGTTCTTCTATGGGAATTTCTAATGCAAAATCCATATCCGAAGTAAGTGTAATTTTATTTTTTTTCAAAAAATCTAACATGGTATTATGAGAAATGGAAATTAACCATGTTTTAAAATCAAAATCTGGATTGTATAATTTTAATTTTGAAAATGCTTTTGTAAAAGTCTGTATAGCAATATCTTCTGCATCATTTTCGTTTTTAATTTTACTAAAAACATAAAAATACACATTATCCCAGTAGGTATTTAAAATAATATTTTGCGCACGAGGTTTTCCTTTTTTTGCTTGAGCAACTAACTCATGAATATCAATCTTCATGGTATCCAATGTTTAAGCAGTCACATTGCTCTCTTTATTCTCACATTGGTCTACAGGCTTTCCACAAAAACCGCAAGGTTCTCCAGATTTATTTAAATGTGGATTTTGAGAAGCACATGTTCCAGCAAATTTACCATCTTTTTTACCCCAAATTTTGATTGCAATCCCTGCAAATCCTAATCCTAACAATAAAATAACAATGGCTGTTAATTTCAAATATTCCATTTTGAGTGATTTATTATGATACAAAGATACGAAAATTCTAAAGTCTATAGAATATTCACTTCTCTTTCTAATCGAATTTGAAATTTTGTCTGTATATCTTCAATAATATCTTGAGAAAGATCATAAATATTCTTCCCTGTTGCTTCTCCATAATTAACCAAAACAAGAGCTTGTTTTGAATGAACACCTGCATCTCCAAAACGTTTTCCTTTCCATCCTGCTTGATCAATTAACCAACCTGCAGCAATTTTAACCTCACCTTCATTAATTGGGTATGAATTTAAATTTGGATGCTTTTTTTGTAATGTTTCAAAATGTTGTTTTGAGATTATAGGGTTTTTAAAAAAACTTCCACTATTACCTATTTGTTTAGGATCAGGCAATTTACTTTTACGAATTGTTATAACCGCTTTACTAATCTCTTGTATTGTTGGATTTTGAATTTTTTCTTTTTCTAATTCACTTTGAATAGCTCCATAAGATTTTTTAATTACATGATTTTGTCTTGTTAATTTAAACGTTACCGATACAATAACATATTGTCCTTTCAAATTATTCTTAAAAATCGATTCACGATAGCCAAATTCACATTCTTTTAAAGAAAAAACCTTTCTTTTTCCTGTTGCTATTTCAAAAGCTTCCAACTCATGAAAAACATCTTTTATCTCTACTCCATAAGCTCCAATATTTTGCATAGGAGCCGTTCCTACATTCCCTGGTATTAAGGACATATTTTCTAATCCACCATAATTCTGATCTAAGTTCCATTGAACAAATTCATGCCAATTTTCACCTGCTTCAGCCTTTACATAAACAAAATCTTCATCCTTTTTCTCTTCGGTAATACCTTTCAAATTTAATTTGATTACAATCCCTTCAAAATCTTTTGTTAATAGAATATTACTTCCTCCTCCTAATATTAATCTTGGCAAAGATTGGTATTTTGAGCTAGAAAATAATTCTTCTAATTCTTCAAGATTATGAATTTCAATGAAATAATCAGATTTTACATCAATACCAAAAGTATTATAGTTTTTTAACGATTCATTTTGTTTAACATCCATTACTGAGCTAATATTTTGTTTTTTTCTTTGATTGTATGAGGATATTCAATCAATGCCTTTTCTAAAATAATCAATGCTTTTTCAAGTTCTTTTTTATTTAAAACATATGCTATCCTAATTTCTCTTTTTCCATCCTCTGGATTATTATAAAAACCTGACCCAGGAGCGACCATTAACGTTTCATTATTCCATTCAAATTTTTCAAGCATCCACTGTGCAAAATGATCTGTGTCTTCTACAGGTAATTGAACCATAGTATAAAAGGCACCCATTGGATGAGAGCTCATCACATCTTCCATTTTAGATAATCGATCAATCAAAAAATCACGTCGCTCTTTATAAATCTTTACAACATTTTCTAAATAATCATCAGAAATCGTATACGCTTTATTTGCCAAAACTTGTGCAATAGTAGGAGGACACAAACGTGCTTGGGCATATTTCATAATCGTTTGCATAATTTTTTCATTTCGAGAAACTATACAACCAATACGTGCACCACACATACTATATCTTTTTGAAATTGAATCTAACATAATTGCATGATCCTTCAATTCTGGAAAATTTAAAACTGAATTCCCTTTAGTTGAATTTTCATCATCATAAAAAAACTCACGGTATACCTCATCTACAATTAAATATAAATCATGTTTTAAAGCAATATCTTTTAATAATTCTAACTCTTTCTTAGAGTAAACATAACCTGTAGGATTATTAGGATTACATAACAAAATAGCTTTTGTTTTCGGTGATATTTGCTCTTCAATTAAAGAAAGATTAGGTAACGAAAAATTTTCTTCAATATTGGCTTTAATTGTTTTTATTTGTACTCCTTCAAAAATAGCAAAGCCTATATAATTAGCATAAAAAGGCTCAAATGTAATAATTTCATCTCCAAAATCGGTCACAGCATTCATCACAAAAAGTATCGCTTCTGAAGCCCCTGATGTCACTAAGATATCTTTCTCTTTTAATTCAATTGCATTCTTTTTGTAATATTTTTGAATACTCTTTTTTAAAGGCTTTAATCCATCTGAAGGTCCATAAGCAATTTCAGATAAATTTAACTGTCTCATTTCTGCCAAAACTTCAGCTGGTGGTTGAATATCAGGTTGTCCAATATTCAAATGAATCACATTTTTCCCTTCCTTTTTTGCTTGATCAGCATACTTAGAAAGCTTTCTAATAGGCGATTCTGTCATATTTTGACCTCTTGAAGATATTGTAAGCATTTTATTTCGTTGTTATTTTCAAAACCAAAAATATGAATTTTTTGGTATAATTTTTGAAATTTATGTAGTACAAAAACAATTAATTCAATATCTTTAAACAAAAATTATACAGTTATGAAAGACAATGGTGGTTCTATTTTAGCAGGTTTGATTATCGGAGCAGCAGCAGGTTTAGTTGCTGGAGTATTAATGGCTCCTGAAAGTGGAGAAGAAACACGTAAAAAATTAAACAAACAAGCGAAAAAATATAAAAAAGATTTAGATAAATACGCTGAAGAATTAAGTGAAAAAGCAAAAAATGTTAAATCTGAAGTTGAGCAAAAAATTAAAGACCGTAAGGAAAAGTTTGCTCAAAAAGCAGAAGATTTAACAGAAGCTTAAAAATCATTAAAAAAATCAAGCTGTTTTTAAAAGTTAAAACAGCTTTTTTTAAATCTCTTAAAACTTATGATCGGAAATCTGAAAGATTATTTTAACAACCGAATATCACTTCTAAAACTAGAAGTTGTAGAAGGAGTTGGTAAAGGATTGGCACGAACGACTAGTATCTTATTACTGGCTGTTTTCTTTTTCTTTATGTACTTTTTTTTAATGTTTGGTGTTTCATGGTACATAGGAAAACATTTTTTTGAAGGTGATTTACCCTTTGGATTTGTAGTTGTAGGATTAGTTCATCTTGGGTTATTTTTTATCTCACTTATTTTTAGAAAAAGTTTAATTGAGAAACATGTTTTAAACTTTTTTATTCATGCAGCATTTAACACTAAAAATGAAGAAGAAGATGAAAATTAAAAATCACCAAGAACTTTTACGTAAGAAAAAATTGTTAAAAGAAGCTATTCTTATTCAAGAAAATCAAATAAAGGATAATGCTTTCACCAATACTTTTTCAAGGTTTAAAGGCTATAATGCGAATAGAAAACTCTTAAGCATAGGTTCTGATAATCATGGTAAAGTAAATCCAAAAATTGAACAAGGTGTCGATTTAGCTTTAACAACATTATCTTCTCAATTATTAAAAGGAAGAAACCTAGGTGCTTTTCCAAAACTAGCTATTGGAATTGGAATTCTTGTTACAGGGAAACTTATCGCAGGGAAAATAGATCAATACGTATCTAAAAAAAATACAAAATCAATTGAATAAACTTTTTCATCTAAAATTCTCCTTATATTTTAGATAAAATTGGTATCTTATTCATATGAAATCCTGGTTTACTATTTTTTTTATATTAATACTTAATATTCTTTTTTCTCAATCAGAATACACTTTCCGATTACCTGAAAAAACTAAAAAAGAACACCTTTCTTTTAAATTAATTAACAATCAAATTATAATTTCTACCAATTTAGAAGGAACTCAAAACTTAAATTTTATTATTGATACAGGCAGTCCTTACAATATTGTTTTTAATTACAATTTAGACAGACCTTTGCCTGTTCTAAACTATCATCAAAAAATTAGTATTAAAGGCCCTGGAGATAACGCTCCTATTGAAGCCTTTATTCTTCAGGACAAAAAAATTTCATTAAAAAAGTATAATTTGGAAAAAGGAAAGGTAATTGTCGTCAACACCCCTTTTTATAATTTTGAAGAACATTTTGGAACAAAAATACATGGAATTCTAGGTTATGATTTTTTTAAATATTACCCTATAAAAATAAACTTTCAAAAAAAGTTCTTAACCATTCTTTCTCCTAAAAAATTTAAATCTAAAAACTATAAAAGTTATACTCCTTTTGATATAACAATTGAAAACAATAAAGCTTATCTCCAAGAAGACTTATTGAATAATCAAAATAGTAAAAAACTATTAATTGACACAGGAAATAGTGACACTTTTTGGCTAAATTTAAAAGATGACATTTCACTTCCTTCTAAACATATTGAAGATTTTCTAGGATTTGGAATTAATGGGAATATTTATGGTTATCGAGCTCGTTTCAATCAATTACAACTTAAAGATTTTACAGTTGAACAGCCTATTATTGCCTTCCCTAAACAGAACCTTACAAACAAAAGAATTTCTCTAATTGAAGATATCGATGGTAGTATCGGAAGTGGTTTTTTAAATCGTTTTCATGTTATTTTTGATTACCCTAATCGTACATTATTTCTTAAAAAGAATTCTTTTTATTCAAGACCCTATCATTATAATTTATCAGGAATCACTATTAAACAATTACACTTTTCTATTCCTATTTTCGAAATTCATACCGTTAGAAAGGAATCTAATGCTTATAAATCGGGTATTCGAGAAGGTGATATTATTTTAAAAATAAATAATGAAAAAACGCATGATAAAACATTGCATGAAGTCTTTAAATTACTTCCTAAAAAGGAATATAAAAAAGTTAAATTGTTAGTTAATAGAAACGGAAGGTATATTGAATACACCTTCCGTCTACATGATATTATTTAAATTCTTTACGACTTAATCGTTCCTTTAATCTTTAACACTTTTCTTCCTGCTTCTTCAGCATTTGAATAAACCGTTATTGATTTTTGAAAAGGTCCTGTTCTTTTTGTATCATATTTCACAACAATTTTACCCTCTGCTCCAGGTAAAACAGGTTCTTTAGAATACTCTGGAGTAGTACAACCGCATGAAGTTTGAACTCTTGATATAACCAATGGCTTCGCTCCTGTATTAGTAAAAACAAAAGTACGTTGACCATCAGCACCATTTTCAATTGTACCATAATCAATCACTACATCATTTGTATCTGGATTTACAAATTCTTCTGCAAAAGTAAATTCTTGTGCACTAACACTTACAATTCCTGCTAATCCTAATGCTATTCCCAATATAAACTTTTTCATTCTATTATATATTTTAATTATTAATCTATTACAAATTTAAAAATTATTTCATGCAATTTAACAAACAAAGGTTAAATTTGTATTTATTTTAAAACAAAAAGTATACCAAAAATGGAAATACCAACTCAATATAATCCAACTGAAACTGAAGATAAATGGTATCAATATTGGATGCAGAATCGTTTTTTCAATTCTTCACCAAATGAAAAACCTGCTTATACTATTGTAATTCCACCTCCAAACGTAACAGGTGTTTTACATATGGGGCATATGCTAAACAACACCTTACAAGATGTTTTAATTCGTCGAGCACGTATGAATGGTTTTAATGCATGTTGGGTTCCTGGAACAGATCATGCATCAATTGCTACAGAAGCCAAAGTAGTGAATCGATTAAAAGAACAAGGTATTTCAAAAGATGATTTAACTCGTGAAGAATTTTTAAAACACGCATGGAATTGGACCGATGAACATGGAGGTATTATTTTAGAACAACTAAAAAAACTAGGAGCTTCATGTGACTGGGATCGTACAAAATTTACTTTAGATAAAAATTTATCAGAATCTGTAACAAAAGTTTTTGTTGAATTATATGAAAAAGGGTTGATTTACCGTGGTTATCGAATGGTAAATTGGGATCCTGAAGCAAAAACAACGTTATCAGATGAAGAAGTTATTTATATTGAAAAACAAGGAAAATTATACCATGTTCAATATCAAATTGAAGGTTCTGATGAATACATTACTATTGCTACCACACGTCCTGAAACTATTTTAGGAGATACAGCTGTGTGTGTTAATCCTAACGATGAACGTTACAAACATTTAGCTGGTAAAAATGTTATTGTTCCTATTGCAAATCGTACTATTCCTATAATTCAAGATGATTATGTAGACATGGAATTTGGTACTGGTTGTTTAAAAATAACACCTGCTCATGATGTTAATGATAAAGAAATTGGAGAACGCCATCATTTAGAGGTTATCGATATTTTCAATGAAGATGCGACACTTAATGCAAATGGATTACACTATCAAGGAAAAGATCGTTTTGTTGTACGTAAAGAAATTGAAAAAGAATTATCCGATATAAATGCCTTAGTAAAAATAGAAGACTATACGAATAAAGTAGGAACTTCTGAAAGAACTAAAGCTGTTATAGAACCTCGAATCTCAGTTCAATGGTTCTTAAAAATGGAAACCATTGCCAAAAAAGCATTAGAAGTTGTAGAAAACGGTGAAATAAAATTTTATCCTCAACATTATATCAACACCTATCGTCATTGGCTGGAAAATATTCGCGATTGGAATATTTCACGTCAGTTATGGTGGGGACATCGAATACCAGCTTATTACTATGGTGAAAGAATGGAAGATTTTGTTGTAGCTGAAACTGACGAAAAAGCATTGGAATTAGCCCAACTCAAAACTCAAAATTCAAAACTCAAAATAGAAGATTTAAAACAAGATGAAGATGCACTTGATACATGGTTTTCATCTTGGTTATGGCCTATTTCTGTTTTTGATGGTATCAATCACCCAGACAATGAAGAAATCAATTACTATTACCCTACTTCTGATTTAGTTACAGGGCCTGATATTATTTTCTTTTGGGTAGCTCGTATGATTATGGCAGGAAACGAATTTAGAGATCAAATTCCTTTTAAAAATGTATACTTTACAGGAATTGTTCGTGATAAACAAAGACGAAAAATGTCTAAATCATTAGGAAACTCACCTGATCCAATTGAATTAATGAAACAATATGGTGCAGATGGTGTTCGCGTTGGAGTTTTATTAAGCTCTTCTGCAGGAAGTGATTTAATGTTTGATGAAGATTTATGTTTACAAGGACGTAATTTTTCTAATAAGATATGGAATGCTTTTCGTTTAATAAAAGGATGGAATGTAGATACAAACGAAGCGCAACCAGCCAATGCACAACAAGGTATTGAATGGTTTGAAAACAAATTAAATTTAGTAATTAATCAATTAGATGCTGATTTTAATAAATTTCGTATTTCAGATGCTTTAATGAAATTATATAAGTTAGTTTGGGATGATTTCTGCTCTTCCTTCTTAGAAATAATTAAACCTACCTACGGTAAAGGAATTGATTCTAAAACCTTGGAAAAAGCTATCGAATTATTCGAAAAACTTATGCAACTATTGCATCCATTTATGCCTTTCTTAACGGAAGAAATTTGGCAACATATTGAAAAACGAGATCCAAAAAATGCCATTACAATAAGTACAATGCCTAAAGCTTCTGAAAAAGCTAACGAAGCACTTATCAAACAATTTGAAGAAGCTTTACATATTGTAAGTAATATTCGAACGATTCGTAAAGACAAACAAATTTCATTTAAAGATAGCTTAACATTGGTAAAACCAGTAGAAAGTAATACTAAATTTGATGCTGTTATTGAAAAATTAACTAATGTTCAAATTGACATTACCAATGAAAAGCCAGAAGGTGCCTTTGCTTTCCGAGTTGAGCAATTTGAATACTTTGTTCCTTTAACTGGATCTATCGATGTAGAAGCTGAAAAAGCTAAATTGACTGAAGAATTAAATTACCAACAAGGCTTTTTAAAAACAGTAGAAAAAAAATTAAGTAATGAAAAATTTGTAAACGGTGCTCCTGAACAAGTAGTTGCAAATGAGCATAAAAAGAAAGAAGATGCTTTAGCTAAAATCAAAACTATTGAAGAAAGTTTAGCAAATCTTTAAATTTACAACAAAAATAAACAAACTCCTCTTTTCTTATAAGATCTGAGGAGTTTACTATTTTATAGTCAACCACACTCTCTTTACTTTGAATTAAAAATAAATACAATATATTTGCAGTCGCTTAGACACAAATTTAAATATACACAGTTATGAAAATGAACGTACATCCTTGGCATGACGTAAGTTTTGGAGATAATACTCCTGAGCAGATAACAGGAATTATTGAAATACCTAAAAACTGCAGAGCCAAATATGAACTAGATAAAGAATCAGGAATGCTTATTTTAGATCGAGTTTTATACTCTTCTATTAATTATCCTGCAAACTATGGTTTTATTCCTCAAACTTATTGTGATGACCATGATCCATTAGATATTTTAGTATTATCTCAAATTGAAATCACCCCTATGTGTTTAGTACAAGCTAATGTGATAGGTGTTATGAGAATGCTTGACGGTGGAGAAATGGATGATAAAATTATTGCAGTAGCTTCAAATGACATGAGTGTTAACCACATCACTGATATTTCTGAACTACCTCAACACTCTCTTAAAGAGTTAAGAAGTTTCTTCGAAGATTATAAAAAATTAGAAAACAAAACTGTTGTTGTAGAAGAATTTCAAGGTAAAGAGATTGCCATGCAAGTTATCGAACAAAGTATCATCGATTATAAAAAGAAATTTAACAAATAATAAAAATATCTTTTATTAATTCACCCAATACCTTCTTTTATAGTTAGTATTGGGTATTTTTATTTCCTTTATTTTTTAAAATTATGTATAGGTATTGTTATTTTAATTATTTTTAATACCTAAAATAACGATATGAAATTACATAAAATAGAAACAGGAAATTTTAAGTTAGATGGAGGTGCTATGTTTGGAGTCGTACCCAAAACATTATGGCAACGTACCAATCCTGCTGATTCTAATAATATGATTGAGATGGGAATGCGCTGTTTATTAATTGAAGATAGCGATCGATTAATTTTAATTGACACTGGAATTGGTGATAAACAATCCGAAAAATTCTTTAGTTATTATTTTATGTATGGGGATTTCTCTTTAGACAAATCCTTAGCAGAAAAAGGATTTCATCGTGATGATATTACCGATGTTGTCTTAACACATTTACATTTTGATCATGTAGGAGGAGCTGCTCAATGGAACAAACAACGAACAGGATTTGAGCCTGCTTTTAAAAATGCACGATTTTGGACGAATCAAAATCATTGGAAATGGGCAACAGAACCCAATGCTCGTGAAAAAGCATCTTTCCTTTCAGAAAATATTATGCCTTTGTATGAAAGTGGTCAACTTAACTTTATTGAACTTCCTGATCATAACTTTGGTCACTCAAAAGAATTAGGTTTTGATATATTATATGTAGATGGTCACACAGAAAAACAAATGATCCCTTTTATTCAATACCAAGACAAAACAATCATTTTTGCTGCTGATTTATTACCTACAGTCGGACATTTACCTATTCCTTATGTTATGGGATATGATACACGACCACTTTTAACCTTAGATGAAAAAACTTCTTTTTTAAATCAATGTGCTGATGAAAACCTTTACCTTTTCTTAGAACACGATGCTCATAACGAAGTTATAACAGTACAACATACTGAAAAGGGTGTTCGATTAAAAGAATCTTTTACATTAGAAGAAATTTTGTAAGCAGGAAAGTCTAGCTCTTAAGTATTTTAAGAACTTTGCCATTTGAAAGAACCTCTTAAATTTCTTTCTTTTTTGGGGTATCTTGAAGTTCTTTAGTTCGCTGTTCTATTTCCTCCATAATCGGTTTTACTGTACTTTCTGGAATTTCAGCTACACGAATGTACATTAACCCATCAATTGCATCGTTAAACTTAGGATCTACATTGAAAGATATAATACGGGCATTTTGTTTAATATACTTTTTCAATAAAACAGGAAAACGTAAATCTCCTGGCTCTATTTCATCAATTAGTTTATCAAACTTATTTAAATCAGCCTCTGTTGTATCAAAAATAAAGTTTTTATCTTCTTCTTTTAATTTGACTTTATATGCATTCTTAGGATGAATATATTGTGCTATCGAAGCATCGTAATAATGTGAACGCATAAATTCAATCATTACTGACTTTGAAAAATCTGAAAATTGATTACTAATACTCACTCCTCCCATTAAAAAACGATATTCAGGGTATTTCAATGTAATATGAACGATTCCCCTCCATAATAAAAATAATGGCATCGGACGTTGTTGATACTCTTTAGTAACAAAAGCACGCCCCATTTCTATTGTTCTTGGGAATAAAAAATGTATTTCATCATCAAAACCAAACAATTCACTCGTATAGAAGCCATCAGTACCATATTTTTCATAAATTTCTTTTCCTAGACCCATTCGATAGGCTCCTACAATTTTATTGTCTTTACGGTCCCACAAAAATAAATGATGGTAATAATGATCGTATTTATCTAAATCAATTTCTTGATTGGTTCCTTCACCTACATCTCGAAACGTATGTTCTCTTAAACGCCCTATTTCAGTTAAAATATTAGGTATTTGATCCGAAGAAGCAAAATATGCATCATAAGAAGCTCCTTCAAAAAGTAAAGCCTCCGTCTCATGTAATGCATTGACTTCATCTAATAATAGTTTTTCAGAAATAGGTGAAATAATTTTTTTAGCTCCTTTACAACTTTCTTTAAATGTTTCTTTAGCCAACCTTTTTTTCTCTTCTGTAAAGATATTGGCTAGCATATAGGTTTTTTTTCGTAAAAAATCTGATAAAGTAGGAATATCTTCAAAACTCTGTATTTCTTTTGCTAAAATTGGTTTCCCTATGCGAATTTTAATTTTGCCTTTATTCTTATTAGCTAATTCACGTGGTAACATAGCCGTTCTTAAATGATCACTCCAATTAGATAAGGTATAAAAAGCTTTTGAATTGCGTGCATGAAAATAAATAGGGACTACTGGAACATTGGCTTTTTTTATAAGACGTATAGCCGATTCCTGCCACTCTCTATCTTTCACAACACGTTCTTTTGTATCAAACATCGATACTTCTCCTGCGGGAAACATACCAATTGGGTTTCCTGCTTTTATTTCCAATAAGGCTTTTTTAATTCCTTCAATACTCGATTTTTTATCTTTTAAATCTTCAAAAGGATTTACAGAAAGTAAAAACGGACGTAAATTTTCTATCTTATATAACAAAAAATTAGCTAACACCTTATACTCTGGTCTTGTATCAGTTAAAATTTTCATTAATAATATTCCATCTAATCCTCCTAAAGGGTGATTGGAAACGGTAATAAATGCCCCATCTTTAGGTATTCGTTTTAAATCATCTTCGTGAATTTCGTAATCAGCAGCTAAATCAGCAGGTAAAGCATCTAAGAATTCTTTTGAAGGTAAGTGATGGTGACGATCGTACACATCATTCAAATCATTAATTTTTAATAATTTCATGATTCCCTTTGCAAGAGAGTGTCCAAAAAAACCTAATTTTTTTAATCCAACTCCTTCCTGTACTTCTTTTGATGTTACGATTTTTGCCATATATTATTCAACTACAACCAATTGAGCCGTTTCCTTCATTTTTTGTGATACCAATACTTCATACCTTGAAGTAATTTCTTCAATAGCTTTTGAATTATAGTGACGTATGGTATATAAACTTACATCTTCCACCAATTCAATTGCATATTTTATTTTTAAATCTTTTATCAGTTGATCAATTCTACTGAATTTATCATCCATACATAAAGAAAAACTGATGGCCGAATTTTGAATCATATTCACTTTCAAACCATGATTTGCAACAAAATTAAAGATTTCACTTATATTTTCTTCTACAATAAACGAAAAATTTAAAGTTGAAATAGATAGCAAAACTTGTTTTTTCTTTACTATAAAACACGCAATCTTAGGCTCTAATGGTTGTCCTTTTTTGACCGAAGTCCCTTCTAACATAAGGTTCTCATACGATTTCACATATAAAGGGATCTCTTTATTTTGAAGTGGTTGTAGCGTTTTAGGATGAATTACAGAAGCACCATAATAAGCTAATTCTATAGCTTCTTCATACGAAATATGATGTAACAATGTTGTTTTATCAAAATACCGTGGATCAGCATTTAATACACCTTGAACATCTTTCCAAATGGTAACACTTTCAGCATTTAAACAATAAGCAAAAATAGAAGCTGAATAATCAGACCCTTCTCTTCCCAATGTTGTTGTAAAATAATTTTCATCAGACCCTACAAAACCTTGTGTAATATAAAAAAGGTTTTGATCTAAGGTTTTAATCTTAGATTTGGTTAAATCCCAATCAACTTGTGCATCACGATACGTTGTATCGGTCTTAATATAATCCCGTACGTCTAACCATTTATTTTGTAATCCTTGTTTATTCAAATAGGCACTCACTATTTTAGTTGATAACATTTCACCATAAGAAACTACTTGATCATAAATAAAGTTATAATTAGGTGATTTATTTCTCTTTAAAAAAGATCTTAAATCTTCAAAAAGTTTTGTTACTTCATTAAAAATAATATCGTTTGAATCAAATAAATCACTTAAAATAGACCTATGGTTTTCTTCAACAAAAACAATAGCTTTCTCAAAATTTTCATGATTAAAATATGTTTTAACCACTTTTTCAAGAGCATTGGTTGTTTTTCCTATAGCAGAAATTACTACAAACGTCTTTTCAAATCCTGTTTTTTCCAAAACGGATACTACATTTCGAATACTTTCTGCATCTTTTATTGATGCTCCTCCAAACTTATAAATTCTCATTTACATATTCTTGAATACCCTCACGAGTCATTTTACATAAAACCCACTCTTCATCGATATTAGTACCATATTTTTTATAGAAATTTAATGCAGGTGTATTCCATTCTAATGCTTCCCATTCCATTCTTCCTACATTTTTTTCCTTGGCAACTTTTAAAACGGCATTGAACAATTGCTCTCCAATACCTTTTTGCCTATAATTCTGATCTACAATCAAGTCTTCTAAATGTAACGTACGACCTTTCCATGTTGAAAATCGATAGTAAAATAATGCTATTCCAACTATAGTATTATCTAATTCAGCAACAAAAAATTCAAATAGAGGATTTTCTCCAAAACCTTCTTCATTTAGAATTTCTTCATTTATTATAACCGCATCAGGTTCACGTTCATAAACTGCCAACTCTTTAATCAATTCTAAAGTTCTTTGAAGGTCTTTTCTAACGCCTTTTCTAATTAACATTTTTAACATTTTATTAGTCCATAAAGATATACAAATAATATAATTTATATAGAGCAAATACTAGCTTTTATTTATTTTAACACTTATTTTTTTACAGTTATCGAATCTTTTTTATATATTTGTCGCATAAAACAAAAATTTTTGCCTATAAAAACATATCTACTTTTAAAGAAAAATTAACATTATAATTTATCTAAACTTATTAAAAGGTAACGATATGGCATTACATAATATCAAAGATCAAGTATTGGTCAGAGATTATATGGACGGTGATGAAAAGGCATTACAAGAGCTTCTTATAAGGCATAAATCGGCCGTTTACAATTTTATTTATTCTAAATTATATAATAAAGAATTAGCTGAAGATATTTTTCAAGATACTTTCATAAAAGTTATTCATAATCTTAAGCTGAAAAAATATAATGAAAAAGGAAAATTTCTTCCTTGGGTTATGCGAATTGCGCACAACTTAGTTATTGATTATTTTAGAAAAAATAATCGATTTAGAAAAGTGGAATTTAAAAATTCTGAAGATGATGATTTCGATATTTTCAAAATATTAGGAAATAATGAGGACAGTATTGAAACAACAATCATCAAGGATCAAATTTTAAATGATTTAAACCAAGTATTAATTTACTTACCTGAAGACCAGAGAGAAGTAATCCGCTTACGCTTTTATATGGGATTGAGTTTTAAAGAGATATCAGAAGATACAGGAGTTAGTATTAATACAGCTTTAGGACGTATGCGTTATGCATTAATTAATTTGCGTAAAATAATTGATGAAAAAAATATCGTTCTTTTAGAAAGTTAGAACAATAAAATAGATTTGCTCACGTTATTAAATTAAATCTAAATAAAATAATAATGCATATGAGCAAAATTTACACTGAAAGAGAACATTCTTTAAAAAATTCAGAGCCTAAAAGCTCAACAATACAATTTATTTTAAATTATTCAAAATCAATTAAATTGATTAAAACTAAGAATTTAGGACCAACGTTTGTGATGAAAAATTAAGCAGTTTTAAACTGCTTTTTTTATTTTTATACACTATGCAAACATCCCGTTTTTATAATTCCATTGCTCCCTTATATTCTGCCATTGATTTTTTTCTAAAACCTCAAAAGAAAATTTTACTTCAAGAAATCAATGCTCTTCCAAAAGGAAACATTTTAGAAATAGGCGCAGGTTCAACCCATCTTAATTCTTATAAAAATCATAATGTAACGGTTATCGATTTATCTGAAGCAATGATCAAGAAAGCAAAAACCCAACAAAATTCACATACTTTCTTTTTAATGGATGGTGAGCATACTTCTTTTTCAGATTATACATTTGATTATATTGTAATGAGTCATGTCTTATCTGTTACACAAAATCCAAATCAAATGATTTTAGAAGCTTACCGTTTATTAAAACCTCATGGAAAACTATTTATCTTAAATCATTTTACTCCTAATAATTTTTTACATTACATTGATTATGGATTTCATTCTATTTCTTCTCTTTTTCATTTCAAATCTTACTTTAAAATTGATACCTTAGCAGCTTTAAATTCTTTTCAAAAAGAAAAAGAGATATCACTAGGAAAATTAAATTATTATAAACTTATAATTTTTAAAAAGGGATGAAAAAATATCATGTATACATTATATTACCTCTAATCATAAGTCTTATAATTTATACCTTTTTCCGTTCAGAGAATATCATAATCAATCAAATTATCTATGATTTTTATCCAAAACCACACCATTTCACTTTAAATATTTCTAATTTTTTAATTTACAATTTACCTCAAGGACTTTGGGTTTTTAGTGCAACACTAATCTCTAAAAATTTATATATTAAAAAATTTAATTTAGCTTTTTTACCTTTGATTTTTAGCTTTTATATCGAAACCATTCAATATTTTCATTTAACTAATGGTACTTTTGACTCTTGGGATTTAATTACAGCTGTTATTAGCTTTATAATGGCGTATTTTTTTGTTTCATGCCCATACAAAAAAGAACAATTATTTTATACTTTTAATTTCAGAACGATCTTATTCAGTTTTAGTTATTTAATTGTTTTTTTATCTGTTTATAATACTAATCATTATTTTTTAAATAATTAATATTTCGTTCTAAGCCTTTAAACTTGGTTCTTTTTACAGCTGATTTTTTAAAAATAGTTCTAAAAACATCTTCTGTGATTTCTTCCCATTGCTTTTTATCATAATGTAATAAATCTGTATGGGGTAAAAATTTCTCTTCATCATGAGGTTTTGAAAAACGATTCCACGGGCATACATCTTGACAAATATCACACCCAAACATCCAATCTTCAAATTGATTTCCTTGAGGAATTTCATCTTTCAGCTCAATAGTAAAATACGATATACACTTACTCCCATCTACCACATAAGGCTCTATAATCGCATCAGTTGGGCAAGCTTCTATACATTTTTTACAACTTCCACAATGATCCGTTGTTGGGGAATCATACTCCAAATCTAAATCAATAACCAGCTCTGCTAAAAAGAAAAAGGAACCTACTTTTTTAGAAATTAAATTTCCATTTTTACCTTGCCATCCTAAACCACTTTTTGAGGCCCAGGCTTTCTCTAATACTGGTGCTGAATCTACAAAAGCACGCCCTTCTACCTCTCCTATTTCTTCCTGAATAAAGTGAAGTAATTCCCATACTTTTTTCTTTACAATATGGTGATAGTCTTCTCCATAAGCGTATTTAGCAACCTTATATGTATTGTCTTTTTGGGTTTCATGAGGATAATAATTGTACAATAACGAAATAACCGATTTTGAACCCTCCACCAATTTAGTGGGATCTAAACGCTTATCAAAATAGTTTTGCATGTAGCTCATCTCTCCAAAACGATTTTCATTAAGCCATTTTTCTAATCGAGGTGCTTCTTCTTCTAAAAAACCCGCTTTTGAAATCCCACAATTTAAAAACCCTAGAGATAAAGCCTTTTCTTTAATTAATTGACTATATTTTGCCTTAGATTGCATGGGGTAAAAATACATTTTTTATTATTTTCTTTTTCTTAATTTGAATATTTTTCATTTGATATCCTTATTTTTGAAATTCAAATTTTATCAATATGCAAGAACACGTTGTTTTAGTGAACGAAAAAGATACACCTATAGGTTTAATGGAAAAACAAGAGGCCCATATTAAAGGTGTTCTACATCGTGCTTTTTCTGTTTTTGTTTTCAATGATAAAGGAGAAACACTTTTACAACAACGTGCTGCAACTAAATATCATTCCCCACTTCTTTGGACCAACACCTGCTGTAGTCATCCTCGTGATGGTGAGACTTATTTAGAAGGAGCTCAAAGACGTTTACAAGAAGAAATGGGTTTTTCTTGCTCTTTAGAAGAGAAATTTCATTTTATTTACAAAGCTGATGTAGGTCAAAACTTAATTGAACATGAACTTGACCATGTTTTTATAGGATATTACAATGAAAAACCAATTCTTAACCCTGAAGAAGTTAGTGATTATAAATGGTTAACTATTGAAGACGTAAAACAAGAAATAGAAAACCATCCTGAGAATTATACAGAATGGTTTAAAATTATTTTCAAAGAGTATTTACATCATTTATAAAAAATCTACAATCGTTTCAAGTTTCATTCCTCTAGAACCTTTTATTAGTATTTTTTCATTCACCTCATTATTCTCTTTTAAATATTCTATAAGAGTTTCTGTTGAACGGAATCGAATTACTTCTTTTTGAGTTTCGTAAAAATATTCTCCAACTACAATAACTTGATCGAATTGCTTTTCTAAAGCTAAATCTACTATTTTTTGATGTTCTTCAACAGCATGGCTGCCTAATTCAAACATATCACCTAGAATAACGGTTTTCCTTCCTTCTAATTTTGAAAAATTCTCTAGTGCAACCTCAATACTACTAGGGTTTGCATTATAGGCATCCAATAAAATTTGTTTACCATTTCTCTCCATTATTTGTGAACGATTGTTCTCTGGGATGTACCCTTCAATAGCTTCTTGTATTTTTTCAGCTTCAATTTCAAAATAATCTCCTATTGCAATAGCACTTGCAATATTGGTAAAATTATAACTCCCTATTAAATGGGTATTTATTTCCAAACCACTATAAAAAACACTTACAAAAGGGGTACTATTTTCAATTTCTCTTATCAACACATTTCCTTTTTCTTTTCCAAAAAAATACGATTGAATTCCTTTAGATTTTTCTACTTGGATAGGATCATCAATATTAATCAATACTTTTTTATCTTCTTTCTTTAAATATTGGTATAACTCTGTTTTACCTTTTATAACTCCTTCAATCCCTCCAAACCCTTCTAAATGTGCTTTTCCAAAATTTGTTATATAACCAAAATCAGGTTCTGCTATATCGCATAACATTTCTATTTCTTTTTGATGATTGGCTCCCATTTCAACAACGCCCATTTCATGACTTGGCAATATCGATAATAATGTTAATGGAACTCCTATATGATTATTCAAATTACCTTTAGTAGCTTGTATGTTAAATTTTTTCGACAATACACGTACAATTAATTCTTTAGTTGTGGTTTTTCCATTACTCCCCGTTAAACTAATAATAGGTAATCCTAGTTTTCTTCTATGATATTGTGCTAAATCTTGTAACGTTTCTAATACATCATCTACCAAAATCATTTTATCTGATGTAACGTAACCTGCTTCATCTACAATTGCTGCTAGTGCTCCTTTTTCGAGTGCTTGCTGTGCAAATTTGTTTCCATTAAAATTAGCTCCTTTAAGAGCAAAAAAAAGGCTGTTTTTTTCAATATTACGCGTATCTGTTGAAACTTTATATGTTTCGGTATATAATGTATATATATTTTCTAAACTATTCATATATCTTATAATAAAAAACCCAATCAAAATTGATTGGGTTAAATGTACTATATTTTTTTAAATTATCTTACACCTCTTGTTGATCGAGAACCAGAAGCATCTGACCCCATTTTATCATGAGCTACACGGAATCCTAACCAACTCGCTGATTCTGTCTCCAACATATAACGTCTTTGTGCTGGATCCATCCAATAAGCTCTATCATTCCATGAACCACCTTTAATTACACGATTCTCATCAGACATATCAGTTGTAACATCCGTATTATCTTTTTGTAAAACAACTCTTCCATCTTCTGTCACGATAAATTCTCTCTTTGGACTATTAAATTCAGAATCTGTATCAACTGCAACCTCGTTTCCTTCTTCATCAATATTTTGATAAGGATCTAATAATGATTGGAAATCACCATCTCGATAATTTTTAGCATCCTCATATACTTCTTCTCTAACTTGCCCTGGTAAAGCACGGTAAACCATTCTACCATCATCTAATGTATCATATTGAATATCTACTCCTACAATATCAACCATTCCATCTTCACGGATCGTTTTCTTGAAAGTATTTCCTCTATAATAATTAAAATCACTTGCTTCATCATCTATAATTGGACGGTATACATCAGCAGTCCATTCAGCAACATTACCAAACATACCATATATTCCTAAATCATTTGGCTTAAACTTTTTAACTGGAGATGTAATTGCATACCCATCATTTTGCCATCCACCAATACCTGAGTAATCTCCACGACCTCTTTTAATATTAGCCATAAAATCACCTCGAGCTTTTCCTTTTTTCTGACGTAATTCTTTTTCAGGAATTACTTTTCCTTTATATCGGTTGTATTCACGATTTTCCATTAACGCTAATGCAGCATATTCCCATTCACCTTCGGTTGGTAATCTATAAGGAGCGATGGCTTTTGAATTAGCCTTAGCCATAGCTTTCCATTTTTGATTATATGTTTTATAAGCTCCACCAGCTTTGGTATGCTTTTTACTTCCTCCCCCGATTCCTAAGAATCCTTTTTTACCTGATGAAGCAGCCGCTTTCTCAGCACTTTCATTAGCTTCTTTATGGTCTGTAAATATATTTGATTCTTCACCAAACATATTGGTTCCCATCTCCTTATAACGTTTATGGAAAAAAGCAGGTTTTGAATTTGAGAACTCAGCACTATCTGACCATTCAAAAACATACATATCTTTATCAATAACACCTTCGTCCATTAATTTTTTCTCATTTACACGATCCGTTAACCATTCTGCGTAATTATTAGCTTGTAACCAGTTAACTCCAACAATCGGATAGTAATCAAAAGCAGGATCTCTAAAATAGTTTTCTACAAATAGTTCTTGACTGGCTAATTTATTACGCCATACCATAGTATCAGGTAAGGCTCCTTTATAAATTTCTTTATAGTCTTCAATTCTAGGATCGAAAAACAAACGTAACCATGCTAAATACATTTTATAGTCTCGGTTAGTAACTTCTGTTTCTGATATATAAAAAGAACGAACTTGTTGACGACTTGGAGTATTATTCCAATCGTGCATCACATTGTCTTTTGTTTGTCCTTTTGTAAAAGTTCCTCCTTCAACAAATACCATTCCTGGCCCTCCTTGTCCTGGATCTTTATCTCCACTAAAATACCAACCTGTTTCTTCATTGTCTTCCCAACCAGTTAAACTATCTGCATGATCACTGGTTTTCTTCCCACAACTTGATAAAGCTAATAGAGAAATTGATAGTGTTGTTAGAATTGCTATCTTATTCATTTTCATATTGAAAAACTGTTTTTTAAATACTAGATTTTTGTTAAAACGCTACAAAAATAGTTTTATTTTGTTATAGATAACGAAATTTTAGAAAAAATATTTTACATAAACTTTTATTTTTTAACAATAAGTTCTGAAAATTCACGTTTTCATTACAAATTATTATTAAAAGGAGAAGATTAAAATTTTAATTTTTTTATGAATATCATTTTATATCTTTGCCTTGAAAATTAACACGTTGAAATATTAAAAAAGAAAACATAAATTTTTAATTTTATGAAAAAAATTATTTTAGGACTTCTATGGATTACATCTGGTTCCCTTGCTTTTGCACAAATTAATCAAAGGCCTGTTACGGGAGCTGTATTCCAATCTATCGTTCCCGATGCTCGTGCAGGTGGTCTAGCTGATATGGGAGTAGCCACTAGTTCAGATGCTTATTCACAATACTGGAACCCTTCTAAATACTTATTTAATGAAAATTATTCTGGATTTGCTGTTTCATATACGCCTTGGTTAAATGAAATTTCAAATGATACCTTTTTATTAAATGCTACCTTTTTTAAATATTTAGGAGATGCTGAACGTAGTACATTAGCTGCTAGTATTTATTATTTTAACATGGGAGAGGTAGAAAATAACACTATTGGTCCTACAGGAGACATTGTTCCACAAGGAACTTTCAAACCCAATGAATTTGCCATTGACCTATCTTATGGTTTATTATTAAGTGACCAATTCTCTATGGCGGTAACGGGTCGTTATATTCGTTCTGATATTTATGACAATACTCAAGTCGGTTTTGAAAGTCGTCAAGCAGCCAACACTTTTGCTGCTGATATTTCAGCTTTTTATCAAACGGATGTTATACGTGGTCGAAGTTTTGATAGTCGAATTCGTTTAGGGGCAAATATTAAAAATATTGGTCCTAAATTAGATTATGATACTTCTAATACTGCAACAGAAACTGCTCTACCAACCAATTTAGGAATTGGAGCTGGATATGATTTTATTTTCAGTGATATCAGTACTCTATCCCTTGGTTTAGAATATAATAAAGTATTAGTTCCATTAGCAGATGCTGTTGACAATGATGGAGATGGTGTAGTAGATGTATATGTATTACCTGATGACAGTGTGATAAGTGGTATAACTTCTTCTCTATTTGGTGAATCTGCAAGTACAGTAGGTGTAAGTGCTGAATATAAGTATAATGACGCTTTAGCTGTTAGAGCTGGTTATAAATATGGAGACGAAGATAAAGGAGATCAACCGTACATTACAACTGGTATTGGGTTAGCTTTCTCTGACTTTGAATTTGATGCTTCGTATTTAATTCCCACAGGAAGTCAAGATGATCCTTTAGCCAATACATTACGCTTTTCATTAGCTTGGAATTTTGGTGGAAAAGTAAATCAATACTAAAAAAAGATATTTATCATAGTTTTAAATGCTTCAATTATAGTAATATTGAAGCATTTTTCTTTTTTAACAAGTATAAAACTTTTTGTTTATCTTTAATTCTTGAAAAGAATAATAAACCGTATATGAAACCGCAAAAATTCAGTTTTAATTTTGAAGAATACCCTTCTATAGAATCCCTTCATACAGAAGATCAACAATTACTTCAAGAAGCTATTTCTATAAGAAAAACAGCTTATGCACCTTATTCTAAATTCAACGTTGGAGCTGCCATTTTACTCGACGACGGTACCATTGTTACAGGGAACAATCAGGAAAATGCTGCCTACCCATCAGGATTATGTGCTGAACGAGTAGCTATTTTTCACGCAGCATCACATCATCCAAATAAAAAAATCATTAAAATAGCTATTACTGCTGATGCTCAAGACTCTAAGCTTTTCAAAGCAATTCCACCATGTGGAGCTTGTAGACAGAGTTTATATGAATATGAACACAAACAGAAACAAGAAATTGAAATAATTTTTGGAACCGATTATAGTAAAATTTACAAAATAAAAAGCTTACAAAACTTACTTCCTTTCTCTTTTAATTCTGACATGATGTAATTTGTACAATTAGATGGAAAAATGTACATTTGTACGAAATAATTCAATACTAAAATAAAAAGAAAATCCATATGAAAGAAATCACCAAGGAAACCTACTTAGAATGGTATGCTGATATGACGTTATGGAGACGGTTTGAAGATAAATGTCAATCTTTATATTTAAAACAAAAGATCAGAGGGTTTCTTCATTTATATAATGGACAAGAAGCTGTTATTGCAGGTGTTCGCCACGCTATTGAAGTGGGGAAAGATAACCTTATTACAGCGTATCGTTGTCACGTACATCCTATGGCATTAGGTGTTGACCCTAATAAAATTATGGCTGAACTTTGTGGAAAAGTAACGGGTACTTCTAAAGGAATGGGAGGATCTATGCATATTTTTTCAAAAGAACACCATTTTTATGGAGGACATGGAATCGTAGGAGGTCAAATCCCATTAGGAGCAGGAATTGCTTTTGGAGATCAATATAATGATCGTGATGCCGTAACCTTAACTTTTATGGGAGATGGTGCTGTAAGACAAGGTTCTTTACATGAAACCTTTAATATGGCTATGAACTGGAAATTACCTGTTGTATTTATTTGTGAAAACAACCAATACGCTATGGGTACCTCTGTTGAACGAACAGCCAATCATGAAGATATTCACTTATTAGCTGAAGGTTATAAAATGCCTCATGCTGCTGTAGATGGAATGGATCCAATTAAAGTAGCAGAAGCTGTTTACGAAGCTACAGAACGAGCACGTCGTGGTGATGGACCAACTTTCTTAGAAGTAAAAACCTATCGCTTTAAAGGACACTCTATTTCGGATGCTCAAGCTTATAGAACAAAAGAGGAAGTAAATTATTATAAAGAAAATAGAGATCCTATTAAGCAAGTTGAAAAGAAAATTTTAGCAGAAGGATGGGCTACAGAAGAAGAATTAAAAGAAATTGTAGCAAAATCAAGAAAAACAGTAGATGATGCTGTTAAATTTGCTGAGGAATCAGACTTCCCTCCTGCTAATCAATTATACGATATGGTTTATGAAGAAGAAAATTATGCTTTTGTAGACCAAGTAGAAAAACAACAATTTTAATTAAAAAGATAACAAAATAAATCATGGCAGAATTAATTTTAATGCCTCGCCTTAGTGATACTATGGAAGAAGGAACCATAGTAAAATGGCACAAAAACGTTGGCGATTCAGTTTCAGAAGGTGATATTATTGCTGAAATCGAAACAGATAAAGCTGTTCAAGAGTTCGAATCTGAATTCGAAGGAACTTTGTTATATCAAGGAATTGCCGAAGGATCAGGAGTCCCTGTAGATAGCCCTTTAGCTGTTATAGGAAATAAAGGAGAAGATTTCCAAGCTTTAATTAATAATGCTGCTTCTGGTGAAACTACTGAAGAAGTTAAAGAAACTCCTACTGAATCTGTTTCAGCTGAACCTATCACTATTCCTGAAGGAATTGAAGTGATACAAATGCCTCGCTTAAGTGATACCATGGAAGCAGGTACTGTTGCTAAATGGCACAAAAAAGTAGGAGACGAAGTTAATGAAGGTGATATTTTAGCAGAAATTGAGACCGATAAAGCCGTTCAAGAATTTGAATCTGAATTTGAAGGAACTTTATTACATGCTGGTGTTGAAGAAGGAGGATCTTCTCCTGTTGATACCATTTTAGCAATTATTGGACCTGCTGGAACGGATGTAAGTGCAATTGTTGCCAATGGAGGAATTTCTTCTAATACAGCAGAAACTGAAAAAACGGAAACCAGCACAGAAGCTCCTAAAGCAGCAGAAAAAGTTCAATCAACTACAGCTACTTCTACATCAGGAAGAGTCTTTGCTTCACCTTTAGCTAAAAAAATTGCTTCTGATAAAGGAATCGATTTAAGTCAAGTTCAAGGTTCTGGAGAAAATGGACGTATCATAAAAAAAGATGTTGAAAACTTTACACCTAGTAATGCTAGTGCTAAAGCAGAAACTTCTTCTGTTTCAACTGTTACCAACTTTATTCCAGCTGGAGAAACTACGGAAACGGCTATTAGCCAAATGCGTAAAGTTATAGCAAAACGTTTAAGTGAATCAAAGTTTACTGCACCTCATTACTATTTAAATATTGAAATTGATATGGAAAATGCTATGGCTTCTCGTAAAGCTATTAATGCTATTCCAGATACAAAAGTTTCTTTTAACGATTTAGTAATTAAAGCAAGTGCTGCTGCTTTAAGAAAGCACCCTGAAATCAATACAACATGGGGAGGTGATAAAATTATTACTCATGGAGATATCAATATAGGAGTTGCTGTTGCGGTACCTGATGGTTTGGTTGTTCCTGTAGTAAACAATGCAGATTATTTACAGTTAACACAAATTTCAGCCTCTGTTAAAGAATTAGCAGGTAAGGCACGTGACCGTAAATTGACTGCAGAAGAAATGTCAGGAAGTACCTTTACTATTTCTAATTTAGGAATGTTCGGTATTGAATCTTTTACTTCTATCATTAATGCACCAAATTCATGTATTTTATCTGTTGGAGCTATTGTTGAAAAGCCCGTTGTTAAAAACGGACAAATTGTAGTAGGTCATACGATGAAAGTTACATTAGCCGCAGATCACCGAACAGTTGATGGTGCTCTTGGTTCAGCCTTCTTACAAACTTTAAAAACCATGATTGAAAACCCAGTTACTATTTTAGCTTAGGTCAATCATTTATCTTATTTTATATAAAACTGTTCCGGAAAAATTCGGAACAGTTTTTTTGTTTACAATTCGTTTCTTAGCTTCAATAGACTAAATAATCTATCTTCTTTAAGACGTTTACTCATCTAAATTATAACACACATACATAGATTAAGTGAATTTAAAACAGCTTTAATTTAACTATTTCTAACAACTATTCAAAATAATTATATACTATTGAAAATAATATATACAAAACTGTACTATTTCTTTTCTAATATTTTTTTATTGTTAAATAATCCTTCACAATTATGATACATTATAATTAAGGTTGTAAATTAGTAGTCCATTTAAATTAAAAAGATTTTATGAGAAAACATCTACTTACTGTTACAGTACTTTTATACTGTATCGTACTTTATGGTCAAATCCCATCTTACTATAATGGTACAAATTTGACTCAATCAGGAGAATCACTTAAAGCAGATTTAGCTACTTTAATTACCAATTCTCATCACACAGACCTCTCTTATACACCGGGTGTATGGGACGCACTAAAACAAACCGATTTAGATCCAAACAATGCAAGTAACGTATTATTAATTTACGGATACAACGATAATGACGGTAACTCCGATACGGATCGTACACGCTCCAAGGATGCAAATGGAGGTAATTCTGGAGATTGGAATCGTGAACATGTTTATCCAAAATCATTAGGAAATCCTAATTTAGGAACTTCAGGACCAGGTGCCGATGCACATCATATTCGTTCCTCTGATGTTCGTTTTAACTCCTTACGAAGTAACTTACCTTTCGAAGATGCATCAGGAAATGCTCGAAAAGTTAACAACTCTTGGTATCCAGGAGATGAATGGAAAGGTGATGTTGCCCGAATGGTCATGTACATGTACCTCCGTTATGGAAATCGATGCTTACCAGTAAGCGTTGGTATTGGTTCTCAAAATTATCATTCCGACATGAAAGATATTTTCTTAGAATGGAATGCTGAAGATCCTGTTTCTGAATACGAAATAAATCGTAATAACCTTTTAGAAAATATTCAGGGAAATCGAAATCCTTTTATTGACAACCCTGCTTTTGCTACTTCTATTTGGGGTGGTCCTCAAGCTGAAAATCGTTTTGATGGACAAACGCCTACAGGAATCGCTAAACCCGTTTCCTTCACAGCGACAGCAAATTCAGAAAATCAAATCAATTTATCAGCTACTGCTAATGCTTCAAATGATTCTATTATTGTGGCTTACAATGAAAATAGTACTTCTTTTGGCACACCAAACGGTTCTTATTCAGTTAACGATAACATAACCAATGGTGGAACTATTTTATACATAGGGTTAGCTTCTAATCTACCAAATCATACTAGTTTAAAAGCTGAGACTACCTATTACTACAAAGCTTGGTCTGTAAAAAACACAACCTATTCAACTGTAGGAATTACTACTCAAGCTACAACAGAGGGAACACCGGTTACACCTCCTGCGGGTAATCATATTGCTTTCCAAGGATATGAAGGCACTACAAACGACACATGGGATTATTCCCTTTCTATTCCTGCTTGCAACAGCAGTGGAAGTGATGTTTGGGATATTGTTTCAAGTGTAGGCTCTATTACTGAAGCAGCTAATGGAACACAATTTTTCGGAGTTCGTGACTTAGATGGAAATTGTGGTAGTTCTGATGGAGGAACTATAACATTTAACTCCATTGACATCTCCAATTATGAAGATGTAACTTTATCATTTGCTCTAAATGTTGTAGGTTATGATGTTTCTAATGGGGATACTATTGGTTATGAAATCTTCTATGATAATGTAAGTCAAGGAGCTGTTACGGTTACACAAACTAGTCCATACAGTACTACTGGCTGGGAAACCATTACACAATCTATTCCTAATACGGTTAACTCTGTTAAATTAGTATTATCGGTTAAACAAAATGGAGGAAGTGATTATGCAGGTTTTGATGATATTCAATTAAACGGAACTGAGATTATAACAACACCAACCTTATTAATTAATGAAGTTGACGCTGATACAGCCGGTTCCGATACGTTAGAATTTGTTGAGATCTATGATGGTGGTAACGGGAACTCAAAACTAGATGGTTTTGTGTTGGTTATGTATAACGGTTCAAATAATCAAAGCTATGGTGCTTATGACTTAGATGGTTATACGACCAATGCTGAGGGGTATTTTGTTGCAGGAAATGAAGCGGTAACCGATGTAAATCTCGTTTTTCCAAGTAACGGATTACAAAACGGAGCTGATGCCGTAGCCCTTTATCAAGGAGATGCTACTGATTTTCCTAATGGAACTGCTATTACTATTGAAAATATAGTCGATGCTTTTGTATACGATACAAATGATAGTGATGATGCTGAACTTCTTGTTTTATTAAACGAAGGTCAGTCACAAATTAATGAAGGAGGAAAAGGTGATAAAGACAATCATTCTTCTCAAAGAACACCAAATGGTGAAGGTGGTGCACGTAACACCTCTACTTACACACAAGCCTCTCCTACTCCTGGTACAAGTAATAGTGGAAGCACCATTATTCCAACATCTAATGTATTAATTAATGAAGTTGACGCTGATACGGCTGGTTCAGATACGTTGGAATTTGTAGAATTATACGATGGTGGTAATGGAAATTCTACATTAGACGGTCTTGTACTCGTTATGTATAACGGATCAAACAACCAAAGTTATGGTGCCTATGATCTGGACGGTTATACTACAAATTCTGAAGGTTATTTCGTTGCAGGAAATGAAGCGGTAGCGAATGTAAGTCTTGTATTCCCTAGTAATGGTTTACAAAATGGAGCTGATGCTGTAGCCCTTTATCAAGGAGATGCTACTGATTTTCCTAGTGGTACTGCTGTTACAACTGAGAATTTGATAGATGCTCTTGTATACGATACCAATGATGGAGATGATGCAGAACTATTGGTTTTATTAAATGAAGGGCAAGCACAAATTAATGAAGGAGACAAAGGAGACAAAGACAACCATTCTTCTCAAAGAATACCAAATGGTGAAGGTGGTGCACGCAATACCGCTACTTACACACAAGATACACCTACTCCAGGGACAGAAAATGGTGCTGTAATCACACCGGAAGGTCCTGTCACAATTGCTGAAGCGCGTAATGTTTCAAATGGAGATGTTGTAACCATTACAGGTATTATAACAGTTTCTGATCAATTCAGAGGATCTGCATATATTCAAGATGATACTGCTGCCATTGCTGTATTTGATGAGTTGGTTCATGGAGATGGTGTTTTAACTATTGGAGATTCTATTACACTTACAGGAACTCGTGGTGTTTTCCGAGACCAAATTCAATTAGGCTCAATTACCTCTGTAGAAAATCATGGGACTGCAGTAAATCCAATACAACCTGTTGAAATTACGTTAGGACAATTAAATCAGCATCCTGCTGAATTAGTTAAAATTGTCAATAGTACATTCCCTCAACCTAATCAATTGTTATTTGGAAATTCTAATTATACTTTAACAGATACTTCAGGAACTGGAGCTTTACGTATTGATAATGATGTTACCAACTTAGTAGGGTTAGCACAACCTGAAACATGTGAAAGCATCACAGGTGTTGTAGGACGTTTTTATGAAACATTCCAATTATTACCTCGTTTACAAAGTGATATGCCTTGTGCTGAACCTTACGAACCTTCAGGAGATGACTTAACGATTTCTAAAGATCGAACATTGGATGTTGTAACTTGGAATATTGAATGGTTTGGAGATGAATCTAACAGTCCAGCTGCTGGGAACCCAGATTCTGACGCTATTCAAAAAGATAAAGCAAAACAAATCATTACCGATTTAAATGCTGATATTTATACAGTAGAAGAAATTGCAGACCCTACTCTATTTACTCAACTGGTAAGTGAGTTAGAAGGTTATGATTTTGTATTGTCTGATGCTACTTCTTATCCAAATGATACAGAAGGCGTAAAACAACAAGTCGGTTTTATTTATAATACCACTACTATTACTCCTAAGAGTACAAAAGTGCTATTAGAATCTATCCATCCTTATTATAATGGTGGTGATGCTTCTTCTTTAAATGATTTCCCTAGTGATGATAAAACACGTTTCTTCGCAAGTGGACGCTTACCATTCTTGATGACAGCTGATGTTACTATTGATGGAACTACTGAAGAGATTGACTTTGTAGCCTTACATGCTAGAGCAAATAGTGGAAGTGCTCCTCAAGAGCGTTACGATATGCGTAAATTTGATGTGGAAGTATTAAAAGACTCTTTAGATACCTACTATGCTGATCGAAATGTGATCATTTCAGGAGATTTTAATGATGATGTAGATGTTACTGTGGCTGACATTTCAACAACCACAACATCATATGATGATTATATTCAAGATCCATCTAACTATACCGTTCTCTCGGCTACATTAAGTGAAGCAGGTTATCGTTCGTATGTCTTTAGAGAAAATATGATTGACCATATTATGGTTACCGATGAATTAGCAGCACAATATATTGACGAATCGACACGTGTTCATTATGAATTCTACGATGCTAGTTATAGCAGGACAGTTTCTGACCACTTCCCTGTATCAGCACGTATGGCTTTAAAAACATTAACTATTGACCAAATGGTTATTGAAAATCAAGCTTGTGATACTTTAGGAAGTGCATCTGTTGAAATGAGTGGCGGTATTCAACCGTATACCTATACTTGGAGTAATGGAGAAACCGCGTCTTCTATATCTGATTTAGAAGCTGGAGATTATTCTGTTATCATCACCGATGCTTTAAATAACACCGTTAGTCAGGAATTTGTTATTGAATCTTCAGATCCTGTTGAATTTGAGATACAAGCTACTAAGGAAACCGTTTATTATGGTTATCAACCAGAAGCAACTTCTACGCTATCAACTAGTCTTACAGAAGGAAATTATCAATATGAATGGAGTACGGGTGAAACATCCGCTTCTATTGAAGTTTCTCCTACTGAAACAACAACATATAGTGTAACAGTAACGAATGAAGAAGGTTGTTCAGAAACTAAAGAATTTACAATCAATGTAGTGGATGTTCGTTGTAAAAAACATTGGGGACATTACCATAAAGTAAAAGTATGCTACAGAGGTCGTACTAAATGTGTACATAAATTTGCTGTTCCTTATTTCTTAAACAAAGGAGCTACTTTAGGTACTTGTGATGAGAATACTCCTGAACCACAAATTATAAAAGCAGTGGTATCACCTAACCCTGTACGCAATCGAACAACGGTTTATATCCGTAGTAATGTAGAAACAACTTCTGAGATTATGATCTATGATTTATTTGGACGTTTAAAATACCAAAAAACCATTGATATTTCAAAAGGAAGAAGTGAACACACCATCAATATCACTTCTTTAAGAAGAGGTATTTATTTCTTAAAATTAAAAGGTGTAAAAGGAAGAACTATTAAAATTTTAAAGTTTTAATTCCTTCTTTCTAACCATTTTAAAAAAGCACTTAACCAATAAGGTTAGGTGCTTTTTCATTTGTCGTACAACCATCATCTCACTACTTTCTAAAATAACTGTTAGAGAACCTTTTATTGCATCACTACTTTTTAAAATAACTATCAGAAAATCTTCCATTACATCATTACTTTTTAAAATAATTGTCAAAAAATCTTCCATTACATCACTACTTTTTAAAATAACTGTCAGAGAATCTTCCTTTACACCGCTACTTTCTAAAATAATTGTCAGAAAATCTTCCTTTACATCACTACTTTCTAAAATAACTGTCAGAGAATCTTCCATTGCATCATTACTTTTTAAAATAACTGTCAGAGAATCTTCCATTGCCTCGCTACTTTCTAAAATAATTGTCAGAAGTTTTCCCAGATCAGAATATATAGATAAGTACCCATTATCCAATAGTTCATTATTACAACTTATTCCTTATTTTTGCCTCATGATTCATTTTGAAGATACTATTGTAGCTCTTGCTACGCCCAATGGGGCCGGTGCTATTGCTGTTATTCGATTATCAGGAAAACAGGCTCTTGAAATTGCGCATTCCGTTTTTGAATCCATTCATGAAGGAAAGCAATTGATACATCAAAAATCACATACCATTCATTTAGGATATGTGAAAGATGATGTCAAAAATATTGATCAAGCTCTATTTTCAATCTTTAAAGGCCCTCACTCCTATACGGGAGAAAATGTTGTGGAGATCTCCTGCCATGGTTCCGTTTACATTCAGCAGCAAATCCTTCAATTATTAATTAAAAAAGGAGCTCGAATAGCTGATCCTGGAGAATATACGTTACGTGCTTTCTTAAATGGTAAGATGGATTTATCACAAGCAGAAGCGGTAGCGGATCTCATCTCTGCAAATTCTGAAATAGCCCATCAAACGGCTTTACAACAAATGAAGGGTGGTTTTTCAAATGAATTAGGTGAACTTCGTAAAAAATTGATTCATTTTGCTTCTATGCTTGAATTAGAATTGGATTTTGCTACGGAAGATGTGGAATTTGCGGATCGCTCTGAATTAAATAGATTACTAGAAAAATTAGAGTATAATTTAAAATATTTAGCCGATTCTTTTTCATTAGGAAATGTGATCAAAGAAGGAATCCCGGTTGCCATCGTAGGAGAACCCAATACTGGTAAATCAACACTTTTAAATACCTTGTTAAACGAAGAACGTGCCATAGTATCTAATATAGAAGGAACCACTCGCGATACAATTGAGGATGAATTGGTTTTAGAGGGAATTAATTATCGTTTTATTGATACTGCTGGAATTCGTGACACTCAAGACCAGATTGAAAATATAGGGATTCAAAAGACTTTTGAAAAAATTGAGGCTTCTAAGGTGGTACTCTATATGGTTGATGTTGAAAAAATACAACACGATCCTCAAAAGATTGATCGTTATCTTGAAGAAATTCACAAAATAACCTCTCAGTATCCTACTAAAAAGGTTTTAGTTCTTTTAAACAAGGTGGATTTAATACCTTCAGAATTGGATCTAACTGCTTTCAATACGTTAGAGAATTGTATTCCTATTTCAGCCAAAGAAAAAAAGGGTATAAAAACCCTAACCGATGAACTGGTTAACGTTATAAAACGAGGTGAAATTAATACCAATCAAACCATTGTAACCAATACGAGACATTACGAGGCTTTGGTAAGTGCGTTGGAAGCTATTCAAAAAACCAAACAGGGTCTGGAAATGGAAATTCCAGGAGATTTACTTGCTCTAGATGTACGTCAAGCTTTACACCATCTAGGCGAAATTACAGGTGAAATCGATGTTGACACGGATATTCTAGGTACTATTTTTGGGGAGTTTTGTATTGGGAAGTAAAAGGAGTTTGTTTTCTTCAAAAAACTGCTCTCATAGTATCATTTGATGCTATCAAAACAAAAGCTATACCCTAAAAAACAGTACAAGATTGCGTTGACCATGTACAAAACCGTGTGGTTGAAGGAGGTCATAATGTTAAAGATGAAGGTATAAAAAGACACTATTTATCATCTCATAAAAATTTACTAGATATTAAAATAATCTTTTTATTTTTGATAATAGTTCTATAAAACAAAAACTTATTTGCTAGTTCAAAACAGACTCCTATAAAAATTTCTAAAAGTTTTCAATCTGATTTTCTAGATACCATTATTTCAACATTTAGCTAGAAAAAATCTCCTTACCTTGTTCATCTTCGTAAAACCTTTACAAAACCTAACGATCTTCGTGCAGGTCTTTTCTCGATTCTCGGCGTTAAGATTTTTTTTATACTTTATTGGTTTTTTGTTTCTTTTATTATGTTTTTTGTAAATTGTAATTGTTATACCATATAGTAATGAGTAGACTGCAAACAATAGAAAATCGACTGAAAGAAATAAACGGAACTGTCTTTCAAGAACTTTGCGATAGTTATTTAACTATTAGAGATAATAATTACTTGGCTATATCTAGGACAGGAAGTCAAACAGGAAAACAAAAGACAACAAAAGGAACACCTGATACTTTCTTTCAATTACCTAACGGAAATTTTTTGTACTCTGAAATAACAACTGATACAAGTACAAAAAACAAGCTTGCCAATGACATAAAAGCTTGTTTTGACCCAGACAAGACGAAAATCCCTGTTGAAAAAATTCAAGAAATCATTCTTTGTTTCAATTGGAACATAGACCAAGATAAAATAACCGAATTAAATACACTTGCTCAGAGCTATAAAGCTGATATTAGAATTCGGTATTTAATGTTACAAGAACTAGCTTTAGAACTTCACTTAAACCATAGAGATTTAGCTCATCATTATTTAGGTCTACCTTTAGATACAGGTCAAATAGTTTCAATAGAAAACTTCATAAAGGAGTATGATAGAGCTTCAAAAGGTATTGCAACACCATTAAACAATACATTTTTACATAGAGAAACAGAACTCAAAGAATTAAGTAATGCAATAGATAGTCACGACTTTATAATACTTACAGGAGCACCAGGAGTTGGAAAAACAAAGTTAGCACTTGAAGCTATCAATAATTATCTATCAAAAAACAATTCTTTTCAGGCTTACTGTGTTTCTTACAAAAGCCATACTCTGCTTGATGATTTGTACCAATATTTTGATGTAGACAAAGATTATATACTTTTTGTAGATGATGCAAATAGAATTGATGCATTTGAACAAATAACTGGTTTTTTCAAAGCCAATAGGAACGGAAAACTTAAGATAATAATTACAGTTAGAGATTATGCGTTTCAAGAAATTGGAAGAAAATGTCAAGAATTTTCAACTCAACAAATAGACTTGTTCAAGTTATCCGATGAACAAATTATTGATATAATAAAATCTGAGCCATTTGAAATATTAAACCCAGATTATCATAAAGAAATAGTAAGAATTTCTAATGGAAACCCTAGATTAGCAATAATGACCTCGCTCTTAGCTAAACAAGAACAAAATTTATATGCCTTACACAATGTTTCTGATTTATTTGAGAAGTATTTTTCAACTTTCATCAAAGATGATGGCGAGTTTGAAAATCCTTTAAACATTAAATGTCTAGGATTAATTGCTTTCTTTTATACTATTCCATATAAAAACAGAAAAATAACAGAATCAATTTTAAATGAGTTTGATATTTCGTATAATGATTTTGTAGACACTATTGATACTCTTGACAAATTAGAGTTAGTGGAAATTCAATTTGAACACGTAAAAGTACCTGAACAAAATCTTGCTACTTTTTTCTTTTATAAAGCGTTTGTCAAAGATAATTTACTTTCATTTAGCACTCTCTTAAACAACTACTTTGAGAATTATAAAAACAGATTTACGGATAGTATAATTCCTGCCAACAATACTTTTGGTCCACAAAATGTAATGGACAAAATTAAACCCGATTTGATAAATTACTGGAAGCACATTAGTTCTAACAGCAACAAATCTTTTGATTTTCTCAATTCATTTTGGTTCTATTTACAAGACCAAACTTTAGAGTTTACATATCAGCAAATAGAGGCATTTCCGAAAGTAGAAAATACTGTATACGATACCTCTTATGAAACAAATCAGTTCAATTATGACAAAGATGAAATCATTGAATTACTAGGTAATTTTTTTCGTCTCAATAACAAAAACTTAAAGGATTCAATTGGATTATTATTTGAGTATGTATCACGTAAACCAGATAAATTACCCGAATTAATTCATAAAATTAGGGAATTATTGATTTTCGATAGAGATGACGAATACTCGAACTTTTATAGACAAAAAACTCTATTTGATATTCTAATAGAAGGAGTTGAAAAGAATGATGAATTACTTTCTACATCCTTTTACGAACTTGCAAAAACTTTTCTTTCTCATAAATTTCAGCAATTTAAAGGAGGAAGAAAAAATAGTATTATTCACTATCAGTATCCTATTCCAAACAATAGTACTATTCAGGAATTCAGAACAAAAACTTGGAATTGTTTAGAAAGTAGTTTCGATTCTCGACCAATTATGGCTTTTAGTCTTTTAAAGAATTATTCAAGAGTTCACCCAGATGTCAATAAAGAGATAATGTCATTCGACATACCATTTGTACTCAATATAATTGACAAACATTTAACCAATGAAAATTTTGAACATTGTAAATATGTTCAAGACCAAATAAGATGGTTTAGAAGACACGATTTTGATTTACCTGAATTCTCAAATTTAACTAACAGATTCGTTAATGAAACATACATATCATTTTTGAAAATTGATTGGAACAGATTTAGAGATAAGGAAATGTATGAATTTGATGATTTTCGAGAATATGAGCGATTAAAAGAGGCAGAAATAAGAAGCTCATTCATTTTATCCAATGAGGACGATATCAATAACTTTTACAACACTTTTGTATTATTGAAAAATTCATCAAAAAATAATTGGAATTATAACAATACACTGGATTTTGTCATAGACGAAAATTATTCAAAAGACTTTAACATAGGTCTTACCTTACTAAAGAAAGTTATTGAGAATGATAATGAAGTTAATTATGTACCAAATGTAGTTTTTAAAAATCAATTAAAGACTCAAAATATAGCAAATCAAGTTTGGGAATTTGTTCAGCAATCTGAATTTAAACATAAAGAGCTTTGGGAGCTATCATTTTATGATTATATAGATGATTCTTTAATAAATAAAAGCCTAATCAACTCATTGGTTAAATCAATTTCAAAAATGAACAACTCTAATACGATTCATTTTAATAGACTTGAACGGTTTTTAAAAGTAACACCAAATTTATTTCAATTAATTTTAAAAACTATTACAGAAAAAAATGAGAGAGAAGGCACACAACTAAAAGTTTGGATGGATTTTTTTAGCAAATATTTTGATAATCTTGGAGAAGATATTGTGTTAATTAAAAAAGCTTACATCCAACAAAACCTTATTCAAAATCATTATTTTGATTATAAAAAACAAGGCTTATTAAATATATTAAATAAAGACCCTAATTTTCTAATTGACTATATTAATAGTTTATACTGTGAAGAATCTCATAATTTTTCAGATGATAATATAAACTTGAACTTTATTTGGAGAATAAATAATATTGAACCTATCCTTACACAAGTTTTTGATTTAGTTATACATAAAGAATATTATTTTGGAATAAGAAAACATTTTTGTAACTCTTTTTTCTATAACATTTCTGAAAAGCATTCAAAAAAAGTAAAAAAATTTCTTTTCCAATATATACAAGAAAACTATAATAATTATAAAAAAATAAATGCTGTTGTTGATATTACTAGACATTCTATGAAAAACATTTTTGAAGATGTTTTATTACATTTCGTTTCTCTAAATCAAGATCAAAATATTTTTTCTAAAATTTGGTGGATAGGTAACGGTACTGTATACCATGGAGATGTAATAATCGGATATATAGAAGCTTCGAAATGGAAAAATATATTAACCATAATTGAAAAATCAGATATTGGATCAAAATTGATCCCTATAAAGATTTATTTAAACAAAAAAATTCAAAAAGCTTTAATAAGTGGAGATAGAGAGCGAAAAAGAAAATTTTTAGAATAATGGCAAATTACATAAACCATATCTATAAATTATTAATATACCTCCACCTTAAATACACCCCGACCTTCTAACCCCCTTTACAGTAAACAAACCAAACATTCTGTATTGGAAAGTAACAGGAGTTTGTTTTCTTCAAAAAACTACTCTCATAGTATCATTTGATACTATCAAAACAAATACAATTTATCTTCATATCACTATTTTATAAAAAATAATTATCATTCAACTTTTATTTTTTATCTTATATTTGAAGAAAATGACTAAAACAAGTAATGAATGATCGAATTATCCGGTATTGTTATTTTTGGAATTTTAGCACAATGGGTTGCTTGGCGTTTTAAAATACCTGCTATTTTACCTTTAATTCTAATTGGATTATTGGTAGGGCCTATATCTGCAGAATTTTTAAGTGAAGATGGAAGCAAATGGATAGAACCTATTTGGAATGGTGAAAAAGGACTTTTCCCTGGTGAAAGTTTGTTCTATTTTGTATCATTGGCTATTAGTATTATTCTTTTTGAAGGAGGGCTTACATTAAAATTCAGTGAAATTAAAAATATTGGTCCTGTCATAACAAAACTTATTACCCTAGGATCTATCATTACATTTTTTGGAGCTGCCGTTGCGGTACATTACATTTTTAATATGAGTTGGAAAATTTCTTTCCTTTTTTCTTCATTAATTATTGTAACGGGGCCCACTGTAATTACCCCTATTTTAAGGAATATTCCATTAAAAAAAGATGTTTCTGCAGTGTTAAAATGGGAAGGTATTTTAATTGATCCCATTGGAGCTTTAGTAGCCGTTTTAGTATTTGAATTTATAAGTGTTGGTGAAGGACAAGCCTATACACAAACAGCGTTAATAGAGTTTTTAAAAATTGTACTCTTTGGCTTTACTTTTGGTTTCACCTTTGCTCATGGACTTAATTTCTTTATTCGTAAGAAGTTAATTCCTCATTATCTACTAAACGTATTTGCACTTGCTGCAGTATTAGGCGTATTTGTACTCTCCGATTCTTTTGCTCATGAATCAGGATTACTAGCTGTTGTTGTAATGGGAATGGTCTTAGGAAATTCCAATTCTCCTCATTTAAAAGAATTATTACATTTCAAAGAATCCCTCAGTGTTTTACTTATCTCTATTCTGTTTATATTACTTGCGGCTAATATTAACATGAAGGATTTAATATTAATTTACAACTGGAAAACGGTACTACTTTTAGCAAGCGTTATCTTTATCATTCGTCCTTTAGGTGTATTCTTAAGTACAATAGGGTCTACCTTACAATTTAATGAGAAGCTTTTTATCAGCTGGGTAGGACCACGTGGAATTGTAGCTGCTGGTATAGCTTCACTTTTCGGTTTAAAATTAGCTAAAAATGGAGTACCGGGTGCAGAATATATTACCCCTCTAGTTTTTATGGTTGTTTTAGGAACTGTTGTTTTTAATGCCACCACTGCTCGATCTTTTGCTAAGATTGTTGGAGTATTTCTAAAAAAATCTGAAGGAATTCTTATAATTGGTGCTTCTGATGTATCAAGACTTATCGCAACTTATTTAAATGAAAATGATCGACAAGTAATTTTAATAGATACGAACCAAAATAATATAGATCGTGCTATTGCTCAAGGTCTAGATGCTGCTAATATAGATATTTATTCTGACCAGCTTATGGATGATATTGAATTAAGCGAAATAGGTTATTTAATGGCTTTAACAGGAAATCATGAAATCAATAATTATGCTATCGAAAAATTAAAAAAACAATTTGGAGAGCATGGTACATTTAAAATATTATCTGAAGAGGAAATGAATAACGGCAAACTTTCCTTTCATAAAAACGAATTGCTTTCTCTTAAACATGATTTCCATTCTTTCTCTGAAGTTGCTAGAAAAAATGCTACAATTCATGAAATAAAAATTGAACAAAAAGAAGATTTTGATCATTTAATTACATTATCAAATGAAGAAGAGCAAATGATTCCTTTATTTATAAAACATACTAATGGAAAGCTTGACATAATTACAACTATAATCAATAGAGAAAAAAAAGTTGAAAAAGGCTCTATCTTTGTATATATGGGGAAAGAAATCCATATAAATTAAACAAATAGATATTTCAATCTATACGATTGTTGTATGTAATTAAACTTTATGAAGAATGAAGAATGTAGTACATAATATAATAACAGAGTTTGCTCCCGTTTCCATTAACGAAACTGAAAAGTTACTTGAAAAATGGATAGCCAGAGAATTAAAACAACAAGATAATTTTATTGAAATTGGTCAACGTAACAATTTGGTTGGATTTCTAAAAACAGGATTACTTCGTAGCTACTATTATGATGATAACGGTAATGAACAAACCACTGCATTTATTGAGCAAGGCTCTTTCTTTTCAGAATTAAAAAGTTATCAAACACAAGAACCTAGTGAAAGAACTATTGAAGCACTTGAGCCTAGTGAAATATTTGTATTAACTACAAATGACATAAAAGATCTAAGGAAGACGATACCTAACTGGGAATTATTTGAAATAAAATATTTTGAGAAAATTTTAAGAGAAAAAGTTAATTTCCAAAGAGAATTATTAACAAAAAGTTCAAAAAAAGAAGCCCTTGAATTATTCATTAAAGAATATCCTCAATCAGCTAAATATGCTCCCAGACAATATATCGCATCTTTTTTAGGAATGTCACCTTACACATTAAGTAGAATAAAACTTTAACTATTCAACCTCTTTTCTTGCTAAATAGCAAGAGTTATATAACCTGACAATTCTAATTTTGCAACAAATTTAAACAAATAGTTATGATAAAAATTAGAATGAGTTTCGTACTCTTAGTTATGTTATTTACAATTTCGTCTTGTTCCAATGATGATGACAACACATCTTGCGTAGTAGATTCTACAATAGATTTCCCTACTTCAAATGTTACAGAAATTGATTCAAACGCACACAGAGTTTATACTGATGTAGTCATTAACAGATCAGCTGAAGAAGTTTGGGCTGTATTAACAAATTTTGACAATATGCCCAATTGGAGTAGTTCTTTTCAAGGTCTTTCGGGTAACATAAATGATGGTGGAGAGGTTACAGTAACCTATATTTTACCTAACCCAACTACAGGAGAACCTACTCAAAGTCAATTTGTGCGAACTTTATCTTATACCGAAGGACAGCAATTTGGATGGTCTGCGGAGAGCACAACATTCCCAGGCATCGTTGATAATCATATTTTCAAAGTTGAAGCAATTTCTGAATGTCAATCAAGATTTATACAAACCGATGAATTCCGAGGAGAAAATTCATTTTTTACAACTGAAGATTTAGCCAATGCTTCTCTCCCTCTCTATAATCAATTTAATAGTGAGCTAAAATTGGAAGTAGAACAATAAAAAAGCACTAAAAATAGTAGAAATTTAGGTAGCCAAATTGCACTATTAGCAATTATATGGTTTACAGATTTAGGAGCTTTAAATCAAAATTTACATAAATCAAAACATGAATTAACTAACAACCACACAACATGTTAAATAATAGTGGTTTGGGTAAAAACTCAAACCACTATTATATTTTTTATTGTATTAATCATAATTATTCTATTTCAATATATAAAACCATTTTGATTCAATAAAACCTCACCAAAAATAAATTTAATTTACTTCTCCAAGTTAAAAGTTTGTTCTATAAGTTCTTTGTAAGTATTTCGAATCATCCCTACGGCTAAATTTTTATCCTTATCCAAACCAGAAATTGAATCTATATTATTATATTCCCTCATATATTTATCACCCCATAATGTATATTCTACGACAATAGAAGTCAGATCAACCCCCTTCTCTGTAAGAAGATAAATATTTTCTTTTTTATTCCTTGGTAATTTATATTTAAAAATTAAACCATACGACTCTAAAAGCTTAAGTCTTGCTGATAATATACTTGGAGCAATATGTTCTTCAGAATTAGATATTTCTTTAAATGTCTTTTTATGTTTTATCAACATATCTCTAATGATTAACAAAGACCATTTATCTCCCATAATATCTAATGTTGAAGCAATTGGACAGCCTGAACGAAATATTTTTTCCATTTTTAATCTAAATTATTACTACTGATTTAATAGTAATTATTATTTTTGCTACTAAAACAATAGTAAAAATACAAAATTAAATTTATTTTATTATGCTTGCAGGACATTATTCTACAGCTTTAGTAGCTCATCAGAAATTTCCAAAAGGAACATTGTTATATTTCTTGATTGTCTCTCAATTACAAGATTTTCTATGGTTTCTTTTTCATTATCTAGGGCTAGAATATACACTACCTTATGATGCTTTCGATACAACTATACCCAATATGTATGTAGATATGATGTATAGTCACGATCTAATTCCACAATTCATTTGGGTATTGATCGTCTTTATCATTGGTCGACTTATTTTTAAAGATAATAAAATAGCCATAATAGGTTCCATTTTGTTATTAGGACATTATATATTGGATTTTTTTTCAGGTCATCCACATTATATTTTTGGAGAAGATACTCATGAGTTTGGACTTGGACTTTATGATACGAATCCTTATTTAGCAATCGGTATTGAAGCTCTTTTTAGCACAATAACTCTTTGGTATTTCTTTTCACAAGAAGCAAAAAAAGGAATTCAGAGAACTTTTAAGAACAAAGCTATCATTATAGGTGTTTTTATTTATGGAATTGTATTTATGCTTTCTACGGCATCATTATCATTAAGAGAAACTTTTGGTATTCCTCAATTTGATTTAGGTTTTAATACACTTGTTCCAACATTATTATTGACATATATTACTATGACTTGGATATTATATATCACCATTCCCAAATTTAAAATTAATAAATAAAGACTTCTATACAAATTCCCATAAATTATTCAGAATATGGTGAATTTTAAGAAACCAGACATAAAAGAGTTCATTTTAACAATCTTAAAGTTTTATCGTTTATCTAATTTATTTTAATTCCTCTTTTTCGCAACAAGCCTATTAAAATGAAATGATAAAAATCACCTAACAAAACAGGTAAAAAACTACATCTTTAGATTACTAAGTGTTAAATTTACACTATGTATTAAAACACTCAGTATGAAAAAACAAAATGATCCAATTAAAGTTTCGGTATTCAACACTAAGAAGTGGGTTATAGACTCATTTAACGAGGTAAATAAAAAGTATCATTTCGAGCTCGATTTTCAAGAATCAAGACTCTATTCTAAAACGGTTACACTTGCAAAAGGAAGTCAAGTAGTATGTGTTTTTGTAAATGATGAAGTGAATGCTGAAGTCTTAGAAAAATTAAAAGAAATCGGTGTAAAATTAATAGCCCTTAGATGTGCTGGTTTTAATAATGTAGACCTATTGAAAGCAAAAGAATTGGGTATCGAAGTGGTAAGAGTACCTAGTTATTCACCTTATTCTGTTGCTGAACATACGCTTGGTTTAATTTTATCTTTAAATCGAAGATTTCATAAAGCTTATTCAAGAGTTCGTGATAACAATTTCTCACTAGATGGATTACTTGGATTTGATCTTCACAAAAAAACTATCGGAGTTATTGGTACAGGTAAAATTGGGGAAATCTTTATTAATTTAATGAAGGGATTTGATTGTACCATCTTAGCCTACGACAAATTCCCTAATGAGAAATTAATAAAAAAAGGACTGAACTATGTTTCTATCAATGAACTTTATTCTAAAAGTGATATCATCAGCTTACATTGTCCTCTTACTTACGAAACTTACCATATGATCAATGCTATGGCTATTGGACATATGAAAGATAATGTTATGATTATTAATACTAGTAGAGGGAAACTCATTGATACTGTTGCAGTAATTGATGCACTACGAAATAAAAAGATTGGTTATTTAGGACTTGATGTATACGAAGAAGAGGAAGAATTATTCTTTGAAGATTTAAGTGAATCCATTGTTCAAGATGATCAATTTATTCGATTACAATCGTTACCTAATGTTTTAATCACATCCCATCAGGCTTTTTTCACGAAAGAAGCGGTTAATAATATTGCCAATACAACCTTTTCAAACATAAAAGGATACTTTGAAAATCATAATGTAGAAAACAGTGTATTAACAAAAAACAACATGGCAAAAGTTTAATTTTTCCTATTTAATTATACAAAATGAATGTCCAAATCCTATTTTCTTTTTTCCCTATTTTATTACTTATTTGGTTAATGGCAAAAAAAAATGGAATGCCTTCAAATAAAGCATTGCCTTTATCAGCTTTTGTGGTCTACTTGATAACTTTATGTGTTTTTCAATACGATGCAAATCGTATTCACGCCAATGTTATCTTAGGTTTATTGGAAGCATGGAAGCCCATTTTAATCATAGCTGGAGCTATATTTTTATTCAAAACCATGGAAATCACAGGTTGTATTTCTGTTGTAAAAAATTGGCTAAATAGTATTAGTGAAAATCAAGTTGCACAATTGATGATTGTAGGTTGGGCATTTCCTTTTTTAATTGAGGGTGCTAGTGGATTTGGAACACCAGCAGCAATTGCAGCTCCTATTCTAGTTGGGTTAGGCTACCCTCCTATTAAAGTTGCCTTAACCACTTTAATGATGAATACAGTACCGGTTTCATTTGGCGCAGTTGGAACACCTACTTGGTACGGTTTTTCAGCACTACCGGAGCTATCTAAACTAAGTGAATATGAGACCTTGTCTATAGGTTATAAATCTGCTCTAATTCATAGTTTTATTGCTTTTTTTATTGTTTTTATTGCACTAGCCCAAATACTCAATACAAAAATTATTTTAAAGAATATAGGCTTCGTCATTATGAGTATCGTATGTACTGTTGTACCTTATTTATTGGTTTCAACATTTAATTATGAATTTCCTTCACTTATTGGTGGTTCCGTTGGTTTGTTATGTTCTATATTCTTAGCTCAAAAACATTTCGGCTTAGAAAAGAATACTTTATCAAAAAAAGAAAAGAAAGATTCCATATCTACTAGACAATTAATTAAAGCTACTTTTCCTTTATGGGGAACTATTATACTTCTTATCATTACACGGATACCTCAATTAGGAATCAAATCATTATTGCGATTAAAAGAACCTTCAATCAGTCTTGATTTAGGTTATTTAGGGGAACTATCATTAAGCACTTCTTTAGTTGCTCAACTTCAAAACATTCTCAATACTTCGGAAAAATGGATTCATGAGATTTTATATATTCCTTCTCTAATTCCTTTCGTTTTAATATCCTTTATTACTTTTTGGCTATATAAAACCAATCTTCACCATATTAATTCAACTATAAAACAAACCACAAAACAAATGATTAACCCTACTCTAGCCTTATTAGGAGCCTTAGTTTTTGTATCACTCATGATGATGGGAGGGGAAAAATCTGCGGTTAATACTATAGGAAGTTCTTTAGCCAACATCACAGGGGATAATTGGACCTTTTTTGGTCCTTATTTAGGAGCGATTGGTTCTTTCTTTTCAGGATCAGCAACCATTTCAAATTTAACTTTTTCGGGAATTCAAAACTCTATAGCATTGGAAACAGGACTTGATAGAACAACCATTTTAGCTTTACAATCTGTTGGAGGGTCTTTTGGAAACATGATATGCATTAATAATATTGTTGCTGTAACATCAGTATTAGCTCTTAGCAATCAAGAAGGTTATATCTTAAAACGTACCGTTTTACCTACTATCATCTATGGTTTACTTGCAGGAATTTTTGCTATTTTATTATTCTAAAGAAAAAATAAATTCTATTCATGGGCTTTCTTTTTCAAATAATTGAATACTAATTGTATAGAAAACAATAAATTAAAAGCATAAAAAATATCTTCAAGAGGTATTGTAGCTACACGAAATTCCATATTTTGATTATCATTATACCATACAATAGGCTGATCAATAAAACTACCTGTTAAAACTCCATTAACTAGAAAAAAGGGAATTAAAATCACGCAAAAACTAGGTACATATTCTTGTAATGTTGTGAATTTATTTACTAAAGTATAAGTCATTAAAATAGTAAAAAAAAGAAAGTTAATCATAGTATACCATTTACCTATATTAAGAAAAAGTAACACAACACTAAGAAAAATAAAAAATATACCTACTACATTCGTTATCTTTTTTGATAATTTGAAATTTGGTAAATAGTATTTTAAAACTTCGTGAGTAAACAAGCATGCATACGGTATGCAAAAAAAGAATAACCACTCCTCTATAGGCATTCCTAAAATCTTTAATGATAGGTGGTAATCACTATTAAACCCCCAAACACCATACGATGTAAAAATCACGTCCCAAATTAAAAAAGGTACTGCAACCAAAACTATGCTAAAAAAAGCTATTTTAAAGTACTGTATAAAGTGAAATTCTTTTTCAAGAACACTGTATAACAAGGGTATACTGAGACTTCCTAAATCTAATAAGAGATACAAATAATGATTCATTATGATTTTTTAAAATATTTTAATGGAACCCATAACATTCCAAAACATTCACCATCTTTCTTATCTAAATGTTTATGATGTATTTTATGTGCTTTTCGTAATCCTCTCAAATAGCTATTTTTTGTATTTTTAAACCAGTTAAACCTTCTATGAATCAAAACATCATGAATTAAAAAGTAGGCTATCCCATAAAGTAAAATACCTAGTCCTATAAAAAATAAATAATTCAATACAGGTCTAATCCCTAAATAAAACAAAACGATACTAGGAATTGCAAATACAACAAAAAATGCATCGTTTTTTTCAAAAATATGTGAATATCCCGGTTGATGATGATCTTCATGTAAGAACCAACCCCATCCGTGCATTATGTACTTATGTGTACACCAAGTTATACCTTCCATTATTATAAAAGTACCTAACGTTATAAGAAAATAAATTATCATAGTGATGTGTTTTTTATGATATAGGAATCTAAATAATCTGAATCATCTTCTTTGAGCATATATGCTTTCAAAAAGTGTTTATCTGCCTCTATATTGGAATTATAATTTAATATAGAAGGTGATTTTTCTTGAATAAGTAATCGAACATATCGTAAATCAACATTGTTAGGATATTCTAAAATTAGCTTCTCTAATTTTTTCTTTCCTTTTTTAAAAATTGAAAGTTTCGAAAAAGGTGAAATTTTATATTCAGCTTGCTTCATTTCTAAGGAAATAACATACGCTTTAATACTTACATTCTTACTATTTTTATACTGCTCAATAAAGTTCAATTCTTGTGCTTTTGTTGAAATATTATGATAATCAACAATATATTCTGGAATTTCATTCACTAACAATAATGCAAAAACTAAAAAGGCAATTATTTTAGTCATAGTAAATTTAATTTATACCGTGCATATCCTCTCATCAAAATACTAATTTTTAATGCATTGGATATTCTTACTCTAGTATCCATTATTTTCGAAGAAGGAACTGTTTTTAATTTTTTCAATAGTCTTCTATAATATCGATACGCTATATAAACCCCAAACTTCGCCTCTACGGGTAATTTTAATACTCCATTTTTATATGCGAAATCAAAATCTTCTTCAATTTCTTCAATAATTTGTTGCTTCACTTCTGCATTCAATTCCTTTAAATCTACATTTGGAAAATAGGATCTATTCAAAAGCTCAATATCATCTTTTAAATCTCTCAAAAAATTCACTTTCTGAAAAGCAGAACCTAACCTCATTGCAGCTTCTTTCAATTCTTCAAATCTTTGTGAATCACCTTTTACAAAAACCTTTAAACACATTAAACCTACAACATCTGCTGAACCATAAATATACTCATTATACTCCTCTTGTGTTGTATATTCAGCTTTATGCAAATCAGCTTTCATACTTTTTAAAAACGCTTGAACTAAATGATCTTCTATATCATATTTTTTTACCGTATGAATAAATGAATTAATTACTGGATTCATACTTATATTCTGTTCCATACCTAAATAGTAATTACGTTCAAAGTGATATAGCAAATCTACTTTATCATAATTATGGAAGGTATCCACAATTTCATCTGCAAATCGTACAAATCCATAAATATTATAAATAGCTACTCTAATTTCTGGTGCTAACATTTTTGTTGCTAACGAAAAAGATGTACTGTATTTTTGAGTTATTAATTTACTACAGTTAAATGAAACTTCGTCAAATAATTGTTTCATAATGAATATGTTTTTAAAATTAATTCAGAAACTACTTTACCCGAAATTAAAGATGGTGGAACTCCCGGTCCTGGAACCGTTAATTGTCCTGTGAAATATAAATTATCCACTTTATTACTTTTGAGTTTGGGTCTTAAAAATGCTGTTTGGGTTAATATATTGGCTAAACCATAAGCATTCCCTTTATAGGAATTATAATCTTTAATGAAATCATTAACACAATAACTTTTCTTAAAAAGAACTTTATCTTTTACTTTTTGATTGGTTAATTTTTCTAATCGTTCAATTATTATATCAAAATATTTTTCTCTTATTTCAGGAGTATCTTCAATTCCAGGTGCTAATGGAATTAAGAATGTTCCAGCTTCTTTATCTTTTGGTGCAAAAGATTGATCCGTAATGGAGGGAAAGCTAGCATAAAACAAAGGATTATCTGGCCAACTAGGATTATCATAAATCGTTTTTGCATGTGTATCAAAATCTGTATCAAAAAATAATGTATGATGATTTACATTTTTTAATTTTTCACTAAATCCTACATAAAATAAAAGTGAAGAAGGAGCAAATGTTTTTTTATTCCAATATTTAGCTGAATATTGCCTATAAGATGTATCCAAAATAGATTCTGTAAAATGATAATCTGCACCACTTAAAACTAAATCACTTTCTACATATTGATCGTTTACATATAAACCTTTAACTTTTTTATTATTTACTTTTATTCCACATACATTTGCATCCGTTTGGAACTTAACTCCCAATTCTTTTGCAAGACTTACCATTGCTTCAACAACTTTATACATACCTCCAACAGGATGCCAAGTTCCCAATGAAAAATCAGCATAATTCATAAAATTGTAAAAGGAAGGCGTATTACTTGGTTTTGCCCCTAAAAACAATACGGGAAACTCTAAAATTTGAATCAACTTTTTGTTTTGTATTTTCTTTCTAACCTGTTGTCTAATCGTTGAAAAAAATTGTGTTACTCGAATAATTGTTTTGGGTGTTACTAACTCTAAAGGAGAAACTCCAGGTTTATACACCATATCTTTTACTGCAATTTCATAATTTTCTTCAGCAGATTTCATAAATTTAATTAGATGTGTTGAGCTTCCTCTTTCTACATTCTCAAAAACTTCACAAATCTTTTCAAAATTATCGGGTATGATTATACTATCATCAACATCAAAATAAACTTGATATGCTGGAGCTAATTTTTTTAACTCATAATAATCTGAAGGTTTTTTACCAAAATCAGCAAAAAATTTCTCAAAAACATCAGGCATCCAATACCAAGTAGGTCCCATATCAAAAGTAAAACCATCTATTTCATATTGCCTAGCCCTTCCTCCTAATTCTTTATTTTTTTCATAAATGGTAACATCAAAGCCTTTTTTTGCCAAATAACATGCAGCAGAAATTGACGAAAAACCTGATCCAATTATTGATATTTTATTATTTTGTTTAATCATTTAACAACAAAGTTAAACAAAATATTTAAAAAACATAAATTTTATAGACCTATAGCACTAGTTTTACTATGAATTAATAATTAATGAAGATGTTTTAATTGAAACTTAAATATGTTCAAGAAAATCCATAATAGAAGAATAAACCTTTATATTGGTTTGTAATGAACTCATTTCAAAAGGTAAATCTCTATTTGAGACACTTATAAATTGATGATTTGTATTTTTTAATAATGCTTCTATTTTTTTAAAATATGTCTCCAAATCTTCTCTATAAGGTCTTATAGTCATAACACTTACAAATACTACAGATGCTTCCTTTATAAAATAATTGAGGTTTGCTAAAGGTAAGCTTTGACCTAAATAAATCGTGTTAAAACCTCTCAAGGTTAATTCATAATTCAAATACAACAACCCTATTTCATGTATTTCCCCTTCTGGAAGAAATAAAACATATTTAATCTCTTCATTTGATACAGTATATTGTAATTTTTCAATATTTATTTGAATCTTTTGGATAATCAAATTTGAAATAAAATGTTCATGAGCAGGTGATAAAGTATCGGTTTGCCATAATAACCCTACATGATCTAAAAAGGGAACAAAAACATCTTTGAATAACGCTCTAAATGTTTTCTTATTAAGAAGTTTATTGTATGTTTTATCAAATAACTCTCTATCAAACTGAAACATGGATAATTTGAATGAATTAATAGCTTCTTCATTAATAGCAAGTTTAAAAGACAATTCCCTGGCTGTAATTTTAATCTGATTATCAGACATTTCAGCTATTTTAGAAATTTTGTATTTATTCTTATTTAATAATGCAATGTTTAATAGTTTTTGCAAATTTTCTAAAGAATAATAACGAATATTGGTTTCTGTTCTATTTGGAGAAAGCAAATTATATCTTTTCTCCCATATACGAATAGTATGAGCCTTAATTCCTGATATATTCTCAAGATCTTTAATTGTAAAAATAGTTTTTATATTGTTCAAGTTATTTTTGTTTTATTTAAACAAATATAAACTTATTATGAATAAATTGCTACTAAATTCTCCTTTTTACATTCTATTTTTTAAACATAAAAAAATTAAATTCATCTCTTTATAAGATAAAATATAACAAGAAAACACCTGTTTAAATTATTAAATTTGACTTTTAAAGTTTGAATTCACATGAAACATACAATCAATTGGGGAATTATTGGATTAGGCAAAATAGCGACTAAATTTGCCTATGACTTACAACTATCTGAAACATCTACTCTATATGCAGTAGCCTCTAGAAGTATTGAGAAGGCTAAAGATTTTGCAAAAAACTATAACGCTATTACTTATTATGATTCTTATGAAGCATTAGCTAACAATCCAGAAATTGATGTTATTTATATAGCTACTCCTCATCCCTTTCATTTTGAAAACACCATGATGTGTTTACAAAAAGGCAAAGCAGTTCTGTGTGAAAAACCTATAGGAATGAATAGGAGTCAAACTCAAACTATGATTCAAGAAGCTAAAAAACAACAGGTTTTTCTTATGGAAGGTATATGGACACGTTTTATCCCTGCTACAGAAAAAGTTTTAGAGTTAATTGAAAATGACACTATTGGTACTGTTAATTTCATTCGTGCAGATTTTGGTTTTACAGGTAACTTTAGTCAAGAAAGTCGTGTTTACAATAAAAAATTAGGTGCTGGTTCATTATTAGATATTGGTATTTATCCTATTTATTTAAGTCTCTTAATTTTAGGAATACCAACTGAAATCAAAGCTATGGCTAGAATGACCCATACTGATGTTGATAGCTATTGTTCTATGCTATTTGACTATTCCAATACTGCAAAAGCTAATTTAGAATCTACTATTGAAGCTCAAACACCTACCGAAGCTTATATTTATGGAAGTAAAGGGACTTTAAAGCTTCATACCCGATTTCACCATACTCAAAAACTATCATTAATTCAAAACGAACAAGAAACCTTGTTAGACATCCCATATATTGGGAATGGCTATTTTCATGAAATTGAAGAAGTTAATCATTGTATTTTAAAAGGATATACTGAAAGTGCAAAACTACCATTATCATTAAGTTATAATTTAAGCACCCTTCTTGATAAGGTTCGTGAAAAAATTGGATTGAATTATGAATAAAAATTAATTCTATATAAAATAATACTTTTATTTTTTAATAGAGCTGAATGTTTAGCATTCAGCTTTTTTTATTTAATATTTTTAAAATATCTTTGAATATTTATAGAAAGAAACAACGATCATGAGTAAATATCTTCTAATCCTTTTAATTGCGGGAATTGCATTTTATATGTTCACCGAATCAAAAAAATCTCGGTTAAAGCAAAAACAACGTAAACCACGTTCTAAAGTTGGAGAAACTACTGTACATCAAACAAAAAAAAATCAAGCAAAAGTGCAAGTTGATGATGCTGAAGATGTTGAATTTGAAGAAATAAAAAAGCATGAACACTAAAAATATCATTCTATCACTTTTTTGTATTATAGGATTTATTATTCTTCCTCTACTTTATTTTTCTCCTCTTTTACAAGGTGAAAAAGTATTACAACCCGATATTGTTCATTTTGCTGGTGGTGCCCAAGAATTAAAAGATTTTCGAGCTGAAACAGGAGAAGAACCTTACTGGATCAATTCTATGTTTGGAGGAATGCCTACTTATCAATTTGGTGCTCAATATGATTATGATTTTATCACTTATATTGATAAAGGCTTTAACTTCTTACCTCGTCCTGCTAGTTATATTTTCATTATGTTATTAGGCTTTTTTATTTTATTAAAAGCTTTATCAATGGATTGGAAAACAGCAGCTTTAGGTGCTACTTTCTTTGCCTTCTCAACCTATTTTTTTATTATAATTGCAGCAGGTCACAATGCCAAATTACATACCCTAGCCTATTTTCCAGGTACCATTGCAGGAGTTCTGCTGATCTATCGTAAAAAGTTTCTTTTAGGAACCATCCTCACTATTCTTTTTATGGCTTTACAAATCAAAGCAAACCATTTTCAAATGACCTATTATATGGGATTGATGTTAATCATATATGGTTTAGTAGAATTGATTTATGCCTTCAAAAATAAAACAGTAGCCGATTGTATTACAGCTTCATTATTAGCTATTTTTGCCCTTTTTATAGGCTTAGGAATGAATGCCAATCGTATTTTAGCAACTTATGAATATTCTCAATACTCTACTCGAGGGCCTTCAGAATTAGTTAAAAATAAGGAACAAGATGCCACTGATTCTGGTATGAATAAAAGTGAAATAACCGCTTGGAGCTATGGAATTGGGGAAACTTTAAATTTGTTTTTACCTAATTTATACGGTGGAAGTTCTTCAGAAACCATTGATTATCAAGGGCAACCTATCGCCAGTTCTTATTGGGGTGATCAACCTTTTACTTCTGGACCAGCATATCAAGGTGCCGTTGTAATCTTTCTATTTATTTTGGGGTTATTTACTGTTCATTCAAAATATAAATGGTGGATTTTAGCCTCAACTTTATTAAGTATCTTTCTAGCATGGGGACATAACTTTGCTTTTCTAACAGATTTTATGATTGATTACTTTCCTCTGTATTCTAAATTCAGAGCAGTTACCTCTATATTAGTTATTGCAGAATTCTGTGTACCTATTTTAGCTGCTATGACCGTCTGGGAATTTGTTCAAAACCAATCTAAATCTAACCTAAGAAAACTCTACTTTGTAACTGGTTTTTTTGGAATTTTTCTAATTGGAATTTTTGCTTTTGGGAAAAGTGCTTTTGATTTAATAAGTGCTCAAGAAAATGCTTCTTCCCTACCACAAAACATTATTTCAGAAATAAAACTACAGCGTTACGATTTAATTAAAAGTGATGTAACCAAAGCCTTTTTCTATATTTTGATTACAGCAGGTTCATTATTTTTATTACAAAAGCGTAGAATACATATACCTGCTAAAGCCACTGTACTCACTTTTATTATTTTAACTGTTGGATTATTCGATCTATGGTCTACAAACAAAAATTATCTAAATAATAATCATTTTGTTGATACCTACTATGTGGAACATCCTTATCCAACTAATCTTACAGAAAAAATATATAATGATGTTCAGAAGAATCCAATGTTAGCTACCATTACAGGACGTCAAATGGAGAACATTGTTATCAATAAAGCTCTTGAAGATTTAAAGAAAAAAGATCCTTCTCGTTATCGGGTTTTAAATTTATTACTAAGTCCAATGAACGAAACTCATACTTCTTATTTTCATAACTCTATTGGAGGATATCATGCTGTAAAAATTCGTCGTTATCAAGATTTATTTGATCATTATCTATCAAAAGGAAATGCGCAAGTATTAAATATGTTAAATACGCAGTATATCCTCCAACAAAATCCAGAAGCTACTTCTTTAGAAAATTTGGTCAAAATTCAGCAAAATCCCGATGCTAATGGAAATGCTTGGTTAGTGAATGAAGTTAAAATTGTCAATAATGCTGATGAAGAATTAGAAACATTAGAAAAAATTAATACCAAAACACAGGCTATTATCCATAAAACGGATGAAGAATTTATTACAACCCAGCGTTATAATAAAAGTTCTCGTGATTCTATTCATTTAAAAGAATATACTTCTAACCATTTGACTTATGATTTTGAATCAGATAAACCTCAATTAGCTATTTTTTCAGATGTCGAGTACCCTGGATGGCAAGCTTATATTGATGATAAAAAAGTAGATCATATTCGTGCTAACTATATATTAAGAGGATTAGAAATTCCAGCAGGAAAACATATAATTGAATTTAAATTTGAACCCTCTATCATTCAAACAGGAAAATGGGTTTCTATTATCTTTTACGGAGTATTTTTACTACTTATCGGTGTTATTTTCATAGCTGAAAGAAAAAAGCAAATCTAACCTATGAAACAAAAGGTTCTCATTATTACCTATTACTGGCCTCCTGCAGGAGGTCCTGGTGTACAACGTTGGGTAAAATTTGCAAACTATTTACCTGACTTTGATATAGAACCTATTATTTATACACCTAAAAATCCTACTTATCCCATTGTTGATTCAAGTATGGAAAAAGAAGTTTCTGAAGATTTAACAGTGCTCAAACAACCTATTTGGGAACCTTATAACTTAGCCAATACATTTTCAAAAAAAAATAAAGAACACAATGCAGGCTTTTATGAAGAAAAAGCCAATCAAAATTGGAAATCAAAATTAAGCCTATTTATAAGAGGGAATTTTTTTATTCCTGATGCTCGTAAATTTTGGATAAAGCCTTCTGTTCGTTTTTTAAAGAACTATCTTCAAAAAGAACAAATTCATACTATTATTACAACAGGTCCTCCTCATTCCATGCATTTAATTGGGTTAAAACTAAAAAAACGACTCCCTCATTTAAAGTGGATTGCTGATTTTCGTGATCCTTGGACCAATATTTATTATTATAAATCGTTGAGATTAACGAAATGGGCTGATCGTCAACATAAAAAACTGGAGCAAAGAGTTTTACTTTCGGCAGATCATGTGATTTCGGTTACTCCAGAATACCAATCCTTATACAAAAAAAAGACATCGCAACCTGTTCATTGTTTAACCAATGGATTTGATTCCCTTGAAAATCCTTTTTTTCACGCTTTAGACTCTAAATTTTCAATTGCATACATTGGTGCTATGTTTAAGGAACGAAATCCTAAAATTTTATGGAAAGTATTGCAAAAATTAGCTATGCAAAACAAAACCTTTGCTTATGATCTTTCTATAAAATTCATTGGTAAATTTGATGATTCCGTTTTACACGATCTAGATTCATATAATTTAAAAGAGAATTTAGATTTTAAAGGCTATCTTCCTCATGAAGAAGCTATTGTTGAGCAACAACGTTCACAAGCTTTGATATTGATAACCGCCAATCAAACTGAAAAAAAAGGCAATATACCCGGTAAGCTTTTTGAGTATATGCGTTCAAAACGTCCTATTATAGCCTTTGGTCCTAAAGATAGTCAGATTGAAAAAATTTTGAACGAAACCCAAACTGGAGAATATTTTTTATTCGATGATGAAGAAAAACTAGAATCACATATTGTATATCTATACCGTCAATATAAAACCCATAATCTAAAAATTCATTCTAAAAATATTGACCAATACAATCGAAAAAATATTACCGAAGAACTAAGTAAAATTATTAAGAGTTAAGATTTTAAAACAAATTTAGAAGATAAACAGTGTCAAACTAAATCTATCAAACGGAAACTTTCCCCTTAATTAATGGATGATGTTCATAATTTACCAATTCAAAATCCTCATAAGTAAAATCAAATAAATTGGTTTTTTCAGGATTTAATTTCATCTTTGGTAAAGCATGCGGTTTTCTAGACAATTGTAATTTAACCTGCTCAAAATGATTGCTATAAATATGTGCATCACCAAACGTATGAATAAACTCTCCTGCTTCTAAACCTGTACATTGTGCCATCATTTGCAATAATAAAGCATATGAGGCTATGTTGAAAGGAACTCCTAAGAAAATATCTGCACTACGTTGATACAATTGTAATGAAAGTTTTCCATTCGCAACATAAAATTGAAAAAACGCATGACAAGGTGGCAAAGCTGCTTTTCCATTTGCTACATTTTCTTCAAATGAAACTGAAGTATCAGGTAAAACACTAGGGTTCCATGCTGACACCAACATTCTTCGACTATTGGGATTCGTTTTTAGCGTCTCTATAATTTCTTGAATTTGATCAATTTCTTCACTATTCCAGTTACGCCACTGATGTCCATAAACTGGTCCTAAGTCACCATTTGAATCAGCCCATTCATTCCAAATTCGTACTCCATTTTCTTGTAAGTAAGCTATATTAGTGTCACCCTTTAAAAACCACAATAATTCATGAACAATGGATTTTAGATGTAACTTCTTAGTTGTCACCATAGGAAATCCTTCAGCTAAATCAAACCTCATTTGGTATCCAAAAACACTTTTAGTACCTGTCCCAGTTCGATCTCCTTTCTCTACTCCATTTTCCATTACATGTTTCACTAAGTCTAAATATTGTTGCATGATTTTTCGTTATTTTAGTTGTACAAAATTATAAAAAAAGCGGTATTAAAATTACCGCTTTAGAATATGTTATCAACACTTTTTAAAGAGTCTAATTAATGTGTTACATTCTGAACTTCTTTTGGATCGTGTTTATGTTTAAACATAATCCAGAATACAATGGTTATAATTAAAGCATATCCTGCAAAAGTTAGCCAAATCCCCGACCAATCCTTATGTCCTCCTTCGTGAGTAAAAAATGTATCGATCATATATCCACTTACAACACTTCCCAATATTGCACCAAAACCATTAACCATCATCATAAATAACCCTTGTGCACTCGAACGAATTTTAGAGTCTGTAGAAACTTCTACAAATAAAGATCCTGAAATATTAAAGAAGTCGAATGCCATACCATACACAATACATGATAATATAATCATCCATAATCCCCCTTCTGGGTCTCCAAAAGCAAAAAGTCCAAATCGTAATACCCATGCAAACATACTGATTAACATTACCTTTTTAATTCCAAATCGTTTTAAAAAGAAAGGTATTGCCAATATAAATACAGTTTCAGAAATCTGAGAAATTGACATGATAATCGTTGAATATTTTACTACAAATGAATCAGCATATTCTGGTATATTCTTGAAATCATCTAAAAAAGTATCACCATACATATTGGTGAGTTGTAGAGCAGCTCCTAAAAACATTGAAAAGATAAAAAACAAAGCCATTTTATAATCTTTGAAGAGTTTAAAAGCATCCAAACCAAACATTTTAACAAAAGAAGTTTCTTCAGAGGTTTCTTTTGACGGAGGACATTTAGGCAATGTGAAAGAGTAAATTCCTAAAATAAATGATGCTATAGCTGAAATATAAAATTGATATTCTGTGGCTTTATTTCCTGTTAAATTCGTTACCCACATTGCCACAATAAAACCAATTGTTCCCCAAACTCGAATTGGAGGAAATTCTTTTATAACATCTAAACCATTATTTTTTAACGCATTATAAGCAATAGAATTAGACAAAGCAATGGTAGGCATATAACAAAACATAGCGAGTAACATCACCCAAAAAAATGTAGTAGGATCTTCAATTTCAGAAAAATAAAACACTCCTATTCCACCTAAAATATGTAAAACAGCATATAATTTTTCTGCATTAATCCATCGATCTGCTATAATTCCAGCTATAGTAGGCATAAAAATAGACGATATTCCTAATGTTGAAAAAATAGCACCAAATTCTGCTCCTCCCCAACCTTTTGTTCCAAACCAATAATTAGCAATTGTAATCAACCATGCTCCCCAAATAAAAAATTGAAGAAAATTCATGATGATCAAGCGTAACTTTACTCCCATATATTAAGTTATTTTAGTTTCTTTTATCTAATTCATCACGAAGTTTAGCTGCTAATTCATAATCTTCATTTTTAACAGCTTCATTTAACATTCCTTCTAATTCTTCTTTTGAAATATTAGAAAAAACAGCTTTATCTTCTAAAGTTGATGAAATTTGTTTCTCTAATTCACCATCTAAATCTGGAGATTTCTTTTCCTCACTTTGTGTTTCTTCTTCAAAGTAAATACCTGCCTTTTCAACAATTTCAACCGTTGTAAAAATAGGGACATTAAAACGAACAGCTAAAGCACACGCATCAGAAGTTCTGGAATCAATTGCTGTTTTAACCCCGTCTTTTTCCCATATCAAGTGCGAATAGAAAACTCCATCTACTAATTTATAAATTATCACCTCATGCAAATTAACCTCATATATGTCGGCAAATGATTTGAATAAATCATGAGTTAAAGGTCTTGGTGGACGAAGATCTTTTTCTAACGAAATGGCTATCGATTGTGCTTCATAAGCTCCTATTACAATAGGAATCTTTTTTTTGGTTCGATTTTCTTCCAGAATCAATGCATAAGCACCTGTTTGTGTTTGACTGTAAGAAATTCCTTTAATATTTAATTGAACTAAATCCACTAAATTGCGTACTTTTTATTTTAAAGTCGAAAGATACAATATTTAAGTGAATTCTTGAAAAGCATAACTTTAAAGTTTTTCATCATGATTTACTCTTTTTGACATGAAAAAATGTCTATTTTTGTTCTTAGATCTGTCAAAAATAATTTTGGAATGTATATTGCATATCATCTATCATAAATAATTAAACACTACAAATGAATCAAAATAATTCTGGAAACGGAGAATATATAGAAGCTGAAGTTATTGAAAGTCAACCTCTATCAAATACTCAAGGAACTTATCAAAATTATGAACAACCTTATCAACCACCTAGAAGTAGTAATAAAGGATGCTATTTAACATTAGGATGTCTCTTTATCTTTCTTGTTGGACTCATCACTGTTATTGGCGGAATCTTAGGGCTTTTCACTGATATTTTGACATCAATTTTTTAATATGAAAATCACCAAACTCAAACAATTCGATTCTAATTCATCAGAAGAAGGAGGTGATAAGGGAAAGACAGAATGGTACTTATCTTGTGGATTACTTTTTCTATTTTTCTTAGGTTTATTAGCTGTATTGGGTATTATTTTTACTGTCTTTGGAAAAATAATATTGGCTTTATTTATGACTAATTAAATACCAGAACCTTTTTAAAAAGCCCTTTTATTTAATCACTTTCTAAAAAGGTTTTACATTCTTTTTGTATATCAGGAAAAAATTTTAAAAAGGCTTTTTCAATTTTTTCTTCGTTTGTATATAAGTATTTTACGGCATCTTCAATATTATTATCAAAAGAAGTTCGACGTTTCAAATTTTTTAAAGAATGTTGAATTCCTTCTAAATTTTGATAATGATACAACCAATTATGTTCACGCATACTTATAATCATTTCTTGAACTTTTTCTGGCATCTGAGGGCTAAAGCTCTCCAAATCATCGTAAGTTTGATCACAAAAATCTTGTAAACTAACCTCTGAGAATTTCCACCAATTTTTTGCTAAACAGTAATCAAAAAACACATCTGAAATAACAGGAGCATATTTATGGAATACAGGATTCATTTCTCTAACTAAATTGAGAACGACTTCATGTTTATCCGTAAAATCATCTATCTTTCTATGAAGCAAAATTCCCTTCTGAATCATTTCAGGATAATCTCCATATTTTTTTCCTCTTACAAATTCACCCAAAAGATTTCCTGCTTTTATTGCAGGAACATCCATTGATAGATATTGATGTGCTAAAAAGTTCATATCATCCTAAAAAATCTTTCTTTTTTACTTTAGTTGAAATAATATCAGTTACTTTTCCATTTAGTTTCACTTTTACACCTGATAATTTCTTACGAAAACCAGCTCCGGTATCTAAATACCATATGTTTTTCTCTTTATTATAAAAAGGAGCTTCAACAAGAACATGCCCTATAAACTGCATTTTCCCAATATTTTTTAGCTTTTCTCTTGTATAAACAATTCTTAAGTCATCTTCTTTTACAGGGTAATTATTATTCTTATCAACTCCAGCATGACTAACAAAAATGGTATCATTTTCCCAAAAGTGAAGTAATCCTCCTAACCAATTTACAACAGAATCTTCTTCTATTTCTCTCTCTTCTAATAACTGTTTTATTTCTTTAGAAAAACCTTTTTCTTGTAGTTCTTTATATAAAATATGATCATTATTCCCTTTTAGTTGGACAAAATTCTCAGGATATTTTTTAGACAATTCCATTGAAAACAAAATAGTTTCGTATGTGAATTTTCCTTTGTTCGCTATATCTCCTACTTGTATTAAAATTTCTTTTTGAGGATTCCAATACTTTTCTAAAAAAGCTTTGTATGTATTTACACAACCGTGAACATCTCCAACAATAAAATATTTCATTAATTTCTTATTTTAAAAGTGATTCTATATTTTCCAAATATATTGGCAATATAGAAATAATAAATTAATAAAAAGTTATTATTTGGTTCTATATTTATCCGGAACTATTAATACAGGAATGTCGGTTATTTTTAAGACATCATGTGCTACACTTCCTACCAAAGCTTCATAAAGTGCTCCATGTCCATGAGAACCTATCAATATTAATTCTGCATCAACTTCTTTTGCCTTTTCTAGAATGGTATCTGAAGCTATACCTTGTATAACTTCTGTTTCATAAGGAATATTTTTTTCTTTTATAAAATTGGTTAATTCTTCTAAACGCTTAGTATCAACCTCTATCATATTTCCCTGAATACCATGTACGTACTGCATTCCCATATCACCTACAACATAGGAAACATCTAATGGAAGTACATGTAGAAAATATAATTTTATATCCTTATTCTGTGCATATTCAACAGAAAAATTAATGATTCTTTTTGAAAAATCACCAAAATCGATTGGAACTACTATATTTCTCATTTTTATTGTTTTAAAAGTGTTATTTACTTACTTATAAATTTACAAAAACTATCTCTAAATAACACTTAAAATCAAAGAAAAAGCTCCATTCAGGAGCTTTTTTTTTATTCAATATGTTTTTTTGCTTTATAGGATGACCGAACTAGTGGACTACTTTCTACATGCCTAAATCCTAATTTTTTACCATATTCTTCGTATATTTTAAATCGTTCTGGTGTGATAAATTCACGAAGTGGTAAATGATTTTTTGTAGGTCTTAAATATTGACCAATCGTAAGCACATCTACCTTAGCTTCTCTGATATCATCAATCGTTTGGATGATTTCATCATGTGTTTCTCCTAAGCCTAACATAATCCCTGTTTTCGTACGTCTCTGCCCCGAATCTTTTAAATATTTCAAAACTTCTAAACTACGTTCATATTTTGCTTGAATTCGAACCTCTCTTGTCAATCTTCGAACCGTCTCCATGTTATGAGAAATAACTTCTGGACTTGTTTCAAGTATTCTATTAATCAATTTCGGATCTCCCTGAAAATCTGGAATTAAAGTTTCCATAGTTGTTTGGGGTGAAATACGACGAATCGCACGAATGGTCTCTGCCCAAATAATAGATCCTCCATCTTTTAAATCATCTCGATCAACCGAAGTAATAACAGCATGCTGAATTTTCATTAATTTAATGGATCGTGCCACTTTTTCTGGTTCTTCCCAATCTACTGTTTCAGGTCGCCCTGTTTTCACTCCACAAAATCCACACGATCGTGTACAAATATTCCCCAAAATCATAAAGGTTGCAACACCTTCTCCCCAACATTCTCCCATATTAGGACAGCTTCCACTTTGGCAAATTGTATTTAGCTCATATTTATCAACGAGTCCTCTTAACTCTGTATATTTTTTTCCTGTTGGTAGCTTTACTCTTAACCATTTTGGTTTTGGAGCATCATGAGCCACCTCTTTTAAGGTTGTTTCCATATATCATTATTCCTTTTACAAATATACGTTTTTCTTTATACATTTAGTATTTCTTAATATTTCATTCCTTTTATTTTCCTCTAGTAAAAAACCTTAAAAATCTATTTTAAAATTGGTTTTTTCTAGTATATTTGCATTCACAAAAAGAAATGACGTTCTTTTATTTTGCGAGAGTAGCTCAGGGGTAGAGCACAACCTTGCCAAGGTTGGGGTCGCGGGTTCGAATCCCGTTTCTCGCTCATCACAACATAAGGATGCTCGGATGGTGGAATTGGTAGACACGCTGGACTTAAAATCCAGTGGACATTGCGTCCGTGCGGGTTCAAGTCCCGCTCCGAGTACTATTAAAACCTGTATTTAGTTTAATAATAACTATTTTACAGGTTTTTTATTTTTAAAAATATATAATTCAACTATATAGTAAAGGTTTCATATAGTGACAGAATTAGAATACGAATAAATACTACAGTGTCGTCATTCATAGTACTCTAAGCAAAAAACACAAAAATTTATAATAGTATTTTAAGTTCTTAAGAAATACTAATCCCTCTATTTTTAAACACTTCGACTATTTAATTATTTTTCTACTATTCATTAATTAAATAAATTTTATGCTTGAATAATAAAATATACACTTAAAACTAAATTAAATTAATACCTTTAGCCTTATAATTAATAATGATTTTATATACTATATGGATTTGAACACTCCTATTGCTTTTGATGAATTCATCAAAACATTCAAAAACTCTTTAAAAAGCGTTTTTCATGATCGTGATGATATTCAAAAATTTAGCTTAAAAAGAAGCCTTCCTCCCTTGGTTATGAGAGAGATTATGGCAAATAAACCATTATCTGTAGCTATTCCTAAAAATTTTGGAGGAAGAGGTGTAAAGGTTAAGGAATGTTTAGGAATTTTAGAAGCAGCTTCTTATGAATCACTACCCCTATCCTTAACTTTTGGAATTAATATTGCTCTTTTTTTAGAACCTGTAGCTAAATATGCTCAAGAAGCGGCCAAAGGTGAAGTCTTTAAACGTTTTCTTGAAAAGCAAAATATGGGTGGTCTCATGATTACAGAACCAGATTATGGTAGTGATGCTTTGAATATGCAAACACATCATACTTTTGATAACAATCATTTTACCATTAACGGAACAAAACATTGGCAAGGATTAACGGGATTAGCTGATTATTGGTTAATCACATCTCGTAATCAAGGAGAAAATGGGAAATTAGATCGAGATATTGACTTTTTTATAGCAGATAATACTCATTGTGATCAACGTGTTCATGTTTCTGAATATTATAATAATTTAGGTTTATATATGATTCCTTATGGAATCAATCAACTTAAAAATATTCGTATTCCTAAAACCTATAAATTAACTCCGGAATCGACTGGTTTAAAATTAATGCTTGATTTATTACATCGTAGTAGAATGCAGTTTCCTGGTATGGGAATGGGCTTTGTAAAAAGAATGTACGACGAAGGTTTACAACACACTAGAAATAGAATTGTTGGAAATAAGCCATTATTTGAATTAGACCAAGTTCGTTTTCAGTTATCAAGAGTTCAAAATGCTTATACTATTTGTTCTGCTATGTGTGCTCGAAGTGCTGAAAAAAGTGGTATTGAGAATGATTTATCATCAGATGCTGTTGAGGCAAACAGTATTAAAACTTACATAACAGATTTAATGCAAGAATCTTCTCAAACTGTTGCTCAATTATTTGGAGGTAATGGTTATAAAATGGAAAATATTGCAACACGTGGTATTGTAGATAGTCGTCCTTTTCAAATTTTTGAAGGCTCAAATGAAATGTTATATACTCAGATTTCAGAAATGGTTTTAAAAATGATGAAGCGTTCAAAAGAAAAGAACTTTTTAAGCTTTTTATCACACTATAATCTAACTGAAAAAGCAGCAGATCTTTTTAAATCAACAGTTAACTTTTCTATAGAAGCTCCTATTTCTCAACGAAAAATGGTAGATTTAGGAAAAATAATTAGCCGAATTATCTCAGCTAATCTAGTCATAAATTTAGAAGAAAAAGGATTTAGAAAAGATTTAATACAAGACAGCTTACAATCCATTCAACATGAAGTTTCTTCATTAATAGGATCGTTTAATTATAGTAATAGCGTAGAACCAAAAGAAAATTACCAAGAAGGGAGTGCTTGGTTAAAGTTTGTATAGATAATTTATTAGCATGTAACACCCCGTTTTAAACAAATTTAAAACGGGGTGTTTTTAGTTTATATAAAAAGTGTATTCCAAAACTATTTACAATCCTTATTTACTCATAAACTAATAATGCATAATAACAATGCAAACATTACTATATATACTATTAAAAGTGTTTTCCAAAAAACATGAGCTTTTTTAAGCTCCATAAACTGAAAACCAACACTACAAAATTTTATAATTACTAAAATCATTAATATAATAACCCTATATGCTTCTTGAAGGTTACCAAATACAGCTGAAACAATAGTCAGTATAATTAAAAGGGTCCAAGTTGAAATAACAGTTTTACTCATCTTAAAAAATTAAATAGACTACAGGAAATAGCAAAAGCCAAATAAGATCACACATATGCCAAAACGCTGCACCAGATTCAATATCATCTATTTGTGTATTTAAATTCTCATTTTTTATTCCAAAATAAATAACAACTAATATGACCAGTCCTACTATAACATGTATTACATGAAACAGGGTAAGCATCCAATAAAAATTAAAAAAAGTATTGTATCCCATCTCTAAACCTCCTTTAATTTTGTCATAATATTCAAGTGTTTTTAAACCTAAAAATAATCCTCCAAAAAGTATGGTAAGTAAAAGATATTGTTTCCCTTTTTTGTTGTTTTTAACCTTCAATTCATTTACACTAGCCGCCATACAAGCTCCACTTGTTAAGAGAAACAGCGTATTAATCATACCATAAGTAGAATTTAACAAAAGTCTTGACGTATGGAAACTTTCTGGCTCTTGCTTACTATAGTATGCCATTGCAATCAACCCCATACCAAAAGTTATTAGTTCAAGGTAGATGATAATCCACAATAAAATTCCTCCTGGAGGATAATATATATTTTTATGATCTATTATTGATGTTTTCATAGTCAATTTAATCCTTCTATCATTATTTTTGATGTTTTATTTTTTCATATAACTTTACTAATGATTGTAATAATTCTACAGGAGTTGTTAATATTTGGTAGTGATTTTGACCAAACATTTGTGGTAAATAATACTTTGCTTGTGCTTCAATAGCCAAAGCATAGGAATTTATTTGTCTTTCATTCAATTCCCGTAGAGCTTGTTTTATATCGTTAACACCATACTTTCCTTCATACCGATCATAATCATTAGGCTTTCCATCCGAAATGAGAATGATCCATTTATTTTGAGTTTTTCTTTTATCTAATAATTCTCCTGAATGACGCAATGCAGGACCTATACGCGTATAACCACTTGGCTCTATAGCTCCAATTTTAAATTTTGCTTCATTCCAATTGTCATCAAAATCTTTCATAGTGATATAACTAGAATGATTTCTTGTTTTTGAGTAAAAACTGTTTATAGAAAAATCAATATTAAATTCTTCTAATATTTCTCCGAATAATATAGAAACTTGCTTTTCTACATCAATCACTCTATTACCTGCAACATAACCATCGGTTGACAAACTACTATCCAACAACAATAAAATAGATAAATCTTTTTCTTTTTTTCGTTTAGACAAGTAAATTTTTTCTGATGGTGTAATATTGGAATGCACATCAACAAATAAATCTGTAATAGCATCTAAATCAAACTCTTCTCCTTGTGTTTGTCTACGTTGTTGCTTATATTTATTATTAACTGTTGTCAACATTTTTCGTAAACCAAGCAAGGTTGAACCATTTTTAGAAATGGCTTTTTTATAGTATTCTACATTCTTTTTTAAAATAGTTTTTGGATAAACTTTACAATAGTTCTCTTTGTAATTACGTTTGGAATAATCCCATTCATCATATAAAATAAAATACCCCTTTTCATCATTCAATGCACTTTCTGCAATCGTTGTATTCTCTACAAAATCAGCTTGATATACGGAATGTGTTGTATCATCTACCCGAACCGTATATTTCATATTCAAATCTTCTAAAGCATTTGCATGATCTTCTAGTTCATCATCACCATCCATATTCCTGAAATTTCCATTAAACTCTTCTGCTGTTTCGACTTTTTCAAATTGATGTTGTAACACAGCATCTTCCACTTGCTTCTTATCTACTTGAACTGAAACGATCTCTTCTACAGCATGGGCTTTTAATAAAGTTTTAGGTTGTTCATGATTTGTGGTTTTAACTTTCTCTGAAATATTTTTTAAGCGATCTTCTAATTTTTCTTCTGTTGCATCAAGCATCCATTTTCCATAAATAAAGGAAAAATCAGACAATCTTTTTTTCGTTGTTTTTTCTGAATAATGTAATATAAATTTTTGATAGTATTTTTCTGTTATTGAAAATTCTCTAAATAAATAGTTTAATACTTCTGATGCTGTATCTTCTGCTTTTTTTTGTGATTCTATAAGTGAATATTCTTTAACTTCTTTCCAATTTAAATTCAATTTTTTTTGAATAGATAAATACAATACTCTAAACAAGTAAAAAGAAGTATTTTCTTCAATAGTGGAGAATTCAGCGTATTTTGAAGGTAAAAAGAAATTATTATTTTTATAGCCTCCTTCTCTTTCTGCATCATAAATTTCAATAGGACTCCCTGTTACAGCACGAGCAAAAATAGTCAAACGTGGTTTTATATCACTTAATTTAACTACATGAGCCAAATTTGCTTCTTTCCTTTTTCTTCTGCGTTTAAAGTAATGAGCAAATTTGGTAAATATATATTCATCTGGTTCGAATTCGAACATATTTAGTATTGTATTTTGAGTTTCTCAATCTAAACTCTAAATTTTTGATTTTTACATTATCAAATCACATAAATCATTCAATGCACTAATAATTTCAGGATCATCCGTAAGAGGTTCTACTATCGCTACATGAGTTGCTAACCGTTTTGGCAATCCTGAATGAATTAATTTTGCAGCATCAACCAATAATCGTGTGGAAACTGTTTCTGTTAAACCTAATTCTGTAAGATTTCTAATTTTATTTGCGATACTCACTAATTTCTTAGCATCTGCATAGTCAACATTCGTTTCATTTATTAGAATATCTACTTCTAGTTTAGGTTCTGGATAATGAAATGTAACTGCTATAAATCGTTGTCTAGTAGAAGGTTTCAATTCTTTAAATCCACGTTGATAACCAGGGTTAAAAGAAGCAACAAGTATAAAGTCTTCATGAGCTTTTATTGTTTCTCCTAATTTATCGATAAACAATTCTCTTCTATGATCTGTAAGTGAATGGATAGCTACAATAATATCTGGTCTTGCTTCGGCAATTTCATCTAAATATAAAATAGCACCTGTCTTAACTGCAGTGGTTAATGGACCATCAAGCCAAATAGTTTCAGATCCTTTAATAATATAACGTCCAATTAAATCGGTTGAAGAAGTTTCCTCATGACAACTCACCGTAATAAGTTTTTTACCTAGATGATAAGCCATGTATTCTATAAAACGTGATTTACCTGTACCTGTAGGCCCTTTTAATAGAAATGAAAGTTTCTGTTTATAAGAATGTTCAAAAATCTCAACTTCTTTTGCTATAGGCTCATAATAAGGTTCTTGTTCTTTCATTTGAAGGTTATATTGTT